>JBGVPY010000024.1:0-1745 GCA_045127235.1 Eubacteriales bacterium
CAGACGGAATTATAAGCTCGGAGTTATGGGATTGCGACGCTGACATTTTGCACGTTTCGCCATACCGTAGTTTCCCAAGCGGTGTTTCCGCCTCTGCATCAAAAAAGCACGAGTATCTTACTTGGGCTGAAACGAATAACCATTATATTATTGAAGACGATTTTGAATCAGAGTTCTCAGTATCGAAAAAGCCAGAAGAAACGCTTTTTGCTTTGACTAAATTAAACAACGTCATTTACCTTAACACGTTCTCCAAAACCATTTCACCAGCTCTTCGTGTGGGATATATGGTTCTTCCCGAGCAACTCGTGCCCATATTTCAAGAAAGACTTGGGTTCCACTCTTGCACAGTTCCAACGTATATTCAATATCTTGTTGCGGAGCTCATTGCCAACGGTACTTTTGAAAGACACATCAATAAAGTTCGAAGACAAAAACGCCTAACTATTAAATAAATATATGAAAAGAGAGTTATGAAACCAAACACTATATAACTCTCTTTTTATTTTCAATTGCCTTGGCAAAAGAATATTTTAGCCAAATCGTATGAAGAAACCTTTCGATTACGACCGTAAAAGCCCATGCATTGAACAAAAGAGATTACTTCCTTTGTCGCACAAGGATTCCACATCTTTACATTCAACAGATTTTGAAATTCGCTATGCGTAGAATCTGAAATATTCTTCAAATGCCGATTTTTTTCTTCATCATCGACTGATATAACCACAATCCTTACATTTTTACTCACCGCTTGAATATGATTAATTAACAAAATATACTTTTGCTCAAATCCTGCAATATCTTTCCAATATTCTTCACTGCCACCGATATGTATCATCACCGTGTCTGGACGTAAAGGTATTATACACGAATCATATAGTTCAATTGCATTATCCAAGTTTAATTCGCTGAAACTTCTGTTATACGCCGAGTAATCCAAATTAAAGGATTGTTTCAACTCACCTACTGGAATTTCCTTATCTTCTTTCTCTCCGAAAATAACGACACCGCCTTTCTCTGCTATCGTATTTAATCTTTGATAATCTCTAATTTCCTTTTCCATAATTCTCCTCCTTTAAATAATATTGTTTTTCTTATCCAAACGATAATTTCTAATATATACAACCACGTTCAACATTACTATTATCAAATTGATTATGTAAACAACCAAAACGTAATTAATTTGCTCCGTTATAATCTTTGCGGTGATTCCGGCAATATACCCGGCAATAATAAGAAAGATAAACGGTAAACTCGTTCCTTTCGTGGTTTGTGTTTTATACGCCTTCACCACATTTATCGGCCACGACAAACCAAAACACACCAACATAACTGTTTCAAAAATAGCGCCCATAAAATAAGCCTCCTTGTTTTCTACGCTTTCATTATACAGCTATATTTTTGAAATGAACCCACAGAAAAATTTTATAAATGAATTTTTGATTTTTCCATTTATTTTACTTACGAAAGTATTTATGAAAGAAAAATAAATTGAGTTTTTACTTATAAAATGCTATAATATTGTCAGTCGAACAAAGGAGTAAATTGCAATGCCGAAAAAATCGCAAAATTCTTTAAGCCAAATACAAAGAAAAATTTCAGCTACGCAGATTATATTAGTTGTATCTCTGACAATTATTCTTGCAATTATCGGCATTGTTACAAACATTAAGTTTGAAAAAGATAAAACCGATAGAAACCTTCAAAACATTTCTGAAACCATTGCGACTTCCCCTTCCTTTATG
>JBGVPY010000025.1:0-5539 GCA_045127235.1 Eubacteriales bacterium
TTGCGGAAGCGGTGCCACTTATTCTACTTTTTTGGACGGTTTTTCCAAAACGGTTTCTCGTGGACCTGACGATACGAAGGTTGTCGATACAGGTAAGGGTTTGCTTGGGTTTCACAGACTTGCAATTATGGGACTCACTCCCGAGGGTATGCAACCGTTTGAAATGGGCGGAAACTACGCAGTATGTAACGGTGAAATTTACGGATTCGATAAGTTGAAAGAACAACTGATTAAAAAAGGATATTCCTTTAAGAGTGAATCGGATTGTGAAATAATCCTTCCGTTATACCGTGAATACGGAGTAGAAGCGTTCAAAATGTTAGACGCTGAGTTTGCGTGTATTATTTATGACGGCAAAAGTAAAGAATATATTGCAGCAAGAGATCCGATAGGTATTAGACCTCTCTATTACGGTTATAACGATAAAAAAGTAATTATATTTGCGAGTGAGCCAAAGAATCTCGTCGGTTTGGTTGACAAAATTATGCCGTTTCCGCCAGGACATTATTATAAAGACGGTAAATTCGTATGTTATAACGACGTTACCAAAGTTGATAAATACTGTTATGATGACTTGGAAACTGTTTGCAAAAACATCAAAGAGAAACTTATTTCAGGCGTTGAAAAACGGCTTGTCGCCGATGCAAAGGTAGGATTTTTATTGTCGGGAGGGTTGGATTCTTCTCTTGTTTGCGCTATTGCACAAAAAAAGAGTAAAGAGCCTATTAAAACGTTTGCTATTGGTATGAGTGAAGATGCTATAGATTTGAAATATGCCAGGGAAGTAGCAGATTATATCGGCAGCGAGCATACGGAGGTTATCATCACAAAACAAGACGTTTTACAAGCGTTAGAAGATGTTGTTTATCTACTCGGTACTTACGACATAACGACAATCAGAGCAAGTATTGGTATGTATTTGCTTTGTAAAGCTATTCACGAGAAAACGGATATAAGAGTGCTTTTAACAGGGGAGATATCGGATGAACTTTTCGGGTATAAATACACGGACTTTGCTCCGAGTTCCGAAGAATTTCAAAAAGAATCAGTGAAGAGAATAAAAGAGTTGCATATGTACGACGTATTGCGTGCTGATAGGTGCATTTCTGTAAACTCGTTGGAAGCAAGAGTACCGTTCGGGGATTTGGATTTTGTTAAATACGTTATGGCGATAGATCCTGAAAAGAAAATGAACAAATACGGCAAAGGTAAATATCTATTAAGATACGCATTTGAAGGGGAATATTTACCCCACGATATTTTGTATCGTGAAAAAGCTGCTTTTTCCGATGCTGTAGGACATTCCATGGTGGATTACTTGAAGGAATTTGCGAACGGTTATTATTCCGACCGTGATTTTAAAGAAAAAGTAAAAAAATATAAGCACGCAACGCCTTTTACCAAAGAATCACTTTTATATAGGGAAATATTTGAAAAATATTATCCAAATCAAAGCCATATGATAGTGGATTTTTGGATGCCGAATAAAGCATGGAACGGCTGTAACGTTAACGATCCGTCTGCAAGAGTTTTATCAAACTATGGTGCAAGTGGTCAGTAAAATATAAAAAAGCACTTTCAATACAAAAAAGTTGGAAGTGCTTAAATTTATTTTAGAAAAATACAATCAATGCGATTGACATTTGCTTATGAAAGTAATATAATAGAAAAGTAAAAAAGGCAAAGGAGTCTTTTGGTTAATATTTGACCGATTTGTTTCTTTTTTATTCGCACAGGTAGCGAAAATTAAATAAAAGATAAAGGCAATGGCGTCTTTAATGTGTGAAACATTAGAGTACCATTGCCTTTTTTTTGCGCTCTATACATAGAAAAAAATTAATTTTTGGAGGATTCTGCCATGGAAAAAATAAGCCAACTTTATGAAGGAAAAGCGAAAAAAGTGTATACAACTGAAGATAAAGATATTTTAGTTGTATCTTATAAAGATTCGGCAACCGCTTTTAACGGTGAAAAGAAGGGGATAATTGCCGGAAAGGGTGAAATAAATAACCGAATGAGCAATTATCTTTTTCAAGTATTAGAAAAGGAGGGAATTCCTACGCATTACATCAAAGAGTTGAATGGGCGAGAAACTGCTGTAAAAAGAGTGGAAATAGTTCCTCTTGAAGTGATTGTAAGAAACATTTCGGCAGGCAGTTTCTCAAAACGCTTAGGGGTAGCTGAAGGAACTGTTTTAGCGGAACCCACTATAGAGTTTTCTTATAAGAACGACACATTAGGAGACCCTTTTATTAACGATTCCTATGCCAAAGCATTAGGATTGGCAACGGAACAGGAAATTGAAACGATTAAAAAGTATGCATTCAAAGTCAATGAGATTCTTAAAAGAATGTTCTTAAATGTAAATCTTAAACTTATTGATTTTAAGATCGAGTTTGGTAGATTTCACGGAGATATCATTCTTGCGGATGAAATTTCTCCCGATACTTGTAGGCTGTGGGATGTCAACACGAATGAGAAATTGGACAAAGACCGTTTCCGCAGGGATTTGGGAAATGTAGAAGAAGCATATCAAGAAGTATTTAAAAGAATTTTTGGAAAGAAATAACAATAAGGAGCGATTATGTCAAATTGTGCAATAGTCGGAGTTAATTGGGGCGACGAGGGGAAAGGAAGAATGGTCGATTTGTTGACCGAAAAATATGATATTGTTGTTAGATTTCAAGGTGGTGGCAATGCGGGGCATACCGTAATAAACGAATATGGTAAATTTGCTCTTCATTTGTTGCCGTCGGGGATTTTCAGACAGGGCGTGGTCAACGTTTTAGGAAATGGCGTTGCGCTCGATCCGGAAAATTTATGGAAAGAAATAGAAGAAACGACGAAAAAAGGTGTTGTAATTACTTCGGGAAATTTGAAAATTAGCGATAGGGCGTCACTATTGTTGCCATGGCATAGAGATATAGATGCTTTAGAGGAAGAACGATTGGCTAATAAAAAATACGGTTCAACCAAGCAAGGAATTGCGCCGTTTTATTCGGATAAATATCAAAAAAAGACAATTATGGCGGGTGAACTCTTTTATTCAAACGAGTTAAGAGAACACTTGAAAGATTTACTTGAATGGAAAAATTTAACATTAACAAAGGTATATAACGCTCGACCTTATACGATGAGAATAATTGATGAATGGCTTGAAAGATACTGTGAAAGGATAAAGCCTTATATATGCGATACTGGTAAATATCTTAAAACAGCACAAAGGGAAGGAAAAAATATTTTATTTGAAGCACAACTTGGTGCGCTGCGAGATCTTGATTACGGTATTTATCCCTATACGACATCTTCGAATACAACTGCGGCTTATGCATCGATTGGATCAGGGATGCCATCGACAAAAATTAACGATATAGTTGGTGTGGTAAAAGCGTATTCAACTTGCGTAGGAGAAGGTCCATTTGTTGCGGAAATATTTGACAAAGAAGCTGAGGCATTGAGAAATGCAGGAGTGGAGTTTGGTGCAAAAACGGGGAGAGCTAGAAGGGTTGGCGCAATTGATTTGGTTGCAACACGTTACGGGGTGGATGTCCAATCCGCGACAGAAATCGCGCTAACGAAATTGGATGTTTTGAGTTATCTTGATAAAATTCCCGTTTGCACCAAGTATATAATAAACGGAAAAGAAACGGATGAGTTTCCTTTCCCTGCGATGTTGAAATATGCAAAACCCAAAATAGAATACGTTGACGGATGGAAGTGCGATATTTCTTCTATTAAAAAATGGGAAGATTTACCGAAAGAAGCAAAAAATTATATTCTTATAATAGAGAAGGCAATTCGTTGTCCTATAACCTATATTTCAGTAGGACCAGAAAGAAACAGTATAATTATCAGAAAATAAAACAGGAAGGCAAAGGAGTTTTCTTACAATGACAAATATTTACGAATCACCATTATCAAGCAGATACGCATCAGAGTATATGAAGGAGTTGTTTTCTTCAGATACGCGATATAAAACTTGGCGTAAACTTTGGGTTGCCCTTGCAAAAGCAGAAAAAGAATTGGGTATACCGATTACCGATGAACAAATAAAAGAAATGCAAAATCATATTGACGATATTGATTATGAGTGTGTAAGCGAAAGAGAAAAGGAAGTTCGCCACGACGTGATGGCGCACGTCTATGCGTTTGGAAAAGTAGCACCGAGTGCAGCGGGTATTATTCATTTAGGTGCAACGAGCTGCTTTGTTACTGATAACGCCGATCTTATACTTTACCGTGATGCACTTACTTATATTCGAGGCGAACTTTTAAAAGTAATTGCTAATCTTTGTGATTTTGCCGAAAAGTATAAAGAAGTTCCAACGCTTGGTTATACGCATTATCAACCAGCTCAACTTGTAACGGTTGGGAAGAGAGCAACTCTTTGGTTACAGGATTTTGTATCGGATATTGAAGAAATAGATTTTGTGTTGAGAAATATCAAATTTTTAGGTAGTCGAGGAACTACGGGAACAGAAGCAAGTTTCGTTGATTTGTTTAATGGTGATACGATAAAAATTGATGAGATGAATAAGAAAATTAGTAATGCATTTGGCTTTACTGAGTGCTTTGATGTGTGTGGTCAAACTTATCCAAGAAAGGTTGATAGCAGAATATTAAATTGTTTGTCGTCTATTGCACAAAGCGCGTATCGTATGGCTAATGATATAAGACTTTTGCAACATGATAGACAAATTGAAGAACCCTTTGAGAAAAACCAAATCGGCTCATCGGCAATGGCATATAAGCGAAATCCTATGAGAAGCGAACGAATTTGTTCCCTTTCAAGATATTTGATAACGGACGCATTGAATGCGCATATTACGGCATCTACCCAGTGGTTAGAGAGAACGCTTGACGATTCCGCAAACCGTCGTTTAGCTTTACCTGAAGGCTTTTTATGTGCTGACGCAATTTTAAGACTATGCCACAACGTTACAGACGGAATTAGAGTTAATGAAA
The DNA here is from genome assembly GCA_045127235.1 of Eubacteriales bacterium. Classification (GTDB taxonomy): domain Bacteria; phylum Bacillota; class Clostridia; order Oscillospirales; family CAG-272; genus RGIG2000. Next base: position 4,966 of record JBGVPY010000025.1, read on the forward strand.
AAATTATTGAAAAAGTCGTAAAAGAATATATTCCGTTTATTGCAACCGAAAATCTCATGATGGAAGCGGTGAAACGTGGAGGTGATAGACAAAAAATTCACGAAATTATCCGCAAGTGTTCAATGGAGGCAACGACAAGAATGAAAGAAGGGGCGGAGTGTGATTTGCTTTCTAGACTTGCTAAAGAACAAGAAATCGGAATAGTAGAAAATGAACTTAAAGCATTGCTGAACCCCCAATTATATATCGGTAGATGTGTAGAGCAGGTTGAAGAATATATTAAAACAATCAAGCCTATATTGTATGGACTTGAAAGGAGTAAAGTGGAGATTGACTTATAAGGAGAAAAATCCGTGGTAAATCAAAAAGTTTTAATTTTAAATTTTGGTGGGCAATACGATGAACTTATCGCAAGACGGGTGCGGGAGTGTAACGTTTATTCGGAAGTTAAACCGCATACGGTAAGCATTCAAGCAATCAAAGAGTTTAATCCTATCGGAATCATTTTTACAGGTGGACCGCAGAGCGTGTACAAAGAAAACTCGCCGCATCCCGATGAAGCGATTTTCCGATT
>JBGVPY010000026.1:0-124684 GCA_045127235.1 Eubacteriales bacterium
CCCCTCCCTTAACTGTCAAGGGAGGCTTTAGGACTTTTTTCACCATAGTACCTTTCGGCATTCTATGGCGCAACCGCCCAGATTAGTTCGCTATTATTATATCATTTTTTTAAAATTTGTCAAGATGAACATTTTTTGGTAGATATTATTTTAAGGGAGTGTGCTTATAATATTAGTAACGACACTTTTTAGGAGAAAAGAAAATGGATACAGAAGGCAGCTTTCCTATTGGATTTTCTATGGCGCTTGCTCATAACGTAAGCTCATTTAACGCTTTTTTGTCCTTAGATGATAATGAGCAAAATGAAATCATTTCAAAGGCAAGAAGCGTTAAAACCAAGCGTGAAATGCAAATTTTAGTTGACAATATTCCTACCATAAAAAGAAACAAACTGTCATAAATGGAATACTTTCAAATAGCTATTTTCTCACTATGATATACTGTTAACAGAAAATTATAGTGGGAGATACATATGAGCAAGGATTTATTTGAGTTAATTGAAGAAATTGATAAATTTATGACCGTTGCTAAAGCAAAACGGGAAAGGGAACAATTAGACGTTAACGAAGCGCTAGAAGCCGTCAAATGCTTTGAAACGTTTTATATTGCCACAATTCAGCGAAAATTAGGCTGGCGCTTTAAGCGTACTGCAAAAGCTCTTAGCAAGCTGGAGTCGGACAAGATAATTGAGCGTGAGGGACACGGCAAGCCATACCGCAGAGCAACTTAATGAATAACAAAAAAGATATAAGGCGCTGTTAGCTTGCTAAAGAAAATAGGTATTACTAAAATTGACACATTTGAATACATAAAATAGCTTTTATAGACACATCTTGCGGTTTTTTCAGTTAGATGTGTCTATTTTTTATCAAGCTTCCTTTGGAATTTTTAATTATTTTTTATTTGAAATTATGTTGAAATGTATTCTATATTGTGCTATAATGCTAACATAAATTTTTAGAAGGGCAAAAAAATGAAGGACTTTTTACGAGGACTAAAATTAGGCGTACCTATTGGCATTGGATATTTATCCGTATCCTTTACCTTTGGTATTATGGCAGTTTCATACGGCTTTTATTGGTATCAAGCAGTTTTAATATCCATGCTTACGCTAACCTCAGCAGGTCAGCTGGCAGGCATACAGGTAATGGTAAATCCCGGGCAGTATATTACAATGCTGATTTCACAGTTAACTATCAATGTAAGGTATTCCTTTATGTCCGTTTCACTAACGCAAACAGTTTCAAAAAAATTCCGCGGCATAAAAAGATGGCTTCTTGGCTTTTTTATAACCGATGAAATTTTTGCAGTAGCCTCACAGGAAAAGGACGCTTCCGCCAAGCTATTTTTAGGCTTATCAACCGCGCCATGGATTGGCTGGACGCTTGGCACTCTTTTTGGCAGCTTAATTGGCAACGTGCTTCCGCCTATTGTAATGAATTCCCTTTGCATTGCAATTTACGGTATGTTTTTGGCAATAGTTATTCCCCCTGCAAAAAAATCAAAGCCTATCGTTATTGTAATAGTAATTGCAGTATTTATAAGCTGTATTTTACATTATGTGCCTTACATAAACCAAATACCAACAGGTATTTCAATAAGCATAAGCGCAGTTATAGCGTCTCTTATAGGAGCATTTACGTTCCCTATTCAAGATAAAAACGAGGGGGAGTGTGCATAAATGAGTGATTTTTTGATTTATCTTTTGATTTTGTCAGGCTCAACGTATCTTATAAGAGCCGTTCCATTTGTGGCAGTTAAAAGGGAAATTACAAATAAATATGTAAGGTCATTTTTGCATTATATTCCCTTTGCAGTTCTTGCATCTATGACAATTCCATATGCTTTTACAGCCACAGGGCACGTTATTTCAAGTATTTTTGGCTTAATTGTGGGCGGTATATTTGCATATAAAGGCAAGGGACTTACATTTGTTGCTATTATTTCTTGCTTATCTGCTTTTATAATTGAATGTATTTTGTTATTATTTTAATTGACAAATAAATATCTTCGTGCTATAATTTTTTCATAGCACGATTTTATTTTAAGGAGAAATTTATGAAAAAACTACTTTTATCAGTATTTTTCGTGGTTTTAGCTTTATGCTCTCTTGTAATTGTTGCAAGTGCAAAGGAAGCATATTTAGAGCCAATTCCCGAAAACTTACTTTGGAACGGCGATACTGTAACTCACTTTATCGTATTTGATGATGAAAAATATTATACAGGAAGCGGCGATACTCTTGATAATCTCAATGCTGATGAAATTGAAAAATCCCTTGCAAGCTTAGGTATTACAAGCGGTATCGGCACAACATACTTAACTAAGTTTGTCTTTCCTGCTTACATGGGCGAAAATTTAATTACCTATGTTAATGTAAACTCATCAATTAAGACAAACAAATACTTTAAGAATGTTTGTGGATATGTTTCATTCCCTGGCACAATGACAAAAACTCATGATATGAATCAATGCGTTGAGCAATTAAGAGGAATTGACTTTGGCGAAAACTCACAGTTAACCGCCATTCCCTATTGCTTTGCATCAAACGCTTCAAAATTAAAGGAAGTCAAAAACTTCCCTACTGCAAAGCTTGAAGTTATTGAAGGCGATGCGTTTAACGGCACAAGACAAGCATTTCGCGGAGAGCTTATTATCAATGCACGAGTAATAAAGCAAAGTGCATTTAACAATGCCACAACCTTCGTTACAAGTCTTGTTTTTGGAGAAAATGTTGAAAGAATCGAAACTCAAGCGTTTAGCGTAAGGGCAAGTGAAACGGGCTTGGGCGATCCAAGACTTGAATATATTGAATTTAAGAGTGATGTTTCATCCATCGCAACAACATCATTTGGTCCATTCTATTTTGAGCTTGGTCGCGATTCAAGAAGCGAATATACATCCCTTAAATGTATCGTTTTATCAAACGAGGCAAATAAGCAAGCTATTGCAAACGGCGCTACTGTTTTTGATGATATTGCGCCTGACTCATACATCAGATTTTTCCTTGACACAGCTAAGGAAGTGATTTACACCTCACACAATGTAAGCTTTGAGAATGCGACAATTTCCTACGAAAGCTTTCTTGAAAGCGGTACTCTTACAGGTCAATGCACAAGATGTGGTAAGGTTGAAAGTATAGCTACTGAGCCATTATTTAAGTTTGAGGGAATTTCAATTCCTGTAAACGGAGATATTGAAATCTACATTGGCTTCAGCGCAAATTATGATGCTATTGCAGATTATGAGAGAATTTCAGGCAATACCGTTAATTTTGGTATTGTGGCAGCAGCTCAGTCTATCATTGGCGCAAACGCTCCCCTTGATAAAAACGGAGATGCAATTTCTCTTGAAAATGGCGCAGTAATCAAGGCTCCTGTGGGTAGCGAAATTGAGTACGCAACCTACGAGCTTAGAATTTCAGGCTTTACAACAGAAGCGCACAAGGACGCTATGCTTCTTATGGCTTCATATGTGCATATTACAGATAAGGACGGAAACACCGTATCCGTTGACTATTTACAGACAAATCAAGTTGTAAATAATCAATTTGCATATATAAGCTACAATTCATACGGTATATAAAGAGAAATCACTCTGCGATTGCAGAGTGATTTTCTTGTTATATTATTCCTCTTTTGAAAGCGTACTTAGGATTATAATTTTTGCTCTTGCCCTCATTCCAAGAGCCGAAGCGCTCAAAGGTGTCAGGGCCTACGAAGTTAGGCTCGCCCTCGTTTGTATGGAATGGACCTAAGAGGTTACGAAGTCCGTAGGTTACAGTAAGAGTAATTTCGTTTACGCCTACATTTAAGTAGTTTGATAAATCAAGACGATTTGTAAACATCATTTTGCCTACAAAATTACCATTTACAGACACATCTACCGTTAAAATTTCATTTGGCAATACTAGCTCATAGTCAGTATTGTCAAGGCTGATTTCTTGCTTTAGAGTTATATCGCCCTTAAAGAATGGGAAGCCGTCTAAAATTAGATTTTCAACCTGAGTTTTTTGTGTGTCAAGATAGAGGTTATCTCCTAGGATTACATTTGGCTTTTGATGATTTTCAAAATCGCCATAAACACCAAAATCCCCTCGTAAATAGATAGGCTCAATATCGCTATCGTATGCAAGACAATTTTTTAAGCTTTCCGTTACATTCTCCCCAAATAATGCATAATAAACATTTTCGCCTTGGAAGTAGTTTACTTCCATTATTATTTCGTTTACGCCTGTTTTCAGTAAGCATTTTATATCATAGCAAAGCTCTGTTACATCAAAATCAGAGCTTGCTTTTTCAGTTGCTTCCCTGCCGTTTACATATAGCTTTTCAAGCTGAGTATTTTCACATAAAAGCTGACATTTTGTGGGGAGTGTGTTTATATTTACCGTATATTTTAAGTATAGCTTACCCTCGTATCTCTTATCAAGAAGCTCGCTGAATGCGCACATATGGTAGCGTGGCTCGGTAAACTCCTTGCCATCAAAGGAATATGATACCGTATCAAGAGTGATATAGTTATCAGCCTTGCCTACAATATCCATTTTTCCCTTTAGATAAAGGGGAGTAAGCTCCTTTTTCTTATTAGGCTTTTTGTTTGATATGTAAAGCAGATAGCTTTGTCCCTCATAAAAATGAACATCTGTTGGAATAACCGACCATGTGTCGTTAAAAATATCGTAGCTTTCAAATGAGGTGCAATTTTTAATATCAAATTTTACGGTTATCTCCTTGCCAAGATTTACGCAGTATATAAATTCTCTGCCTTCTTGGTCTTTTCTATATGTAATGCGAACATTATCGTTATTTGTGATTTTAACAATCTCTGTGTCTATAATTTCATCAAATGAGGTGTTTGAACGAAGGTAATTATAGTTATATCTTTTGCCCTCTAGGAAGGTTGGCTTTTTATCGGTTAAAAGCACCTTGCCGCCGTTAAACACATACTCTCTTAAAAGCTCCTCGGTTGTTTTATCCATTGTATAGATTTTAGGAATGATAATATAATCGTATTGGCATTTACCTAAAATTAGCTTTTTACCATCTACCTTGCCGTATTTTGCAAGGAGCGTTTCATCAATTAAATGATGTCCGATGCCTAAATTACATAGCTTATTTAAAAGACCATCAAGCGCTCTTTCAAGGTCGCCAAGACCGTGCCAGTCAGTAGTTGGGAAGCGCTTATAGTCAAAATACGCGCTTCTTATAGGATGTAAAACGCCAACGCGAACAACCTCATCGCTTTCTGCTAGTGTCTTACCAAGATATGAAAAATAATCGTTAAAGTCCTTAAAGCTCTTTTCTATCCATGGGTTTACCTTTGAAAAATGTGCAGGGTAATCTCTCTTTCTTTGTCCCTGCTCCTTATAGGGGAGCAAATGCTGACACATTAAATTTACGCCGCTTACATATTGAAGCTCTGCGATTTTCTTAAGTGTCATGGGAGTTACATTCCAGCCACAGCCTGCAAATGTTTCCGTTAAAATTTGTCTTTTGCCAAGCTGAGCGCCAACGCTTGAGCATTGCTTACCTGAAAGCTCGTTTCCAAGCCAAGCGCCTAAATAGTCAATTCCGGGTATATGCTCGTATTCGTAAAATGGCATAATTCCTGCGCAGCATTCCATTTGACCGCATAGACAGCCTTCCTCAATATAGTGGCCTGTTAGCTTATAGCCGCGCTCATTACACCAATCGTAAATTTTTTTGCCAAAGTTTTCAAGCATTAAGGTTTGCATTGCTTTCCAAAATTTATAGCGAAATTCGCGATAGCCACGCTTTTCAAGGAATAGCAAGCCAAGCTTGTCTAAAACATCCTCGTTATATACCTCTTTAAAGTATTTCGGTATCATTTTAGTATATGGGAAGCCCCATCTTTGATACTGAGGCTCATCGGTAAAGAAGCCCTTTAAATTATAGGTATCTCTGTCAGCATATTCCTTGTGGGTAAGCTCTATAAATTTATCAACCACCTCAGGGTTTAAAATATCGGCGTTAGAAGCGGAATAATGCTCATATACATTTAGGCAGTTATCCTTATTTTCATTTGTTCTAACAAGGCATTGTCCCTTAATTTCGTAGGATACCAAGGCGTTTTCATCGTACTTGCCGATTTCATAGGTTAGGTATTTATCATGATTTTCTATTTCCTCAAGGAGCTTACCGCCAACGAAGCCACTTGGCCAGCCGTTTTCATCATAGGCGTATGCTTCCATACCAAGCTCCTTGGCTTTTTCGGAGCATGCTTTGATACAGTCAAACCAATTCTTCCCTAAATATTCGCTTTTAAGTCCCCCTCTTGCATGCATGAAAAAACCGCCTACACCGTTTTCATTCATCCACTCAACCTGCTTGACTAATTCATCAGCCTTTAAAGTGTCATTCCATGACCAAAAGGGAACGCATCTATATTTCTTTTCAACCTGCTTCATTATAATCTCCAAAAGTATTTTAGTATGCTAAAATGCACATATCTATTGTATCATAAATTTACTGTAAAAGCAACAGAACGGAAATATTTTCATTGACTTTTATTTCACTTATGATATACTTAATGTAGTAAACAAAGTGAGGTGGAGTTATGGATAAGAAAATGGCAGAAAAGCAAAATATTTTTGACAATGAGGAATTTTTTAATAGCTACATTGAGCTAAGAAATGGCGAAATAAACCTAAACGCTTTACTTGAACAGCCGGCTATGGAAAAGCTGCTTCCACAGATTCAAGGAAAAAGCGTTCTTGACCTTGGCTGCGGTTACGGTCATAACTGCATGGAGTTTATAAATAGAGGCGCGGCTAGCGTGGTGGGCATTGATATTTCAGAAAAAATGCTTGATATTGCAAGAAAAGAAAATGCTCATAATGATATTGAATATCTAAATATGAGCATGACAGATACCTATAAGCTAGGAAAGAAATTTGATTTAATATATAGCTCCCTTGCTTTTCACTATATAGAGGACTTTGAAAGCCTTGCCAAGAAAATGTACGACAGCTTAAACGATGGTGGAACACTTCTCTTTTCTCAGGAGCATCCTATTTCCACCGCGACTATTGATGGCAAGGGACATTATAACCGTGATGAAAACGGAAAGAGAATTTCATATACCATGTCAAGCTATAACGAAATTGGCATACGCCACATAAAATGGTTTGTTGATGATGTTATAAAATATCATCGCACAATGGGAAATATAATCACATCGCTTGCAAAAGCAGGCTTTATAATCGACACAGTTTGCGAGCCGCTACCAAGCGAGGAAGCAATTAAAATCTATCCCGATATTGTCAAGGAATATATTAAGCCTTGCTTTTTAATTGTAAAATCAAGAAAATCTTGATTTTACAGCAGTTAGCGGTTAGCAGTTAGCAGATAGCAGATTTGACTTAACGGGGATATCTGATGAAACGATGTTGTCCTACGGTCAAATGAAGTTGGCTTTGCAAAATGAAGCTGAGCCTATGTCTCAAACGAGGTTTAGTGTTCCATGCAAATAAGCCGTCGCCCACCACTGACCACTGACCACTGACCACTAGCCACTGACCACTACACTAAAAAATAAAGCACGGAATTGAAATTCCGTGCTTATAATTTTTAGTGATTATTGTGGCTTTCTAGCAGCCTCTTCTTGTTCAGCTGTGTACTTGTCAGCTGCGTTACCGATGATAACATAGATTGGGTTTTCAGATACGTCAACTGAAACATATCCGTTTTCCGCAACAAGATTTACATCGTCGCCGCTGATTGTGTATGTATGCTCTTCAAGAACTTGACCGTACTCAGTTCTAACTGCTCTGTGGTCTTCAAATCTGTTAGAGATTTCTGTAATCTTCTTTGTTGTGTCGCCAACATAGAGCTTGTAGCCCTCAACCTTAGTTCCGTCTGATGTTGGGCACCAGAGAGCGTAACCGTAGTTGCCGTTTTCATCAGCAAACTCGTAAATCCATACATCATCATTACCTGATGAAAGCTCTCTTTGGAATCTCATCTCTCCTAAAGCTCTCTTCATTGTGTAGAGAATGTAGTATGATTCCTTTGGTATCATCTTACCTGTCATCTTGTGGTCGATAAGCTTACCTGTTGTTTCATCGTATGTATCAATTACTTGTGGACCGTAAACACCACAAGTACCGTACTTACCGTATGTAAATCTGTCATCAGCCATGTCCTCTACCATGTACATAGTAGCCTTATCAACGCCGGCAGCAGCAAGTGCAAGGTATGCTCTTGCAAGCCACATAGCTTGAACCTCACGTCCGCTGTATTCGCCATAAGCGTGAGCAGATGTCATTGTTTCATAGCTTTGGTTTGTATCCCAACCAAACTCAGTAATCCATACCTCAACGTTTGGATAGTACTTATCTCTGAACTCAACGAGTGTTGCCATTGCATCGATAAGTCCGAATTCCTCAGGGCTTACACCAACACAAATTTGTTGTCCGTTAAGTGTGAAGTATTTACCGAAATATGTATGTACGTTGAATGCGTCCATTGCGATGCATCCGTCTGTACGGTTAGCCTTCATCCAATATACCATTGATGTGATGTAGTTACTACCGATACCTGCAAGACCTGCCATTGCAAACTTGAAGTCCGGGTCTGCATTCTTACCGCCAAGGAAGTAATCAAAGCTATCAGGATTGAATACATCTGCTAAAATTGTTCTTTGGTGTCCGTCATATGCTGCTGATGTTAAAGCTGCAAGCTGGTATGGTGTTGCACCGTTTTGGTCTTCACCGTTTGGCTCATTGCCAAGCTCAATCCATTGTAAGCAGTTAAGACCAACCTTTGGTGTACCCATTGAGTGCGCTCTTACGTTGTCAAGTAAGTAGCCCATTCTTGATGAGCCATATCTTGCTGCATATTGATATGCCATATCAGCGTATGCCGCATATGTTTCAGGCTTGAACTTGTCAGCCTCTGATGCGATTTCTGCTGAAAGCTTATTATTTATTCTGTCGTAAAGTCTTGCAGGGTTTGAGGATTCATTCCATTGTAAGCAAGGAAGAATTACAAGGTCGCTATATCTGTTTGTATAGTTCCAGTCAAAGTCTGCCATTGAAGATGTTGCAATTGTTGCTGCCTTCTTTGGGAAGCCTGCCCAGCTATATACCCAACCTAAGTTTACGTATTCACGAAGAACGCCGAAGCAACCAAGCTGTGTTGGTGTTGTATTACCACCGCCACCGGCAGTAAATCCACATGCGCCCATGAATTCGTTGAACTTTGGAAGGTCTCTTTGTGTGTTGTTGCTTACTGTATCGCCTTCGCCAACTGCATAACCGTAAATTAACACTTCAATTGGAGCTTGTGATTCAACTCTTTGTGAAACATCCTCTTGTAAGGTTGTATCGCAGTAGCAAATTTGAACGTACTTTGTTACCTTCTTAACGTCAATTCTGGTCCAGCCCTTAGAAGCAGGATTTTCGTTAGTATAGTGGATACCGTCCCAAGCCTCAACCGTATCATAGTTAGCAGCTACTGATGATGTGTTAACTGTGATAGGATATGATTCGTTACCGTAGTAAACATAAATTGCCTCTACATAGTAGTCCATTTCAAGGTCGATAATTGGACGGAGAGTCATACCGTACTTGGAGTGAGTTGTCTCATGAGGTACATATGAGCCGGGTGTTAGCTCGCCTGCGCCCCAATAGTACTTTGGAACCTTGGAGTTTGGCATACCGCTGATGTTGTTATGAAGTGGGTCAGCAACATTTTGCTCATTAACAAGCTGTGTAAAGCCCTTAATAACCTCGCCACAGTAGATAAGGTCGCTACGTGTAGTATCTAATGGAATGATTTCAATACCGCCTGCGCGAATTGTATTCATTTCGCTATAAAGAGTTGCAGAGCCGTACTCTACATATGCCTTAACTGCGATGAAGTGCTTATTGTCAGCATCTGCCTTAAGGTTGTTAATTACAGCGACATGAGTTTCCTTATCGTTTGTAATAACAAATTCTGCCTTAGTTGCGCTATCAAAGGTTTCATCTGTGATTTCGCTATCGCTATATCTGATATCAAACTTCATGTTTGAACCGATTGCATTAAATCTAATAGTAACCTTATTCTCGCCGATTTCAAGTATTCTTAAATACTTAACAACCGGTTTAGCTGTATTAGCGTTAATGGTTGTGCCAGGGGTATCAGGTTTATCTGTACCTGTGGATGTGTCTGTATTGCCTGTATCAGTTGAAGTGTCGGTATTACCGTCGCCGTTGCAATCGCATGACATTAAAGAAAATGCCATAACAAGAGCCACTAATACTAAAAGCAATGCAAAAAGCTTTGTTTTCATTTGTTTTCCTCCGATTTTATTCGAACTATTTACGTTTTATCCGAATGAAATTTAACAAACCAATTTTTAGATTTGTACACGTATATATAATACATTAAAATAGGAGTTTTGTCAATACTTTTTATGCTTTATTAACAAATTTGTTGGTTTTTTATAATAAATTCTGTGCATTTTTTGTTAAAGCTTTAATAAACTTTAAAATTTAGCCCAAATCATCGCCGTAAAGAGCGTCAAAGCAGTCAATTTGGTATCTGGTATCGTATCTTACTCCGTTTATTTTAATAGCTCGGTACGATACGTAATCGTAGGTTGATAAGGGGCGGTCAAGAGAATCAACGGAATTGGCGCAGACTAAAACATCGTTTTCAGTAATTTCGGAAATTATCAAAGTATGATAGAAGCTTTGACCGTTGCTCAGCTGAATAACGTCGCCAATTTGCGCATCCTCTAAGGATATTTCGCTGCCATAAGGACCTACGTCCAGATTATTTACCATAAAATCGTAGAAAAAGTCCACCCCCGTCCATGATGCGCTTCGCCTGTTTACAGACAGATAATACCACCCAAAGGTAGGCGTAAAATTCATAACGCAACTGCCCGCCAATATACATTGAGACACAAAGTTAGTGCAGTTACCACCTATTCCCTCAAAGGTGTAAAAGATTGGATTTCTAACTAAAGCATATTTCCTTGCGTATGCTACCGCGTTTTCACGGTTGTACGTTTTTTCAAGTATCATAATATCCCCTCCATTACACTATATTTTATGTAGAGAAGAAAAAATCGTGAAAGCAAAATGCTAACCACTATAAGCAAAGCGAGACTAAAAATGATAATACCAATAGTTTTAATTTTTGGAGTTTTATTTGTCAACGGATTTACCGATGCACCCAACTCCATTGCCACAGCCGTATCCTGCGGAGCAATACGATACAAAAAAGCAGTTTTGCTATGTGCTTTTTTCAACCTATTTGGTGCTTTGGCAGGATGCTTGATTGATGCCTCTGTTGCTGAGTTTGTTGCTTCATTCGGCAATTTTGACTCATATGCAAGCTACGTTGTTTGCATTTCTCTTTTTTGCATGATAATCTTTGGTGTTTTTATGTCCTATTTTGGCATTCCCACCAGCGAAAGTCATGCTATGCTCTCAGCCATGAGCGGAGCTGTATTTTGCTTATCAAATGACGCAAGCTCATTAAAAAAGCTGGGGGACGTGTTTGTTTTCGGCGTTTTTTCCTGCTTTTTAGCTTTTTTAATTAGCTTTTTGACAATCAAAATTTTTACAAAAAAGTTACCGTATAAGATGCTACAAATTTTATCCTGCATACTCAATTCATTCATGCACGGATACCAGGGCGGAATGAAATATTTAGGAGTTCTTTGTTTCCTTTTAAGTATCAATTTAAGAGAAGAAAGGCCTATATTTTTATCATTATCTGTTGGATTTATTCTTTCTATTGGCACTCTGTTTTGTGGCAAAAAAATCTTAAATTTATTAGGAAACAGTATAATAAAAATCACGGATAAAAACGCATTTTGCTCCGATATGGGCGCGTACCTTTCCTTGTTTATTTGCTCAATTTTAGGCATGCCCGTCAGCACAGGAGACATAAAATGCCTGTCAATTATGGGTGTTGGAATTTCGGAAAAGCAAAGAATAAACAAAAAGACAGCAATCAAGCTCATAATAAGCTTTGTTGCCGTCTTTCCTATTTGTTTTATTTTGGGTTACTTCTTAATGAAGCTGTTTGTCTAAAAATTGTATATTTCCCTGTCAGGAATTGACTCAAACATCATTTTTTCGCCTGTTGTTGGATGGTTAAAGCATATTTTGCATGAATGTAATGCAATTTTGTCATTATCCTTAGCACCGTACTTACCATCGCCATATAAGGGGTGCTTTCTTGAGGAAAACTGAACTCTGATTTGATGTGTTCTGCCTGTTTGCAAAACAACATTAACTAGAGACAAATCTCTTTTTTCATCATAGGAAATTAAGGTATAATCTAAAATTGCTTCCTTGCTTCCCTTGCGCTTTTTTTCCACAACAAAGGACTTATTTTTAAGTCTGTCATGATAGAGAAAATCTTGCATTTTGTCCGTTTTATCCACACATCCATGGCAAATTAGCAAATATTCCTTGATTAATTTTCGCTCTGCCACATGCTGTGATAGTAATGCTGCGCTCTTTTCATTTTTAGCAAACACCATTATTCCGGTGGTGGTTGTATCAAGGCGATGAACAGGAAAAATCTCAGATTTTAACTGCTCACTCAGCATATCAACCATGTTGTCTCCACCGCTTTTTTGAGAGGATACGCCGTAAGGCTTTTCACAAACGACTATATCGTTATCGTTATAATAAATTTCAATCATAATCTTTATCCTCTACAATTTGTGCATTTATCTAACCCGCTGACCACTGGCTGCTGGCTGCTGACTGCTGGCTGCTGGCTGCTATCAATTATTTCGCAGAAATAATTGATGTATCCCACATTTCAGGTGCTTCAAAGCCTAAGAAGTTTACTGCGGTTGCGGCAACATTAGATAGACCAAATTCGCCGTTATCTGCTTTAACTGTGTATTTATCTTGATAGTAATTATCGTAAATAATAAATGGAACAGGGTTTAATGTGTGGCTTGTCTTTGCCTTGAAGTTTCCGTTTTTGTCTGCCTTTGGATTGCCCTTCTTATCAACCTCGTACATTTCGTCCGCGTTACCGTGGTCAGCTGTAATTAGAGCCACACCCTCAAGCTTATCAACAACGTCTAAAATTCTCTTAAGCTGTAAATCAAGTGCTTCCATTGAGCATCTTGTAGCAAGAATATTACCTGTATGACCTACCATATCGCCATTAGGGAAGTTTACTCTTAATGAGTTGTACTTACCGCTTTCAAGGCACTCAATAAGCTTATCTGTAATTTCAGCGCACTTCATCCAAGGTCTTTGCTCAAATGGAACTACATCTGATGGAATCTCAATGTAGGTTTCAAGCTCATCGCTGAACTTTCCGCTCTTGTTACCGTTCCAGAAGTATGTTACATGTCCATACTTTTGTGTTTCTGAGATAGCAAGCTGTGAAACGCCATTATCTGCAAGATATTCGCCCATTGTATTTGTAATTTCAGGTGGGTTTACAAGATAATTTGATGGAATATGAAGGTCGCCATCATATTCAAGCATGCCTGCATATACTACATTTGGATAACGAACTCTGTCAAACTTGTTAAATTCCTTATCATCAAATGCTTTTGAAATTTCAATAGCACGGTCGCCACGGAAATTGTAGAAAATTACGCTATCGCCATCGTTGATTGTACCAACAGCCTTGCCGTTTTCAGCAATAACGAATGGTGGTAAATCCTGGTCAATAACCTTATATTCATTTCTGTATGCTTCAACTGCCTCATGAGCTGATGCAAACTGTCTGCCTTCGCCAAGAACATGAGTTTTCCAGCCCTTTTCAACCATTGACCAGTTAGCCTCATATCTGTCCATTGTAATTACCATACGTCCACCGCCTGATGCAATCTTAATATCGTAATTGTCATCGCGAAGTGTATCAAGATATGCTTCAAATGGATCAATATATTCAAGAGCGCTAGTTTCTCCAACATCGCGTCCGTCAATAAGAATGTGAATTCTTACTTTGCTTATGCCTTCAGTTTTTGCTTGTGCAAGCATAGCCTTTAAGTGGTCAATGTGTGAGTGAACGTTACCATCTGAGAATAAGCCGATAAAGTGAAGTGTGCTGCCGTTATCCTTAACATTGGAAACGATTTTTTGCCATGTGCTTGAAGCGAACATTTTGCCGTTTTCGATTGATTGTGAAACGAGCTTTGCGCCTTGAGCGAATACTTGTCCTGAGCCAAGAGCGTTGTGCCCAACCTCAGAGTTACCCATATCATCATCACTTGGAAGACCTACTGCTGTACCGTGAGCCTTTAATTTAACGCATGGATACTTCTTCATAATCATATCAAGTGTTGGTGTGTATGCGTTATATACCGCATTACCCTCAGTTGCAGGTGCAAGACCAACACCGTCCATTACGATTGTAAGAACAGGTCCTTTAACTCCGATTGGATTTACTAATTTTTTAAGAAGCTTTGCCATTTTTGTTTCTCCTATATATATAAAAAATTTTACAAAATTTTCAGCCGTCAGCTATTAGCTGTTAGATGCAAGCAAGGCTAGCTAATCGCCTATTATCAATCATTCAGCAAATCACGCTGACTGCTAACCGCTGACTGCTAACCGCTTTAGGCGATATTGTCGCCTAACCACTCATATTATTATACACCAAAACCTCAAATAAATCAAGAACGAATGTATTATAGTTGACATTTTATTATAAAAATGTTAAAATACAATATATATGTTTGACTGAGGTGTAATATGGATATAAGAAATCAATGTATTTTAGCAATAAACGAGCTTTGCGATGTAGCCAAATTAACTAAGGGCGATATTATGGTTATCGGTTGCTCAACAAGCGAGATTGTAGGCTCAAAAATCGGCACTAATTCTGATTTTGATACTGCTGAGGTTGTATTTAATGCAATTTATGAAACACTATGCAGCCGCGGTATTTACATGGCGGTGCAATGCTGTGAGCATTTAAACCGCGCTATTGTTGTAGAAAAGGAAGCTGCGCCTTACGCTGAGAAAGTAAACGTTGTTCCACAAAAGAAGGCAGGTGGTTCGCTTGCTACTAAGGCTTATCACTCCTTTAAAAATCCTATCGTAATTGAGGAAATCAAGGCTGATGCCGGTATTGATATTGGTGGCACGCTTATTGGTATGCACCTTAAAAAGGTGGCTGTGCCTGTGCGTCTTTCTATCGATAAAATAGGAGAAGCAAACATCATTTGCGCTCGTGTACGCCCAAAATTCATTGGCGGAATAAGAGCGATATATGATGAAAATCTTTTATAATGATTTTTATCATAATGAAATCCAATACTGTGGGTTAAATCTGTGTTGCGATTAATAAAGTTTTTGACGACACTAAATATAATTGTGTTATACTCATATAAATGCAATAGCGAAATTACTTCACTTCGTTTCGTAGCGAAATTATTTTGCTTTGCAAAATAGCGAAATTAATGCTCATTTCTTTCGCATTAGCTAAATTAAATTCGCATATAGCTTGCGTAGCAAATTTAGCTCGGCTTGCCGAATTTAGCTTGCGTAGCAAATTTAGCTCGCGTAAGCGAATTTAGCTAAACAAAAATACTCCTTGCAAAAAGCAAGGAGTATTTTCGTTTTATCTACCGCTGCTACGCATTGATTGATATTGTTCTTCGTCTGACATAACCTTCTTTTGCTTTGTCTTTTGGAAAGTGAAGTTTCTAAAGAAGATTGCAAGCATAAAGAGAATTAATGCTGCAATAGCAAAAGGTGTTTCAGCATCGTGGAAGTATTGTACCACATCCTGCTTTTCAATGTCAAAGAATGATTCTGCGTTAGCTAAAAGCTTGTTTGAAAGTGATTCAACCTTAACTAAATCGGTAAGAACAGCTTTACCGTCAACCTTGAATATATCATATTCATCCTCATAGTAACCAACTACTGCAAGGTTTGTCTTATCATATACTACATCCTCAACGCCCTCAACATTAGCGAGTACAAGCTCAATAATGTATGTGCCTGCTAAATCAGGTGTTGAAATTGTTGCGCGGTATTTCTTATTAGCTGACTTGATAAAGATTGTATTATCGGAAACAACATTTCCGTTTACATCCTTAACAACAGCCTTAAGAACCTCGCTCTTTCTTACGTTTGTAGGCAATTCAACTCTGATAGTTGTCTTTTCGCCATCACGCTTAGTGCTATTAATCTTAATACCTGTTGAGTCAACCTGCTCGTTAAGTGCAGATAACATAATATTCTTAACAAGGCGCTTATTTGCATATCCGTCCTCATCATCAAACATTGATGTTGTCCATACATTACCAAGGTTACTCATAAATACAGTTACCTTACCAAGACCGGCATCCCATGCTGCAACGATTGGCTTTAGGTTATCAACGTAAAGAACTAAGTCTGCGCCCTCTTTAATTGTTGTACCGTAGTAACCGCCGATTATATCAAAGTCCTCAACACCTCTTAAAATGTCGCTCTCTGTGTACATAATTGGCTTAACGTCTCTAACGTTGTAGTAGTCGCCTTGAATTGCGTTTGCAATTTCGTAAAGCTTTTCAGGAAGTGCTTGCGCATCCTTAACAACTACAAGCTCGCCTCTACCCTTTGTAGCAATAAGCTCAAGCTGATTGATAGCATTTGTATTAAGGTCGCTACCGATACCAACCGTTGATGTTACAATACCCGCCTTTGTCATAAGGCTTACTACTCCGTCATAGCCTGAGCCTGAGTCGTTTGGCGCGCCGTCTGACATGAATACAACCTGCTTGATATCAAGCTTAATTGATTGCATTGCGGTTGAAATCATATTACTTGCTTCATTAATTGGCCAACGGTAGTTAGTACCGTGCGCCTTAATGTAGTCGCCATCATGTCCCATGGCTGCTGTACCCTTGTTATCTTCTGTTAAGCTGAAGCTTTGGAGTGTTCTTGGGTCAATATAGCCTTGCTTTGTATAAGTGTCGCCATCCTTAGGATTTACTCTGATATCTGATTCAGTACCGTCCTCATTTAAGTAGTGGAGATGGTAGTAATGCTCAAACTCATAGTCAATTCTATCCTTAATAGCGTCTATGTTACCTTTAAGCGGAGACATAGGAACTGCAACGTGAGCAGATTCATCAAACACGATAATACCTACATAGTCCTTTTCCTCATCAAGACCATCAAGAGCCTTTTTAGCTGATTCAAGAGCTACGTCGTAACGGGTTTTACCCTCGTTACCCATCTTTTCTCTCATTGATGATGATAAGTCAACTACGATAACGATAGCTACTGTTTCCTTTTCATCCTCAATCTTTAAATCAACAGGGAGAATATCCTTAATTGGAGAATCATTATATGCATCGTTTGAATAGTCGTAAGCGTTATTACCGCATGTTACAACTAAGCCTCTGCCGTTTTCTTGAACATATCTCTTAATTAAAGCATCTGAGCCAACAGGCATCTTTGTAAAGTCAACATTCATGAGAACAACCTCATCGTACTCAAGAAGGTCAACCATTGTTAATGGGAAGTCCTGAGGGCGTGTGATTGAATATTCATGCTCTTGACCGATATCGGCTAAGATTTCGCCCATTTGGCGTGTTTGCTCGCCATCGCCATCAACAACAAGAATCTTGTTAATGCCGTCAACCTTATACCATGAGCTTAATTGGTTGTTTTCAACGATTGTATCGCTGTTTACCTCAATTTCTGCATAAACAGTATGGATACCTGCGCCTTGAGACATATATGAGAATTGGAATTTGTTATCGCCCTTAACAAGGTTGATTTTTTCTTCCTGCTCAAATGTGCCATCATGGATTGTAAGCGTACCCTTTACATTATCTGTACTCTTAATTTGTACATTGATAAGAACCTCGCCGCCTACTGAAACCTTACCATTTGTTGAAATGGAGATAAGCTGAATTTCAGCCTCGCCACTGTTTGTAAGGTCAAAGTGAGCGCAGTCAAGCTTAATTCCTGCATCAAGAATACCTCTTACGGCTGTTCTTGCCTCGCCCTCTGTTTCACGACCATCTGATAAGAGAACGATTCTCTTATTTTGTCTTTCATCGGTAAACATACCCTGAGCGTACTTTAAAGCCGCATAGATATTAGATTCGGAAACCTCTGCTGAGCTACTATATTTAATATAGTCAGAAGCATCGATATCAAGCTCGCCGAACTTTTTAACATCATCCTCCATTACCTCGTTGGCAAATGGAACATAGCCGAACTGAACGTTACCGTCCTCTTTTTTAGAGGCGGTTACAATTTCATGCATCAGCTTATTCATCTCGTCCTTCATAATTTCATTACTCTTGGACACATCGACTACAAATACGATATTTGTATCAGTTGGAGCTGTTGTTGTTTCTGTGATTCTAAAGCCACCAAGCAATGAGCAAAGTAAAACTATAAGAATCATATGTATAATAAATGGAATAATGTGCTTAGTTGCTTTTCTTCTCTTCTTATGAAGCTTAAAGAATGGAATAACACCTAAGATAAGAGCAGGTATTACAATAAGAAGCAACCAAGGGCGTGCAATCTCAAAATTAAACTCCGTCACGATGGTATACCCCCCATTCTGTTACAAGCAAGAGAATTAAGAGCGCGATTAAATATGGGAATATTTCAATTGGCTCTGCTTCAACAACTGAATCCGCAGGGATTTCAGCTGCTACTACATTTTCGCCCACTATAACGATATTACTTTCTCCATTTGGAATATGAGTTGGAAGCATGTATGAAGCTGTTGTTTCATCATTAAAGAGAACCTCAACCTCATATACGCCAACCTTGTCAAGAACGAACTTCATGTCAAGGTCAGTTGTTTCATCAAGAATGATGCCCTCATACTTAAATGTGAGCTGTGTTGCGCCTGCTGGCGCGTTAAATTGTACTGTTTGACCGATTTCAAAGTCTCTTGATGGTAAAACATCAGGAAGTGAATAGGTCATTAGGTTATTCATAAGAATAATGTAATCAGTTACCTTATATGGCCATTCTGAATGGTTAAAGTCAAAGTTTGTAACTACCATACGAACTCCGCCTGATGTACCAGCAATAATTGCAGGCTGGTTATTATCACAGGAGAAAATCTTTTCAAAGTTACCAAGGTGGCTCATTGGCTTATATTTACCAAGACCGATTTTTGAATCAAGGTTCTTTGTAATAGTAGTATAAACATTTGTCTGTGATTGTGATGCAAGCATCATTTCAAAATCGCCGCTTTGTTCGTTGTCATATAAGATTTCAACGCCTGATACTACATTAGGAATCTTAGATGGGTTAAATAGCCATACAGCGCCATCAGTTGGGAAGTCCTCGCCCTCAGGTGGCTCAACGCCCTCAAAGATATAAAGGTCATATCCGCTGAAGGATCTACCGCTATCTAATACTGCATCAACAGATAAGAACATATCCTCACCCTTTGTTACGAAGCCGTTTGAGGCTAATGCGATTGTGAGTGATGTTGGCTTTGTTGAGTCAACTGTTCCATCAGATGATGACTTAAACTTACTGCTTACGAATAAAATTCTTGGTGCTGTCTTTGTTAAGGAGTAAAGCAAGAATTGGTTATCGGCTTGGATACCGTCCTTAGCCTCAATAACAACCTTAACCTCCTTGTATTCCTTAATATTAGTAATTGGAACAATTACCTGTGTTTCAGAGGATTCAGTTAAAATGTTAGGAGTAAAGATTACTCTTACAGTACCGCCCTCGTTCATGTTTGTGTTAGGTAAAATTACGCTCTTAGAGCCCATAAACGCGCCATCAACATAAATACCCATAACACACTCAGAGCCCTTACCATAGCTTACAACCTCAGCTGTAAATTGGTAATCGCCTGTTAAGAGAGTTTCCTCAACCACGCTAAGGATAGATACATTATGCTCGCCCACTCTTGAAATATTAACTACCTCAAGTCCCTCTACATTTTCGTAGTCCTTATCGGTAATTAGCTTAATAGTAGCGCCTGCATTTAGCTCTTGAATTTTACTTGCTTCCTCAAGAGCGCCCTCAATATCAGCATCGCCATCGGTGCATATAACATCCTCAAGCTGATATCTTATATCAATTTTGTTTTCAGTTCTTGTAACAAGGACATCCTCGGGAGCAACCTTTGTGTCAGCGAAAATTACAGACACGCGGCTGTTGTTTCCGATATTTTCCGCTTCGTTAAGGATATACTCCTTAGCAATTTCAAAGCGGGATTGTCCGTCCATTGTGTTCTGCATACTTGCAGATGCATCTAAAATGTAAATTGTTTCGTTAGATTTTAACGGCTTAACGGTTGGTCTTGAGATAGCCAAGCTGGCTGCTACAACCGTTAGTATTTGTAATATAAGCAATAATGATAAAATTACGCTTAGTGGAATCTTACGCTTAACATACTTTAAGCTTCGTTTCCAGATAAAAGTACTGGCAACCGGTTTTTGTACATATCTTGATTTTATAATGTAAATTATAATAATGATAGGTACTCCAATAAGTCCCAGTAATCCTAAAGGTTGTAAAAAACTCATTTGATTACTTCCGCTTCAAAGCCCTTTCCAAAGATTACCTTTTCAATAGGCTCATCTGATGATACGGTAAAGAATGTTACGCCTCTGGATGCACAGAAGTCAATAAGCTCCTTTTCATAATCATCAAGCGCCTGTTGATAGGCTTGCATTGATTTCTTAGTTACCATCATCTTCATGTTTCTATCAGCACTTTCTGAGTCCTGCATGTCGATACGACCATCAAAGCCAGGGTATAATTCATCAGGAGATAATACCTGAATCATAATAACCTCTCTTTTTCTGTAAACTAAGAAGTCTATCATTTTTTTCCAATTACTCTCTGTAAAAAAGTCAGAGATTATAATAGTAAGACCGTCATCGTAGCCTGGCTTGCCGATGTTTAATACTGACTTTTCAAGGTCAGTATCGCCCTCAAACTCTGTTGTTTCAAGAATTTGAGCTGCACGATAGAAGGAATCCTTGCTAGTTACATTAAGTGGAAGCTCTACTGCTCTATCCCCCTTAAGTAGCTTATAAGAAACTCTATCCATTGAGCAAACCGATAGATATCCAAATGCTGCCGCTATTCTCAACGCTGCTGCTGCCTTTTCAGGCTCTCCGCATGCCATTGACATTGAGCAGTCAATCAAAATCTGATTTTGCATTTGTCTTTCATCTGTAAATAATTTAATGAAGTATTTTTCGAAACGAGCATATACATTCCAGTCAATTCTTCTAATATCATCGCCTGGGAAGTATTCACGGAAGTCGGCAAATTCAACGGTGTTACCGTATGTTCTTGCTTTTCTTGTTCCTCCAAAATAACCTGTCATTTGAGATTTAAGACATAACGCGGCGGCATCTAGACGGTCTAGAAATTCACCGTCTAATATTCTTCTTTTCATTTTTACCGCCTATTATTTCTTCTTATTTAAAACAGCTGCTGCACCCTTTTGGTTGTTAAGCTCTGCGATAATTGATCTTACTACATCGTCTGCATTCATCTTAGATGTTACAGCCTCGAAGCCGAGCTTAATTCTGTGACGAAGTACAGGAATTGCAAGTGTGTTAATATCATCATATGAAACATTGTATCTACCCTTAATAAGAGCGCGAACCTTAGATGCTGTGATAAGAGCCTGAGCAGCACGAGGAGAAGCTCCGTCACGGATATATCTCTTAGCTGTTTCAGTAGCAACCTCGCTTTCAGCGTGAGTTGAAGCAACCATTACCATTGCATATTCAAGAACCTCAGAAGCAACCGGAATCTTCTTAGCAACCTCTCTCATCCTGAGAAGCTCCTCGCCTGAACAAGCAGCGCAAGCTGTTTCATCCATTGTCTTTTGTGTCATTGCAACGATTTGACCAAGCTCTTCAGCTGATGGATTTGGAACTAAAATCTTGAACATGAAACGGTCCATCTGAGCTTCTGGAAGTGGGTATGTACCATCTTGCTCAATTGGGTTCTGTGTAGCAAGAACGAAGAATGGCTCATCCATCTTACGAGTTACACCCATTACTGTAACCTTATGCTCCTGCATGGCCTCAAGAAGAGCAGCCTGTGTCTTTGGTGTAGCACGGTTAATTTCATCGGCAAGTACGATGTTACTGAAGATAGGACCCTTTTGGAATTCAAACTTTGAGTTGCCATCTTCATCTCTTGTGATGATGTTTGTACCTGTAACGTCGGCAGGCATCAAGTCAGGTGTAAACTGAATTCTTGAGAATGGAAGATCAAATACTTGACCAAGTGAACGAACAAGACGAGTTTTACCAAGACCTGGCGCACCCTCGAGAAGTACGTTACCGCCTGCAATAATTGCGATGATTGTTTGTTGAACAACCTCTGTTTGACCGATCATATCCTTCTTAATTTCTTGGAAAATTCTGTCGCACTTTTCAGCAAAAAGCTTTAATTCCTTTTCTTCAGCTGCATCAAGCTTTACAACAGGAGCCTTTGGTGCTGGCTTAACCTCAGCCTTTGGCTCTTCAACCTTTACTTCTTCCTTAACCTCTACGGCTTCAGCCTTTGCTTCAACCACTGGAGCGTTCTTCGCTTCATTGTTCTTATTAAATAATCCCATAATCTTTCTCCGTATATTAGATTTATTTTTTCTATTTTTAATGGACCTATGGTCCACTCAAATACATTTTTTTGTTAGACCTTCCTAAGCTGTTTATATTTTAATAAATATATGTAGGAATTTTTCTAACTAATTCTTTCCCTAAAATATTTATTTACTTGAAAATGTTTTTTGAGCTTGAATACAATTTTCATACGCTTTTCATATGAACTTCATACCAAATTCAAGCAATTTTCACCTAATTTTCATTTTTCAATTTTGTAATGCCAAACCTCAAATACGCTTTTTTCAGCGTATTTGAGGACATTTTATGCATTTTTCAAAAAGTTTTTTGAAATTTTTTCAAATTTCTTTATTTTTCGCTTTTTTGGCAAATCAACGAAAATTACTCTTCAGTACCTTGATCCTCGTTTTTGTTGCCTGCAAGCATTTGATAGTACGCTTGGATAGCCTTGTATGTTTCTTCGTTAAGCTCGCCCTTTTCGTACATCTTATCAAGCTCAGCTGCCATTTCCTCACCAAGTGATGAAAGTGGAACCATTCCTCTACCTGGGATGTAAACCTCTTCCTCAATTTGAATGTCGCCGTTTCCGCCTATACCGCCCTCTTGGTCTTCCTTTGGTGGCTCCTCAGAAGGTTGGTCGCTTGGCTCTTGTGGCTCTTGATCACTTGGTTGTTGGCTTTCAGGTGGTTGCTCTTGAGGCTGTTGTGGTGCTTGACCCATCATGTTCTCTTGAGTCTCTTCCATTCTGTCAGCCATATCTTGAGCTGCATCTTGGTTTTCTTGGTTTTGGTTCATTTGGTTTTCAAGCTTTTCCATAGCATCATCAAGTGCTGAGTCAGCCTTATCCTTAGCCTCTTCATCCTTTTCAGATGGTCCGGACTCTGGAATTTCAGATGCATCAAACATTTCGTTTGCTAAATCCTTGAAGATTTCTGACATTTCAGGATTTTCCATTTCGTTAGCAGCATTATTGAAGTCCTTAGCGATTTCCTCAAGCTTATCCTTAAGCTCGCTGCCTTGGAGATTTTCATATTCCTGCTTAATATCCTGCATTGCATCCTTCATTTGCTCTGTATCGTTCTTTTCCATAGCATCAGCTAAGTTTTCAAACTTATCCTTAAGAGCGTCGCTTGCATCCTGTTGCTTTTGTTGTTCTTGCTCAAGCATATCCTTGATTTCTTCCTTAGCATCGTTAATGGAGTTGTTAATTTCCATCTTAGAAGCATCGTTTTCAAGCTTTTCTTGGAGGTCCTGCTTTAAGTCATTAAGAACATCTTCCATCTTTTCGTAGGTTTCTTCGCTTACCTTATCCTTAGAGTTTTCAACGATATCCTCAAGGTCTTCAATTAAGTCGCCAACCTCTTTTTCAGTTTCGCCGATTAAGTCCTCACGAAGGTTGTCGAAGTTTTCCTTCATGTTATCAAGAACCTCTTCCTTTTCCATAGCATCGGTAATTTCATCCTTTGCTTGCTCGAAGGTGTCCTCAATCTTTTGGTCTGTTGAAGGGTCATTCTTTTCAGCCTTGTCAGCTACTTCTTCAAGATTTTCCTTCATGTTATCAAGAGCATCCTTCATTTCGGAGTCTTGCATATCCTTCATAGCATCCTCAATCATGTCAGCCATGTCTTGAGCATCCTTTTGTTGGTCGGTTGAGTTTTTAAGGTCTTCCTTCATTTGGTCAAGAACCTCTTCAACCTTTTCCTTATCGCCTGATTCAATGGCGTCAGCTAAGTCCTTCATATCTTCCTTAGTCTGCTCATCTGCTGTTTCGTTCTTTTCAGCAGCATCCTTCATGTTTTCAGCGATTTCTTCTCTATTTTCTTGTTCCTTTTGGAGAGCGTCCTCTATCTTATCTTGAGCATCCTTAACAGCATCCTCTTTAGCTTCGGTCTTCTCCTGCTCGGTCATTGTTTCATCTTTTTTGATTTCATCAAGCTTGTTTTCAAGGTCATCAAGCATGTCATTGAGCTCATCCTTTTCGCTCTTATCAAGCTCAGAATCTGCGATTTCCTCACGGTTTTCATCAATAACATCATCAATCTTCTTGTCTTCCTCGCTTGTTAAGTCCTCTTCAAGCTTATCAAGAACATCGGCGATTTCTTGCTTTAATTGATTTTCATCAACTGTTTCTTGAAGGTCCTCTCTTGCTTGGTCAGTAGCATTGTCGATTTGTTCCTTGTATTCCTCTTCGAGCTGCTCTTGCTTCTCTTGGTTTTCTTCCTTAGCCTGATCCATTTGCTCTTGCTTTTCTTGCTCAGTTAAGCTTTCATCCTTTTGGATTTCATCAAGCTTATCTTGGAGCTCCTTATCGTTTTGCTCCATCTTATCAAGAGTTTCTTCAGCCTTTTCAAGGTTTTCCTTTAAGTCCTCAAGTGCTTCCTCAAGCTGGCTCTTATCTTGGTCGATAGCCTCTTCGATTTGCTCTTGCTTTTCCTCTTGAGTGAGGTTTTCATCCTTCATGATGTCCTCAATCTTTTCTTGAAGCTCTTGGTTTTCGTTACGGATTGCTTCCTCAATTTGCTCTTGCTTTTCTTGCTCTGTGAGGTTTTCATCCTTCATGATTTCATCAATTTGCTCCTTAAGCTCTTGCTCATCCTTGTTAATAGCATTTTCAAGAGACTCTTGAATTTGCTCAAGCAATTCCTTCTTTTCCTCAGTTGTGAGGTTTTCATCTGTTAATTGCTCTTCCATCTTTTCAAGGGCATCGGAAATTTCTTCCTTATCCTGCTTATCAAGGGCGTCAGCTAAGTCCTCAGTGGTTTCATCCTTCTTAAGCTCGTCAATGATCTCTTGATCCTTTTCAAGCTGGTCTTGGATTTGTTCTTCCTTTTCTCTGATTTCCTCGTAAATCTCTTCAATTCTGTCTTGAATTGTTTCGTCCTTTTCAAGTGGCTCTTTTAACATGTCTTCAAGCTGTTCCTTGAAGTCTTGCATTTCTTCTTTGAGTTCTTCCTTAGTTTCTTCATCAACCTCGGATTCCTCAATCTTGTCCTCAATCTCTTGGAAAGCATCGTCAAGTGTTTGTTGAACATCTTCCATTTGCTGATCAAATGAGCTATCAGCCTGAACAGGGATTAAGAAAAGAAGAACGATAGCAACAATCATTGCTACAACTGCTGTAAATCTTACGTAAGGTGTTTTCACCTTAAGATTCTTAGAGTCTAATTTTTCAAGTCTCTTTTGTGTGTCTTCTCTTTGTACCTTTGCAACATATGACTTATCCTTACGATACTCCATCATAGTTGTATAACGCTCATCAAGTCCTAAAGAGTCAATTCTCTTAGCAACCTTGTCTGCATTTGCAGCATAGCGCTTTTTGTAAGTGATAATTCCCATAACTATTGCACATACTACGCCTGAAGCGATAGTTGAGATAACGACAAAAATATTTGTCATATCGCTCTTTGCAATAACTCTGAAAATAAATGCAAGTAAAAGTGATAAGCCGGAACCGAAAAGTAAGCCGGTAGCAATCGCTCTTACAAACGCCTCGATGATAACCTTTCTTTTAAAGGGCTTCACCAAATCCTTAAAATCCATGTTTACCTCCTTTAAGTAAATCCATTACTTTTATATTATAGCATTTTAAGTGTGTGTTTGCAACAAAAATTATTTCTTGTTGCGACCTATGAAAAGATTTTGGCAACTTGCACAATTTTCTTTAAAATTCGTTTGGGTTTAAATTTTAAATATTGTGGATTTTTACCAATTTTCTTCCTTGCCAACGGGAAAATTGTTGTTTTTTCAGGCTTTTCTGCCGTAAACAAATTGGTTTTAGCGGGGTCTTTTTCGTTGCCCTCGCCTCTTGCACTATTAATATATCACACTTTTTGTAAAAATTGTTGGATTTGGAAAAACATTCAAGCATACTTCACAGTATTTTCAGTTTCTTCACAAAGTCATCACAAAAGAGCTGTCAGCCGCTGGCTGTCAGCGGTCAGCGAGGTTAGAAAATGGCAGTTATAAAAAGCTATGAGCTTGACCATGTCAAGCGTTATGAGTTCAACTGCGTTGAACGTTATGAGTTTGCTCTGCAAACGTTATGATATGATTGCCACAAAGCTTATTCAAGCTGTGCCATAGGCACATCATAACTACGCGTAGCGTATTATAGTTTACGTAGTAATCATAGCTTGCCGAAGGCAATCATAGTTGGCAACACAGTTGCCCTGCTGACGGCAGTGAGCGCAGCGAACCTCTAACTAAAAAAATCCCACGCCTTGTGAACCATCACAAAGCGTGGGTGTTTTTTAGTATTTACGCCATACCATTTTATCTACAATACCTGTATAAGATTGAATAATCTTTACAACTTTAGTAGATACATTTTCATCGGTATAGTCGGGAACGGGGATACCGTTATCGCCATTGTCATTAAGGTCAACGGCGGTGGCAACTGCTTGAAGAAGTGATTTTTCATCAATTCCAGCAAGAACGAAGCAAGCCTTATCAAGAGCCTCGGGGCGCTCGGTTGATGTTCTTATGCAAACTGCCGGGAATGGATTTGACACGCTTGTAAAGAAGCTGCTTTCCTCAGGTAAAGTACCGCTATCGGACACAACGCAGTACGCGTTCATTTGTAAGTTGTTGTAGTCATGGAAGCCAAGAGGCTCATTTCTTATTACACGCTTATCAAGCACAAAGCCTGATGCTTCAAGACGCTTTCTAGAGCGTGGATGGCATGAATAAAGGATAGGCATATCGTACTTCTCTGCAAGAGCGTTGATTGCATTAAAAAGAGACAAAAAGTTCTTCTCTGTGTCAATATTTTCCTCTCTATGAGCCGACAATAGGATATATTTTTTCTTTTCAAGTCCAAGTCTTTCAAGTACATTTGAGGCTTTAATTTCATCAAGATTTTGATGAAGCACCTCTGCCATAGGAGAGCCTGTTACATATACTCTTTCCTTAGGAAGACCACATTCGTGGAGATACTTTCTTGCATGCTCGGAGTATGCTAGATTCACATCGGAAATAATGTCAACTATTCTACGGTTTGTTTCCTCAGGCAAGCATTCATCCTTACAACGATTTCCTGCTTCCATATGGAAAATAGGAATATGTAATCTCTTAGCTGAAATTGCAGATAAGCAGGAGTTGGTGTCGCCTAAGATTAAAAGCGCGTCAGGCTTAATTTGGTTCATTAGCTTATATGAGCAGTTAATGATGTTACCAACGGTTGCGCCAAGGTCATCGCCTACCGCGTTCATGTAAACCTCGGGGTCATCAAGCTTAAGGTCGCGGAAGAAAATTCCGTTAAGGTTGTAGTCATAGTTTTGTCCTGTATGGGCAAGTATGCAATCAAAATGCTTTCTGCACTTATTGATTACAGCGCCAAGGCGGATAATTTCAGGTCTTGTGCCTACAATAATAAGTAGCTTTAATCTGCCATCGTTTTTAAATTGAATATCTGAATAGTCTAGTTTCATTTCCATGTGTTTTACTCCTTTGTCGTAAAATAGCCGCTAGCCGTTAGCAGTCAGCAGTTAGCTGATTTCTTTATCAAACAGTTTCAAAGAATGTATCTGGCTTATTTGGGTCAAATTCCTCGTTTGCGTACATTACTGTTACGAGGTCCTCGGTTTTGGATAGGTTGATTATATTGTGTGTGTAGCCTGGGAGCATATGAATAGCTTCAATTTTATCGCCGCTTACCTCAAAATTAAGAACATCCTCTGTGCCGATTTTTCGCATTTGGATAAGTCCGTGCCCGCTGACAACAATGAAAAATTCCCATTTTGTATGATGCCAATGCTGACCCTTTGTAATGCCAGGCTTTGATATATTTACAGACACTTGTCCGCAGTTTTTCGTTTTTATAAGCTCAGTAAAGCTTCCTCTTTGGTCAATGTTCATCTTAAGTGGAAATGATACACCTTCCTTTGGTAAATAGGATAAATATGTTGAGTAAAGCTTCTTTGCAAATGAGTTTTTCGGTATTTCAGGAAGCACTAATGTTTTTGGCTGATTTTTGAACTCATAAAGCAGGTCCACAATCTCTCCAAGGGTTACCTTATGTGTGGTTTTAGCCACACAGTATCGCCCGTTTTCATCTAAAACCGCAGTTACACCATCATAATTACAATAGCTTTCCTTGCCCTCTAAAGCATTAAGCATTTCATCTATAAGGTCATCAATATAGAGCAATTCAAGCATTACGCTTCTATCGTTTACCTGTATCGGAAGGTCATTTGCGATGTTGTTACAAAATGTTGCAACGGCGCTATTATAATTAGGTCTGCACCATTTGCCAAAAAGATTTGGGAAACGGTAAACTAACACCTTAGCGCCTGTTTCCTTGCCGTAATCAAATACCAGCTCCTCGCCTGCAAGCTTGCTTTTTCCGTAATCGGAGTTAGCATATCTGCCAACTAATGTGGCTTGGACAGATGATGAAATCATAACGGGGCATTTATTCTCGTGCTTTTTAAGGCTATCGAGCAATTTGCTTGCAAAGCCAAAATTGCCTTCCATAAATTCCTTTTCATCCTTAGGTCTGTTTACGCCTGCAAGGTTGAATACAAAATCAGCCTTGGAAGCATACAAATCAAGATACTCCTCGGGGGTATTTATATCGTATTCGTATATTTCGTCAATTTTAATATTTCTTGTTTTGTCTTTTCCATCTTTAATACATTTAAGCGCTTCGCATAGATTTTTTCCTACAAATCCTTGCGCGCCTGTTACTAATATATTCATTTTATACCTCGAAATTAAAGTCTAAGCCTACGTAATTTAGCTCTGCTTGACATGTATCTACCGTTTTTTGATTTACGGCTTCTATTTCTTGATTTTTTTCTTTTATTTTATGGCTTTTGAATATTACTCCCGAAATCAAACGCCAGGCCCATGCAAATGGCAATAAAATTGGTAGTTTTTTCAAGTATGGGCGAGACAAGCACATTATCTTGTAGCTTGGAAATAGGTTATTTAAAATTCTTTTTCTCTTAGCAGATTTAATATCGCGTCCCTTCGATAGTCTTACCGCAGAGGTTTTTATACGCTCCAGCTGAGTGCCATACACTCCGCTTTCAAAAATTTTTGCAGTTATAAATTCGGATACCTCATCACATTCTGCTTGATTAAACCACACATTAAGGGTTTTTTCAATATTTTTAAAGAAAGTTAGTAAATGCAGCTTTTCAAGAGCTGAATATACGTATGATAAGTCAAGCTCTGGATATGATTTTAAAAATAGATAAATATCTGTTAAATGCTTAATGCCGATTCCTGCTTCTCTGTAATGCTTAGCAAGATGTGTAAAGAGGTATAAAAATTCATCCTCTAACGTCATTACATATTCGCATGAATCATCGTTCTTTTTCTTGGCATGCTTCCATCCATCGCCAAAATATTCGTAAAAGTCCTTTTCGCGCTCTGCAACAATACCTGTATGAAGCTCCATAGTTAGATTTTCGTTGCTCCATACCCATTCATAGTCGCTTAAGTATTTGAAATTATATTCAATGCTTGGCAGAATTTTTTCAATTTCTGACATTTGGTCTTTTCTTATAAGAATATCAGCATCGCTCATTACGCGCATTTCATGCTTTGGATACAGCCTTTTGATAATTGAGCCCTTTAATTTCAGGTATTCTATTCCATTTTTATCAAATTCCTTGCTTACCTTGTCTATTTCATAAAGCTGATTTTCGCTAAGGGCGGTAAGCTGCATTGTGCCAAAGATCATTTTGCCTTCTGTATCGCTTGCCATAAATTCAGGGTTTTCAGCTCCGCCATAAAAAAGCATAGGCAAAATTTGGTGCTTTATACCAAAATTATACACCTTAGAATAGTCAAATCCCTCGGGAAGTGGCTGATTTTCGCCTTTTAGCGCGTTATTTAATAAGGTAATAATACCTGTTTCAAAGCTTGTTAGCATGTTTAATTCCTCTATTTATAAAGTTCAATATATTCCTTGAATTTTTCCTTTTTGTCAAAATCTTTTGCTTTTTCCATAAATGCTTCGTGAGAAAATTGAACGCCTTCACACGCACAAATTATTGCATTTTTAAATCCTTCAATATCGTTTATATCAACTGTAATGCCTGTTTTTTCATCTATCGTTTCAGGGCTACCACCAATTTTAGAGGTTACAACAGGTGTGCCGCAAGCTACGGCTTCCATATTTACAGTGGGATAAGTGTCATCCATTGTGGGATTTACAAAAACATCTGCTGATGTATAAATTTTTGCAAGCTCATCTATGTTTTCCGTTCTTGGAATTGAAATTATATTATCAGGCAATTCTATTTGGGAGTTACTTCTCATGCCCACCAATACAATTTGATAATCATTTGGTAGCATTTTAGAAAGCTCAATAAAAATGTCAATGCCCTTTCTTTTTCCCCAACCGTCAGCAACGCCTAAAACAATTTTTTTGTTTTCAAGATTGTATTTTTCTCTAAAATCGCTTGGCGTAGGCTTGAATTTGTCTGTGTCAATTCCGTTGTTGATTACCTTAACCTCGTAGTCCTTTAAAAATGATTGCTTAACAAGGTCTGCAAGCCATTTTGATGGTGTTACGATAGTTAAATTAAGATTTGAAAATAGCTTTCTTTTTTTATCAAACAGCTTCTTGCTTTTGTCAAAAAACCAACTGAAATTTTTTGCTTGCGGACAATTATTACACTGTGTTTTCCACTTATCGCACTTAGACATTTCAAAATACGGACAATAGCCTGTAAAGGTCCAACAATCATGGAATGTCCACACTAGCTTAATTTGCGGATTTTTCTTAAAATACTCAAATAGCATTTTTAAATTAACATTATGTCCGTGTAAATTATGCAAGTGAACAACATCAGGCTTGACTTCTTCAATCTTTTTTATATGTCTTTTAGTAATTAATCTTGAATTAAAGCCATAATTTCCAAATATTCTTGATTTCAACGCCTCAAGCTTTATTTCAAGCGTGGTTGCATAGCTTATTCCGTTA
Organism: Eubacteriales bacterium; assembly: GCA_045127235.1. Lineage (GTDB taxonomy): Bacteria > Bacillota > Clostridia > Oscillospirales > CAG-272 > RGIG2000. The sequence continues at coordinate 31,470 of JBGVPY010000026.1, forward strand.
GGAAACGTGTCGCCGCACACATAAAGTATGTAGTTTTCAATACCTTCATCAGTCAAAAGCTCGCTTATTCCAGAGCAAACTCTACCTGTACCGCCTTTGTTTGCGGTGGCGTTTATTTGAACAACCTTCATGGCTTTTGTCCTTTCTTAATTTTATAAATTGAGCTAGCTTGTCTTATTTTTCATCCTTTGCAAGCTCTTCTCTGATGTAAGCAAGGGAAAGAAGCTTTTCCTTTACGCCTTCAACATCTAGAAGCTCTGTATTATGTGAGTTAAATTCGGTTAACGTATTTCTTTCTACGTCGCCGTCTTTAAAATATTTATCGTAGTTAAGTCCACGCTTATCGCAAGGCACACGATAGAAGTCGCCCATATCAATAGCGTTTGCACACTCCTCGTTTGTAAGAAGTGTTTCGTACATTTTTTCGCCGTGGCGAATACCGATAACCTTAATTTCGCTCTTGTTTTCCTTATCAAAAAGCTCCATAACAGCCTTTGCTTGTGTTTCAATAGTGCAAGCAGGGGCTTTTTGAACGAGGATATCGCCGCTTGTACCATGCTCAAATGCAAATAATACAAGGTCAACAGCCTCATCAAGAGACATAATAAAGCGTGTCATAGTTGGGTCTGTTACTGTAATTGGCTTGCCTTGGCGAATTTGGTCAATCCATAGTGGAATAACTGAGCCGCGGGAGCACATTACGTTGCCGTAACGAGTACAGCAAATTTTTGTTTTATTTGGGTCAACTGTTCTTGATTTTGCAACGATAACCTTTTCCATCATTGCCTTTGACGTACCCATAGCGTTTACAGGGTATGCAGCCTTATCGGTTGATAAGCAAATTACTGTCTTTACGCCCTCATCAATAGCAGCAGTAAGCACATTATCAGTACCGATTACGTTAGTTTTTACAGCTTCCATAGGGAAAAACTCACAAGAAGGCACTTGCTTTAACGCCGCTGCATGGAATATGTAATCAACACCGTGCATAGCGTTTTTAACGCTGGCAAGGTCTCTTACGTCGCCAATATAAAATTTGATTTTCTCTGCCACCTCAGGCATTTTTGCCTGAAATTCGTGGCGCATATCGTCCTGCTTCTTCTCATCGCGTGAGAAAACGCGAATTTCTCCAATATCCGTCTTTAAAAATCTGTTAAGCACCGCATTACCAAATGAGCCCGTGCCACCTGTAATCATCAGTGTCTTACCTGCAAAAATTGATTGTTCCATTTTATACCTCTTTATTTTCAGCAATTATCTATTGCCGTACATTTTTTCGTAATAGTCTTTATACTCGCCAGAAATGATAGTTTCCCACCATTCTTTGTTTTCTAAATACCATTTAATTGTTAATTCTATACCGTCAGCAAACTTTGTCTCAGGCAACCAACCAAGCTCGCTGTGTATTTTAGTTGGATCGATAGCGTAACGCATATCGTGTCCCTTTCTGTCTGTAACAAATGTAATTAAGCTTTCAGGCTTGCCAAGCTTTTTGCAAATAAGCTTAACAATATCAATGTTAGCCATTTCGTTATGACCGCCAACATTATAAACTTCGCCGATTTTGCCCTTATGAATAATTAAGTCAATGGCTTTGCAATGGTCAGTTACATAGAGCCAATCACGAATATTTTCCCCTGTTCCGTAAACAGGAAGTGGCTTATCGTTAAGAGCGTTTGCAATCATTAATGGAATAAGCTTTTCGGGGAAATGATATGGACCATAGTTGTTTGAGCAGCGGCTAATTGTTACAGGTAAACCGAAGGTTCTGTGATATGCTAAAACAAGAAGGTCAGCGCCTGCCTTTGAAGAGCTATACGGTGAGCTTGTATGAATTGGTGTTTCCTCTGTAAAGAATAAGTCGGGGCGGTCGATTGGTAAGTCTCCGTAAACCTCATCCGTGGAAACCTGATGGTAACGGATATTTCCGTATTTACGGCAAGCATCCATAAGCACCTGTGTGCCTAAAATGTTAGTTTGTAAGAACACCTCGGGATTCTCAATAGAACGGTCAACGTGGCTTTCTGCCGCGAAGTTTACAACGATATCAGGCTTCTCGTTTTCAAAAATCTCGTATATTTCTTTTCTGTCGCAGATGTTAGTTTTGTAAAACTTAAAGTTAGGATTTTCCATTGCCGATTTGAGAGTTGACATATTACCTGCATAGGTAAGACAGTCGATACAAACGATTTTGTAATCCTTATATTTTTCAAGCATATGATAAACGAAGTTAGAACCGATAAATCCCGCTCCGCCTGTTACGATAATTGTCATTTATTTGCCCTCCTCGGCTATTGAAATTAAGTATTTGCCATAGTCAGTCATTTTTAATTTTTCACCGATTGATTTTAATTGCTCTGCTGAAATAAATCCGCGTCTAAACGCAATTTCTTCAATACAAGATATGTAAAAGCCTTGACATTCCTGAACGATTTGCACAAACTCAGATGCTTTGAGCATTCCCTCAGGTGTTCCTGTGTCAAGCCATGCCATACCACGTCCAAAGAGTGTTACATTTAATTCGCCCATTTCAAGATATGCATTATTTACGGCGGTAATTTCAATTTCGCCACGAGCAGAGGGCTTTACATTTTTTGCAATTTCAACTACTCTGTTATCGTAGAAATAAAGTCCTGGTACTGCATAGTTTGATTTTGGCTCTTTTGGTTTTTCTTCGATAGAAATAACCTTATGATTTTTGTCAAATTCAACTACGCCAAATGCTCTTGGGTCTTTAACGGGATAGCCGAAAATTGTTGCGCCTGTTTTATTATTCATTGCGCTTTGTAGAATTTTTGTAAGGTTAGGACCATAGAATACATTATCTCCAAGAACTAAACATACGCTATCATCTCCGATAAACTCCTCGCCTAAAATAAATGCGTCAGCAAGTCCTCTTGGTGTTTCTTGCACCTTGTATTGAATTGAAATGCCAATTTCCTCGCCTGTGCCAAGTAATTTTTCATATACAGGAGTATCCTCAGGTGTGGAAATTATTAAGATTTCTCTAATGCCTGCAAGTAATAGTATTGATAGCGGATAATAAACAAGTGGCTTATCGTAAATTGGTAAAAGCTGCTTTGAAACCGATTTTGTCATTGGATAAAGTCTTGTTCCCTTACCGCCTGCTAAAATTATACCTTTCATTTTCTCTCTCCTTATACGTTAATTTAAAATTATGTCGCAAATTGTATCAACCATATCCTCTGTTAAATCAGCAAACAATGGTAAGGTTAAAACTCTATCGGCTATATGCTTTGCAATCGGAGTTTTGTCCTCGCCTGCGGTAGCATATTCCTTATAACACTCAAAACCGTTTATTAGCGGATAAAAATATTTTCTTGCTATAATATCGTGTGCTTTAAGCTTTTCAAAAACTTCATTTCTATTATATTTATATCCGTCAAAAACTACGGGGAAGTATGCGTAATTTGGTGTAACCCCCTCTTGCTCGGGGCATAAAACTATTCCAGTTACGCCACCAAGTCTTTCGCGATAGCGCTTAACCGCCTTTCCGCGTTTTGCAATTTCATCATCTAAATGGCGAAGATTGCAAATGCCCATAGCAGCTTGAAATTCGTTCATTTTCGCGTTACATGCTATATATTTTCCTTCTTCAGGAGTATGTAAGCCGAAATTTTTCATATCGTCAAGCACGCTAACAAGTGAGCTGTCCTTATATGTAACCGCTCCGCCTTCAATAGTATTAAACACCTTTGTTGCATGGAAGCTGAACATTGAAGCATCGCCAAAATTGGCGGAGCTTATGCCTTTATATTTCACACCGAATGCATGAGCGGCATCATAAATTACCTTTAAGCCATGCTTGTCCGCTATTTTTTGGATAGCTTCAACATCGCACATATTTCCGTAAACATGCACAGGCACGATTGCCACAGTTTTATCGGTAATAAGTGACTCGATTTTGCTAACATCCATAGTATAGTCAACACAGTTTACATCACAGAATACAGGTATAAGTCCGTTTCTCGCTATTGCATGAGTAGTTGATGCAAAGGTAAATGGCGTTGTGATAACCTCACTTCCCTTTTTAAAGCCAAATGCAGCAATTACACCCTCAAGTGCTAAGTGTCCATTTGTGTAAAGCGTGATATTCGGCGTATTTAAATATTCTTTAAGGTCACATTCAAGTTGCTTATGCTTCTTACCCATATTGGTAAGCCATCTTGAATCCCAAAGCTCTTTTATTTCCTCGCAATATTCCTCATAAGAGGGCATTGACGAGCGTGTTACGTTAACTTGCATAAATTTTCCCTTTATTTTTAATTTAGACTAGTGGAAATAAAATCGGAACAATTCCTATCAATATTGCTGTTGCTATTGCGGTAAACGGTCCTGCATATTTTAAATAATCGCTAAACTTATAATTTGCAACCATTGACATTCCTATAGTAGTATTCGCCAAAGGTGTGGCTACCGCCATTGCGCCAGCTATTGTTAATCCAACCGCAAACGAATATGTATTATATCCCATTTCTGTTGTTATAGAAAATACTACTGGTAATACAATTGTAAGAACTGTAGAATTAGACAAGAATTGTGTTAGCACGACTACAAGAATAATGAATGCCATATATAACCAAAAGGCAGATACGTTTTCACCAAAAAGTCCAATGAACCAAGTTGCAAGAAGTTTACCACCTCCACTCGAATTAAGTCCCGCTGCTATACCCAAACAAGCGCAGAACCATAGTGCCAAATTCCAATTCACGCTTTTAATTGCATCCTTGTGGTTTATACATCCTGTTAACACACACGCCAAGGCAGAGATAAGCGCTACCGTTCCTACGTTAAATGCCGGAATATACGGCTTAATTACATCAACCAATACAAAAAGAATTAAAGTAATGATAAAAATGACCGCCATGATTATCATTTTGCTCTTCTTATATACTACTGCCTCTTTTGCTTTTTTATCTACTGGTGTCTCGCCATAATCCTCTCTTTTTTTCCAAAGCTTTTTTCCAAGAGGATATCCTACAAATCCCACATACAAAACCAAAATAGCAACAATCAAAAATCCGGGTATTGAAAATGTAAAGAAACCAAAACCATTGGATTCCCCTAAAAACTCCCTCATAAGTCCATCTGCAGTTAATTGAGTGGTTGAACCTACAAGAGTTGCAGCTCCTCCAATTACTGACGCCATTGATACTGGTAAAATAACATTTTTAAATTTTACTTTATCGTTTGCGGATGATATGCCGGTTAAAATTGATATCATAATAGCCAAAGTTGCTATATTCGAAAGAAACGCAGAAATAATTGCAGTTATAGCTGTACTTATCATAACAACAGCTCTTTCGTTTCCTTTGGCTAATGCGATCACCTTATTTCCAACCAACTGTGCAAGTCCTGTGTTAAAGGTTGCTTGTCCAACAACCATCATAGCACAAATTAAAACTACTGTGCTACTTCCAAAGTTTTTAAAGCCCTCGCTAAACGATACTACATTCGTAAGAAGCATTGCAACAAGACCAAGCAACGCAACCACAGATGTAGGCAGTTTGTTCCATATAAATAATGCAACTACAACAGCAAATATAATCAAGCTTGTTATTGCGGGTGTCATTTATCTTTCCTCCAAAACTCTCGAATCAAACTGAGACACGAGCATATTTTCCTTATTTTCATCTAATACTATTAGCTTCGATTGTACAAAATCTACTGTTTCCTTAGTTTTGCTTTTATCAGCTAATATAACTATTTCGCAAACTCTTTGCTTTACATCTCCTGTTTGCGGCACTGTTTGACCGACAAAGTACCTTTGAGCAATTGTAACCACATTAGAATTTTGAGATATTATATCAAGTCCATCAAATTGTGATATTGTGCCACCTCTTGCAGATATTAGCAATTGAATTGATATTTTATCGTTAAGGTTGTACGCATCAACAAGCCTTCCGTTGTAATCATCAATTTCGCCGCCCAATGCCAGTGATATCATTTGCTCCATAAGATCAAATCCTGTTGCCTTTAATAATAACTTTTCATATTCTGTGCCTGGAAGCCTTATACCCGGATCATAGAATCGCACAGTATCTCCATCAATAAACCCCTGCATAAACACAGTTCCGTTTTTTATTCCTATAGATTGCAAAGCATTAATTACTCTGTTATGCACTTTTTCAATATACATTTTCGTGTATCTTGATGGGGAAACGGAGCCAATACACTGCTTTTGAAGTCCGTCCTTTGCTTCACCTAAATATCTATCTCCCGTTCTTGTCAAAAATGGCTTTCCGTTTTTAAACACATACGACATAGAAAAGTCCTGCTTACCTTCCATATACTTTTCTATTATAGCAAGTCCATTGGTAGATTCTTTTTTTGCATTAGGCAATGCGTTTATTAACTCCTCATTGTTATAACATATCGCTTGTCCTCTTGAACCTCTGCTATCTACTGGTTTCACAAGCACCGGATACTCTATTTTGTTGTTTTCAATATCATTTTCGTTGTATTGCGGAATGACATCAACACCATACTTTATGCACATTTCTTTAAACGCGTTTTTATCAGTAAGCATAAAATACTGTTCTTTTGTTCCGTATGATGGCAATCCTAATTTTTCGCATATTTGCTGATGCGGACGCTGTCCTATATCATTACAAAAATTGATTACGCCATCTATCTTGTTTTCTTTACAGTACTCAACTAAAGCATCTACATCTAAAACATTTATGTAAAGCGCCTCATCTGCGATTTGTTTAGCCGGCGCATCTTCTAATGGCAATCCATCTGTTACAACAGTGTAAACACCCATTCTTTTCGCGGCCTCGACTACCTTAACATGGACAACATTTCCACATAAAATTAACAGTTTTTTTCCTTTAAAGTTCATTTATTCTCCTTATTTCTGCCACCAAAACTCCCTTAATAAGTTTCTTCCTATAAGCGCCAATGCTGTTCCGTTAAGTGGAACTATTGCTAAATATGACAAGCCCAAAAACCATGAGCATACAAACGCATGCTTTTTCCCAAGAGTTTTTTGCGTATATGTAAACTCTCCTCCGGAAACAGGATACTTATTAATCATATAGCTATAATTAAAAGCTATAACAATCATTATCAGCGAAGCTATTAGCATAGCTATACAAGTGCCTAACGGACCCGCCTTTATTAAAAATGTATTTGCGGGCATAACAAATGCGCCCCATCCTATAATACACCCTATTGCAAGAGAGATAACATTTAATGGTGATAGCTTTTTTTCGAATTTTACTTCTGGCATAAAATTCACCTACACTTTCGTTATAAATAACTCCTTATATCCAAGGCTTCCAAATTTTGCTTCAAGTAATTCTTTGTTTATTTTTTCATTTTTGTGCCATGCTACAAGCGCCTTGGGCAAATTGCAGCCCGCCATGTGGCTAAATGGATATCCACCGCCAAAGCGTGCGTTCATTTCAAGAATGCAAGGCTTGCCGTCAACTAGAAACACATCTATATCCATGTTTCCAATGTGTTTTGTTATCTTGCCTAATCGCGTTATTTCCTTCAAAATCTCTGGTTCATCAACAATTTCAGCAATGTCGGTTTCTCCTGCACGCATCGCTATTTTCTTTTTTACAATTGCGTTTTGAAACTCACCGTTTAAATCATTTATTATATCTGCACCGTATTCCTGTCCATTAAGACATTCTTGATAAATAATTTTATCATCAGTGGAGTCAGATTCGTATTTTAAGTATGTTTTATTAATTATTCGAGTGTTTCTTCTAAAGTGATACAAAAGAGCCATTTCATCCTCGGCTACAGAAAGCGCCAGGGAGCCACAACCAAAGCGAGGCTTTACGATTACGGGGTAGCTTATTTCTCCTCTATCAAGCGCATTAATGGTGTCTTCTAATGTCAAATATGTTTTAGGTGCATTAAAACCGTTCTCTTTCAAAAATTTATAAGTTTTCCACTTATCGTTGCAAATTTCAACAAGCTCCTTATCAGATACAATCACATTTGTTCCAATATCTTTGAATTTTTCTTTATTTTTCGCAAGGACTAAAAGATCAATATCAAAAAGCGATAATAACATATCTATCTTATTGTCCTTACAATATTCTAACAGAAAAGGTATGTAATTTTCGTCATAAATAAGCGGCGAAATTACGCTTTTGTCAGCATAATGAAAGGCAACTGTTTTATCATCTGAATTGCAAACGTGAACCTGTCCATCATTTCCTAAGACATCCTTGAAATATTTCACCATATAGGCTCTTCTTCCTACCGATGTTAAAAGTATGTTCATTTTATTTTATCCTTAATATAATAGATTAAATGTAAATCTTCTTTTCTTGACTCGTTTTCTATTATGTATTCTTCAAAGCCAAGTTTCTTATACAAATTGACGGCTGATATATTTGTAGATACAGTGTACAAATGAATAGCATCTATTTGCTTTCGCTTACAAATGTTAATAAAGTCCTTAACTAACGATTTTGAATAGCCTTTGCCCCTTTCGTTTTCTAAAGTGGCAACAACCGATATATACGCTATATTATCAGTTAAATTTTCGGTATAGCCTGCCACCATAGAGATAATTTCGCCATTTTCTTCTATTTTGCATATTGTTGCTTTTTCGCAAAGCTTAATTGCAAATTCACTTAAGCTTTGCTTTTGTGATAGCGGTACAGGAAAGGATTTATCCACTTTAATTAAAAATTCTTTAATTTTCTGTGTTTGCATCATTTTTAACATTTTTACTTTTCTTGAGCATTCGCTTTATAGTGCTTAATATATATGTAAAACTTTCTAACTTTAAAATTGCAGAAGCTCCTATGTATAAAATAGCTCCTAAAGGCACTTGAATTAGTAATGTTAGCCAAGAATTTAATCCGATAAACTGTATTGCAAGCACCGCCGCACCCATTACTAATGAAACGATAATAGTTGGCAGCATATCCTTTAGTTGTTCCAAATAACTATAATTAAGCAACTTTTTATTTGGCCATGAGTTGATGATTTGGCTTGTAAAGGTTGTTATAAGCATTGTATATGCCATAGCCATTACGCCATAATTCATTGATAAAAGTAATAAGACAAGTCCTATTCCTTTTTTTATGATTTCCAGCTTCAAAAACACTCCGCTTTTCCCCATCGCTTTTATGGCATTTAGGTTGGCTGTATGAATTGGATGGAACGCATAAGACAAGCAGAATAATCTCATGTATGGCACACAAAATAGCCATTTATCAGTTAATAATATGCTTACTAATGCATCAGCACAAACGGCAAGTCCCATCATCATTGGCATAATAACATATGTGCTTGTTTTTATCGCTCTTCTTGTCATAGCCTTAACTACCGATTTATCATCCTGCGCTGATGACATTGTTGGCAGAAGCACACTATCAATAGTAGTGTTTAAGTTGGTAGTTATCATGTTAGGAAATGTCTTTCCTTTATTATAGAAGGCTAAATCCTCTGTTGAATATTTTTTGCCGATTATTAGTGTTCTTAAATCATTGTATAATGTATCAATTAAAGCTGAAAACAAAAGCTTCCAACCGAAGGAAAATAATGATTTTAACCTTTTAAATGAGAACATTAGTTTTGGTCTCCACTTAACGGTCAGCCATAAAACAATAACACTAATTACTGCATTGGACACGTTTTGAAGCACAAGCGCCCAAACACCATAATTCATCAATGCTAGCACTATGCCAACTGCAGCTGACATTATTGTCGCAGAGAGTGTCACAGTAAAAAATTTCTTAAACTGCATATTTTTTGATACATACGCTTGTTGAACATTCTTGACACCTGATACTAGAACCGTTGAGCTTAGCACTCTTGTAATCGCCACAAGCTCAGGTTTTTCATAGAACTTAGCAATAAGTGGCGCTATTAAAAACATAGCCAAATATAGAATGATGCTAAATGCTATATTAAAATAAAATACTGTTGAAAAATCCAGGTCGTCTGCATTCTTTTTTTGTATTAGAGCATTGCCAAAGCCACTATCAACAAAAACCTGCAATATTGTAATAAATACAGTTACAAGAGCGATTGTTCCATAAACATCTGGTTCTAAAATTCTTGCCAATATAATGGAAACAACAAATGTAACTCCTTGTGAGCCGCATTTTTCCAAAAATCTCCATATTAAGTTTGTGATTACTTTCTTACTGTTCACTTTTTCCCCTTCTAAAGCTCAGTTCATAAATCATCTGCGAAGCTTGTTCCTTATTTTCTTGACAAATGGAAGCTTTTTATATATCCATGTTTTTATTCTTGTTTTTCGCGATGTTGCATTTATATAGCGTTCCCAATAAAGCTTATACTTATCTTTTTTTATTTCTTTAAAATTCCCTTTAAGCAAATGAATATTGAATTCAATTCCAGTTATTTTTTTATTGATTGGTTCGCTATATTTCCCGTTGTAATAAGAATCAACTGCTTTCAACATTCTGATTAACTCATAAAAATGAGCTAATCTTTTTTCTTCGTTTTTCCACACTCTACTTGTCCAAGAGCCTGATGTTCCAAAGTTATATACTGACATGTTGTCGCTAAAACATCTCAGCTTTCCAACTATTGCCGAATAAATAAAGAGCTGATAGTCTCCAAAGCCCTTTGCATCAAAGCATTCAGGCTTATTAAATAAATCCTTTTTGCGCATCATAAAGCTATTTGTACTAAATATGTCCCCACCGTGCTCTATAATTTCTCCGGCAGTATAGTCACGATCTTGCTCAATATTTGGTGTTAATATTTGTATATTAGCACTTAAATCATGAAAATATGAGCAATGAGTACACGCTGAATAATCACTATTTGCATCTAAGAAATCAACCTGCTTTTGTAGTTTGTTTTCATCTGTCCAATAGTCATCTCCTTCGCACCAAGCGATATATTCTCCTTTTGCTCTTGGATATTGATATATTTTAGCGATTTTTACACCCTTTGAATATTGATTTTCTGTTTGATAAATCGGTTTTATAATATTAGGATATTTTTTTTCATATTCTCTTATTATGTTTGCTGAATTATCAGTTGAAGCATCATCGTGAATCAGCACCTCATACTTGAAATTACATTTTTGATTTACAAAGCCATCTAAGCATTGACGAAGGTAATTTTCGTGATTGTAAACCAAGCAAAAAACCGACACCTTTATATTTTCCATTACAGCTCTCGTCCTTATTAAATTATTTTTTGTTCTTAAATCTACATCTATTGAACAAAATAGCACAAATCAATTTCGCTCGCCTTAATCCTAATTGTCTTGTTTTCATAAGTTTTTTAACTATTGGCTTTAACTCTTTTTCATATTTTTTATATGACAATTGTTTTAAACCACATATTACTTTTCCGTAGCTAGCCCTTAAAGAGCTGATAGCATACTCTCCAAATCCATTGCTGTTAAGCGTAATGTATCTATCATAAAAGGCATATGCGGCGTCAAGTCTTTTTATAGAAAATGGTGCACTAGTTGTTGTTCCACTATGGCGTAAATAATAATAGTACTCGTTTGGTATTATTACAGCCTTACTGATGCTTAAATAAATGTGATGTACTATCATTTCATCCTCGTGAATTCGTCCCTCGATAAATCTAAGCTTAGAAAACACTTCTCTTTTATATAATTTGCTACATACAACCACAAAGTTTGTGTAATAGTCGCCATAATGAGTTATATTATATATTAATTGGTTTTTGTCAAAAATTTTTGTCTCATCAAAAGCCTTAAGAAAGCTATCTGTTGTCCTATTCCCGTTTTCATCAACACATTTCAAGCAACAGCCGGATATATCTGCATTATTTTGAACTAAGCTTTCATATAACACTTGTAGCATATTTGAGTCAATATAATCATCACTATCAACAAATGAAATAAACTCGCCTGTTGCTATATCAAGCCCCGCATTTCTCGCAGAGGACTGTCCGCCATTTTTTTGATGTATTACTCTTATTCTACTGTCCTTTAATGCATATTCATCGCATATTTTGCCACTGTTATCAGGACTTCCATCATCGACTAATATCAACTCTATATCCGTATATGTTTGACTCAGTACACTTTCAATACATTTTGGTAAATATTTTTCTGCATTATATACAGGAATTATTACGCTTATCATATATCTTCATCCTTTCTGTCTTGATAGATTTAAACTGCAAAATTTTTAGTATAATTATCTAATGAATCAAGAATTTCTTCATCCACCTGTGTATCAAATTTTCTTGCTATCCAACAATCCTTATTTATAAGCTTTTCATATTCTTGTTTAGTGAAAATATAAGGATGTCCCTTAAATGGCTTGTTTTTATCAAAAAAATACGCCCATGTTTTACAATTCTGTTCAACCGCATCCTTTGAATTAATTGTCACAATATTTTTTAATGGGGAACGCATAACCATTGTTTGAAAAAACACCTCTTCCGGTGTGCCAGAATCTAAAATCACCTGTACAGATCTTGTGTTAGCATTGTACTCTTCTTGTATATATTGGATTACCACATCTGGCAGTATCCACCACGCTGAGCCTCCATAAATATCAATCCCGTTGTCTCTGGCCTTGTAATAATCAACCTTATGACATACTTGATATATTCTTCTTAACAAAATTTGTGATACTCTGAAAGCTTTTCTTGTTAACGATCTTGGTGGGAATTTTTCATTTATCCATTTGTTATACTTTCTCACTTTGTTGTTGGAATAAAATTTATAATATAGCCAATTGGATTTATCATACGGAGTACAGTCAATCAATGGAGTGGGATACATTTGCTTTAATTCATTTTCTATGTATTCTACGGGCTTAGTTAAATAGTCTTGCCCTGATAAAAGCAAATAATACTCAAAATGAATGTTTTCTTTCTTTTCAACCTCTTTTGCTTTATCCACCATAGTCATAGCTATGTCAACTAATGATCTGTCATCAAGAATTCCGTGGTATCTATTATCTACGAGGTATAGCCCAGGTATTCCGTTCAATTTTTCATATTCTTCCTCATCTAACTCATAGAACTTATCAATATGTAATACAACTCTTGAATTGGCAGTTATACATTTTGATATTAATCTTTTTACTTGGCTTATATTCTTATGACACATAATTAAAAATACATTCATACGAATTCTCCTTACAACATAAAACAAGTTCAATATTGCATAATGTATAAAGTTAATTTATTCTTTTTTTATTAATTCACTAATATTTTGTATAAACTCACTGTTTAGCCCACTAATCAATTTTCTGCCATCATAAGCTTTATTTAAATTTATAGATAGAATTGCTTTGGCAATTTCTTCCGGTGTTGACTTTTCATAAAAATGCATGGCTGGTCCTACCGGTGAAGTTTCAATAGCAGGAATCTTAATGCTTACAACCTGTAATCCGTTTGCTAAATACACAAGTATTTTTGAAGGGAAAGAGGTTGCATTATATGCTCCTTTTGGATTTTGAGTACTTAAGCCTATATGACAGCTCTGCAAAAACCTAACATATTCTTCTCCTTGTAAGCAACCATCATATGTAATACTACAATTCGTATCCTTTTTAGTATCTTCGATAAGCTTAAGTAATTGATTTTTTTGTTGCTCGCTGCCAAATCCTAAAATATGCATATGATAATTTTCATTTAAGTATTTTGCGGCTGATACAGCAAAATATGCCCCGCCCTTTGTCATATCTAATGTTCCTGCATAAACAACATGTATTTTTCCATCCATTGGCGGTTCGTTAATTATTTTCTCGGTGGTATATGTACCTGAACAAACAACACACTTCTTATTTTTAAGTCCAATTTCTTTTTTCAACAAGTCAGAAATGAGTATATATTCATCCGCGCTTTTGATAAACTCTATTTCTTTTTTGCGTATTTTTTGATTTTCTAATACATCTGCATAAATTTCGCAAACCTGCAAAATGAACTTGAATTTTTTCTTTTTGCGAAGCTTCTTTAATAAATCCATGGTAGCTAAGGAATGGTACGATATTACTATATCTCCATCCTCTATAATCTCGTTAAGCTCCTTGAAAAAAGTTTTTTCTCTCTTAATCTTTGTAAAAATACGCATCAAGATATTTTTTCTATATTGCTTAAAGCAGGTGCCAAATATCGCTTTAATATTAACGTCTATTACTTGCTCTGTCTTTTGATGTGGCATTTTATCGGTAGCCTGAGCAAAGCTATACATAGTAACAGAATATCCTGCATTTTTTATGCTATGACATACATAATTCATAACAGTTTGTCCCGCAGGAGAAACGCTTCTTGGATTTTCTTCGGAGCTAAAATGCCCCAAATAGATAATTTTTCCCATTTTATCACCCATCAATTTTTTTACGCGCTGATGACTAATTATTTATTGTATATCTCTAAATATCCGCGAACCATTCTTTCTTTCGCATAGACATCAACAGCTTTAGCTGAAATTTCTTTTTTGTTAGATTCTTTATTTAACATATTAATAGAAGCTTCATATAAAGCATCTACATTTGCATATTCTACAAAATCGCTATATTCCTTTATAGCTATTTGCTCAGGACCACCTGCATAAAAGCCTACAACAGGAGTTCCACAGCACATACTCTCGGCAACAACCATTGAAAAGGTTTCTCTTTTGCTTGCTATAACGGTTAAATCAGCCAAGGAATAGTATTTTGCAAGGTCCTCTTGATTTGATACCCGTCCTAGCATAATCACATTTTCAGGTATTTCAATGCTTTCATCATATCCGCCTGCCACAAGAATTTTTACATTTTCATTCTCAAGCTTTTCTGCGAGCTTGAGTATGTAATATCCGCCCTTGAGGTCATTGGGATTATTGTTAAACCTTGGTGTGGCATGGAAAATTATCTTCTCATTTTTTAAGCTAAGCTTTTCCTTTAAGCTCGTTGTGTCTTTGATTTTAAACACGCTTGTGTCAAGTCCGTTTAAAACAACGGTATGATTTTTACCCTCTAAAATAGGAGATTGCTTAGCTCTGTCCATGAGCCAAGGGGAAACAGAAACGACTGTTAGATTTTCAAAGCCTTCAAATGCTTTTTTCATTTTAAGCCATGATTTATGGGTATTATCAAAAAACCACGAGCTTGTTACGCTTTTGTTCCTTGGGCAATTTCCACAACCCGTTTTCCATTTTTCGCACTCGTATGCATGTCCGCAATTAGCAGTATGCATAAGCTCTGCGTGTAATGTCAAAACAGTTTTAATTTTTGATTTTTTTAAGTACTCGATTATTTTATAGATGTTTACCACATGTCCATTGATGCAATGTACATGAACAACATCCGGCTTTTCTCTATTGATTATAGAAATTAGTTTTTTTGTTGCGATAAAGCAGCCACCATACATGACGCCTGTGAGCCTTGACGTAAGCGCGTTTATTTTTGCAAGGATTTTGTGATTAAACTTATAAATGCCACTCTCTGAGTTTTTCGGTCCCGCGCCATAGCAAACGATTGACTCATCACCACTTGCTATAATGCCTCTATGTATATCATAAACAATTTTACCTGTGCTACCATTTTGGTAAACACCGTTTATTTGTAATATTTTCATATGTTTCTCTCTTTATTTCCAGAATGGCTTGTATGGGTATAATTGCAATGTATCAACACCCTGATTCATTGAATTTATATAATAGACAAAGAAAAAGAGCGCCATTATAAACCCTATATATGTTAAAATCTGTCTATTTGTCTTAGAGCATCTATTAATTACCTTTGACATTAATGTCGGTAAAAATATGATAAAATAATAATTCATTCTCATAGCAACAGGATTTGCAAGAGCGAATATCTGTAGTATAAGACAAAGAATCGAGATGTTTCTTAAGCCGATTGTGTTTTTATCCATTTGCTCTCTTTGTGGAGCAATATAGGAAAACACTACAAAAAGTGTAAAGAGGATAATCATGGTATAAGCATTAGTTTCCTCATATTCATATTGTTCACCAAATTCACCCATGGATTCAAGTAGGAACTCGAAAATAGGCTTATTATATACCAATATCGTTACAAGAAACGGTATAAACGCCAGGAACTTATTTCTTGTAATATTCATATGGTAGATGGGGTAAAGCAAAAACGCAATAAAGGCAGAATTGTGGAAAGTCACTGCCAATAAGATAATGAGAATGAATTTAAACAGTTTCTTCTCCTGGACGAACTTAAAGGATACAACAACTAAAGCAATGGCAATAGCCTGTCTTAAGCCCGAAAATATCATAGCGAAGTTTGGAAGAATAAGAAATATAGAAATTGTTAAAAGCGCGTTTTCGCTTTCCTTCAAGTAGAGTCTCGCTATTGGAAATAGCGTCATAATTGCCATTATGGTTAAAAATATTTGTTTATTGTCTGTAACAAGGCCTATTAATTTATTTAAAATCCAATAGCCTCTTTCTTTTTCAAATGCATTAAAAAGCTGTCTAAAAGAAAGCTTTCTTACACTGTCAAAGTGTCGCAAATATCCTGATAAATCAACGCCGATTGATTTATGTCTTAATGCTAATATTAAAAACAAAATTGCAAAAAATGCCCATAGCGTTGCTTTTTGCTTTTTTTCACTGTTTAAATATTGATTTTTTCCGCCATACAATAAATAAACCACTATGGGAACAGAAATCATTATATAATAGGGTATCATTTTTTCTCCTTAGTTTGTCTATGGCTTCTTTGCGCTATAATAGACTAATAAAATCGTTCTTTAAATTAGCTTGAATTTTTTCTATGCGGTGGTTTTCACTACCACATTTCCAAGCTTTTTCACCATAATGAAAAATCATTTCAGGATTATCAATAACTTTCAAAAGTTGATTTTCTATATTTTTTTTGTTATCTACTATAACCGCCGCATCATTTTTTCGCAAATATTCCATAGAAGCGATGCATTCTGGTCCTATTGCAAAAATACACTTGCCACTACTTAAATAATCAACTATTTTCGTTGAAAATGATTGTCTTACTAACAATTTATTTTTCAAATCAAAGCTTTCCGCGTGCACAAGAATATCTGCTTCCTTTTGAATAAGCGGCACTTTATCTCCGCTAACACTACCCTTCATATTTATGCCGTCTATAAAAAGCATTTTTTTCATTTTTTCGGTTAGTGGAGTTGTTGTATAAATATCAAGCACAATTTTTCTTTCATTTTCACCACAGCTTCCATTAATTTTCTTAATTGCTTGTCCAATTAATGAAAGAGATTTATATCTACCAGCTGAAATATTGCCGGTAAATACCATTTTAAGAGGTTTATTCAGCTCCCTCTTTTCGGGTTCAATATCAAAATTGTATCCTTTATATAGTATTTTAATTTCTTTATTAAATGCTTTTGAATATTCCTCGCACTGAATATTAGAAATTGCGTAATCAAGTGATGATATTTTTTCGCTTTTTCTTACCCATTTACGAAGATTAAATCTGTAAAGCCAATAAATAGGGGATAATGAAAATTGCTTTAACGTATAGTTATCGTCTGCGTGGAATAATACTACTTTCGCGTTTGTTTTCTTCTTTATATATCGTAGCACCTTATGAGGATACCAACAGTTATAAACAGGCATAAAGACAATATCAGGGCTTACCTTTTCTAAATATTCGTCTAAGGACTTATTTTTCCATTTACCAAACGACCATATAAGCTCCCTTGCATAGCTCAAAATTGTCCAATTTCGCTTTTTTGCAGCACTGTACATTTTTGCTTCGCTACTACTTTCGTTGGTGCTTTCCGTTTGATTTGTCACATCTTTCCCGCAGGATGTTCTTTTTAGAATATTCTTAATTAGCTGCTGCTCCGATATTTGAAAAATGCTTTTACAAGGATTGCTCTTAGGTAGCTCGGACCTAAAATACAAATTATGAATTTCAGCATTTTCTAAGCCTGAAAAGAAATTATCCATTGTGTTTCCAGTATTATTGTTTTTATCCCAACAACCGCGTGTTATAACTAATATTTTCATTATTACCTCGTTTTAATAACTTTAGCAGGAGCACCCGCAACTATTGTATTTTTTTCTACATTTTTAGTCACAACAGAATTTGCACCTACGATACTGCCTTCATCAATGGTTATTCCACATAAAACCGTAGCCTTTGCTCCAATCCATACGTTATCCTTAATAATGACAGGTTCAACTATATAATTTTGATCCTTTATTGGAATTTCCTTATCATCATACATATGACTTGTTGACATTATCGTTACACCATGAGCTATGGCTACATCATTTCCTATATAAACATTGCCGATGGCTTCTATGTATGACATTGAATGTATGCTTACATTATTACCTAAGGATAAATTCCTTGGATTATGTATATACACTCCCTCTGTTACCACTACATTATCTCCACATTCCTTGCAGAGCGTTTTTAAGAGTACATATCTTTTGAGAATTCCCAAAATACCAGTTTTATTTCTGCATCTAATAAGCTTTTTTAACCTCATTTTATATGGCAAAAGCTTATTAAGCTTTACTAACAAATTGATAACACCTTTGTATTTTGAAAACTTCTCTCTTCCTCTTTTTGGTTGTTTTTCCATTGTTTTATAAGTTCTCCTTATACCACTCAATAGCTTCGCTAAGTCCCTTTGCAAAATCGTAGTCGGGGTCGTAGCCAAGAAGCTCTCTGCCTTTGGATATATCTGCATTTGAGTGCTTAATATCGCCCTTTCGGTCAGGACCGAAGTTTGGCTCAATATTTTTGTTTAATGCTTTTGTTAAGGTGTAGTAAATATCAATTAGATATTCTCTGCCACCATATGCAACATTATATGCTTGTCCTGCTGCCTCGTGTGATGCAAGGCAAGCTTTTAGGTTTGCTTCAATTACATTTTCAATATATGTAAAATCGCGGCTTTGCTTACCATCGCCGTTTATTGTTGGTTGTTCATCGTTTAAAAGCATTTTTATAAATTTAGGAATAACCGCAGCATATGCACCGTTTGGATTTTGTCTTCTTCCAAACACGTTAAAGTATCTCATACCGTAGGTATCAAGACCGTAGTGCATTGTATATAGCTTTGCCCATTCCTCATCACAACGCTTTGTTAATGCATATGGGGATAGCAAATTTCCCTCTCTGCCCTCTCTTTTTGGAAGGTTTGGCTCATCGCCGTAAACAGATGATGATGAAGCATAAACGAACTTTTTAACGCCGTTTTGTCTTGCTGCCTCTAACATATTTAATGTGCCCTCAATATTGTTTTTGCAATAGAAAATAGGCATTTCAAGTGAGCGTGGAACGCTGCCCCACGCTGCTTGATTTAATACATAATCAACGCCCTTACAAGCGTTCATACATGTATCGAGGTCCTTAATATCGCCCTTTACAAATTCATAGTTAGGATTGTCAAGAAACATATCAACATTTTTTTGGCTTCCTGTGGATAAGTCATCAAGGCATCTTACCTTATAACCCATATTCAAAATTGCTTCGCAAAGGTTTGAGCCGATAAATCCTGCGCCACCTGTTACTAAAAATAGTGAGCCCTCAGGAAATTTTAAATGCTTATATCCCATAAATTATAGTCTCCAGTAGCTATATCCAGCGTTTTCGTATTCTTTTCTGTTAAGAAGTCCCTTAATGTCAAGAAGAACCTTTTGTCCCTCGCCAAAGAGCTTGTCTACCTCTGATATTGTTAATTTAGCAAATTCATCGTGAGCAACTGCAAGCACAACTGCATCACAGTTTGTAATTGTGTTCATATCAACGAAGTCAACGCCGTAAAGGTGCTTGGCTTCCTCGTAGTCCGCTGTTGGGTCTGCGATAATTGGTTCAATACCGTACTCACGAAGCTCCTTAACAATATCAAATACCTTACTGTTTCTTGTGTCAGGGCAGTTTTCCTTAAATGTAAAACCGAGGATTGCAACCTTTGCATTCTTTACGCCCTTGCCAGCCTTAATTAAGTTCTTAACAACATTTTCAGCAACATATTTGCCCATATCGTCGTTAATTCTACGGCCTGATAAAATTACTTGGCTATGGTAACCTGCTTGCTCAGCCTTATATGTGAGGTAGTATGGGTCAACGCCGATACAGTGTCCGCCAACAAGACCCGGGAAGAACTTTAAGAAGTTCCATTTTGTGCCTGCTGCTTCAAGAACTGATTTTGTATCAATACCGAGCTTATTAAAGATAATTGAAAGCTCGTTCATAAACGCGATATTAATATCTCTTTGGCTATTTTCAATAACCTTTGCTGCTTCAGCAACCTTAATGCAGGAAGCTCTATGTACGCCTGCTTCAACAACAAGCTCATAAACCTTAGCAACAATATCAAGAGTTTCATCATCCATACCTGAAACGATTTTTGTAATAGTCTCAAGTCTATGTACCTTATCGCCCGGGTTAATTCTTTCTGGTGAGTAGCCTACCTTAAAGTCAACGCCGCACTTAAGTCCTGATTCCTTTTCAAGAATTGGAACGCAAACATCCTCAGTAACGCCTGGATATACTGTTGATTCATAAACTACAATGCTGCCCTTAGTAAGATTTCTACCAAGAATACGGCTTGCACCCTCAACAGGTGTTAAGTCTGGTGTGTGGTCATCGTTTACAGGTGTTGGAACTGCTACAACGTGGAATTTTGCTTCTCTAAGCTTTGATTCATCTGCTGTAAATTCAACAGTTGTTTGCTTGATTGCTTCATCGCCAACCTCTCGTGTTGGGTCAATGCCTGACTTGTAAAGCTCAATTTTCTTTGCATTAAGGTCGTAACCTACAACCTTAATTTTCTTAGCGAATGCAACCGCGATTGGCATACCTACATAGCCAAGACCAACTAATGATAATTTTTCCTTGCCCTTTAAGAGCTTTTCGTAAAGATTTGTGTACATTTTTCTTTCCTCCGAAAGTTATATATTCATATATTTTAACATTGATTTGTTAACAATTTTAACATCGTATTTTTCACGACAGTACTGAGCACTTTTTTCGCCCATTTCCTTAATGAGGTCAGGGTTTTTAATAAACTCAATCATTTTTTCGGCAACTGCCTCTCCATTTTTTACAGGTACAAGATATCCTGTTTCGCCGTCCTTTACCGTTCCACGGCAACCGGGAGCATCTGTTGTAATTATGGCTCTGCCCATAGACATAGCTTCTAATACAGTTCTCGGTGTTCCCTCTCTGTATGAAGGCAAAACATAGACCGAGCATTGTTTATAATATTCAGCCACATTGTCGGTTTCACCAAAATGTTCAATTATGCCTTTTTCGATATATGGAGCAAGCTGTTCTTTGGATAAAGAATCTTGAATTCCCTCGCAAGCACCAAGAAGCATGCATCTAACCTCTGGATATTTTTCTTTTACTATCTCACATGCCTTTAGATACTCTCTTATGCCTTTTGAATACATTACTCTTGAAAGCATAAAGAAAGTTGTTCTTTCGGGATAATCGCATATACTAAATTTTTCCGTGTTTACTCCAGACCCATTTACTAAGCCAGTCTTTTCTTGACTTACTAACTTAAGCTTTTCAAACAATGCTTTATCATCCTCGTTTTGAAACAATACTACATCAGCTTTTTTGAAAGCGTTTTTGTATAGAACAGAAACGATACTTCTTATCACTTTCGCTTTTGTGGAATTAGAGGTAAACACATATCCCACACCTGTTACCATTGAAACGGTGCGTATTTTCTTTTTCAATTTTTTCTCTGCCTTTTTAGCAGCTAATGCACCATAAATTACCGGCTTTATCGTATATCCAAATACTACATCGGCATTTTCCTCTACAAAGAGATTATACAATGCTTTTTGGTAATTCAAATCTGCAAAAGGATTGACGCCATTTTTGTTTATTGGAATTTCTTTAAATCTAACCCCCAATTCAAGTATTTTTTCAACGTTGTCTTGATTAGGTCCTGTTACTACAACCTCGTGACCGAGTTTAATCATTTCCTTTATTAAGTCGCCACGAAAGTTGTATGCTGTTCTATTTTTTGGTGAAACAACTACAATTTTCATGTCTAATATTAAAACGGTAGAATAGAATTAATTGTAAAAATGACATTCAAAGAATTTGCTCTAAAACGCGTTTCTTTCATATTTACAACTCTAATATTCATATCGTAAAGCTCCTTATTCAAATACTTTTTCATATCAAGATGGTGCTGATCTGATATACGCTTATCTAACGGAACTTTAAACAGCAAATCTAAAAATTTTCTGTTATTGTAGATAAACGTGATATCAAAGCAATATTTCATTTCGCTTATGCTCAAGCCACCCCAACTTCCCCATGTTACTTCGTTGTAGTGCATATCTGCCGGTGGATATTGAGAAGGTATTTTGCTATATTCAAATTTTTCTATGTAGTCGGCAAAAACTTTATCTACCTTATGAGCCAATGACCTATTCATAATAAAGATTTTGTAAAGATTTCTATACAATTTTGCTGATAATTTAGGCATTTTCTTTCTGTTATAGTGTTTATACCAATATGCTCTTATAGTTTCAGACACCCAGCTTTTGATTTCAACATCAAAGTCGCAATGCTCTTGTAGGTACATGCGTTTTCTAACTTCATTTTCTTTTCTTTTAGCGATGTAGCCATTGTTATGTTCCATAATCGCTCTTTTTTCTTCGAATCGATCTATTGAACTATTATCGCTTGGAATATCATATTTTGTCCACGGAACATTAAAGTGCTCTGAAATAATTTTAGCCGCATCACAATCGATACTTTCTTTTTCGGCAGATTCATAGCTAAACGTTCTATATTTATCATAATTTCCATTTGCCGCAGCAAAGGTCGTATTACTATCTATTCCGCCGGTTAGCGATTGAGACGCTTTATCCCATTTTTGAAGTACTAATGCCATATTATTCTTCAAAATATCGGCACTTTGTTTAATAACCCCATTGTATTCTTCTTCGTTTTTGCATTCTGCCAAATCTTTCAAAGGATAAAATCTTTTGTGCTCTATTGTCCCATTTGACAATTCACAACTGTAAAAAATATTTGGTACAACTCTTTTAACCTCGTCGAATGGTGTCATATCTGCTGGTAAATATGGTCCCATTACTCTACCATACCATTTGTAATTAACCAATTCTTTCACAAGCTTTTCCATGGAAAGATTACAGATATCGCCTATAAGTTGGGGATGGGAAGAAAGATAAAACTTTCCATTTATCACCGAGTAGCAAGCGGATTGCATACCAGAAGGGTCAACGATAAAATCAATTTTACCGTTTGTAATCGTTCCTAAAACAAACACACCGGTTATTTCATCAACATAATCAAAGAAATCTGCATCTCCTATATGTTGAGCTATTCTTTCTAGTATTTTTTCTTCGTTTATTTCCATTGTGAATGGATTATAAGCATGTCCAAAAATAAAACTCGTTGCTCCATTACAATCATATTTTGCAAAGCCGGTTAACTTGTGAGTTAGAAAGTTTATTCCTTGAATGCTTTGTAAATTCCAATTTCCGTAGAACGGAAAATCATTCAACTTCAAATCATCCCTGTTAGTCGCCAAAAATCCTCTTATAAATAAATTACTTCTTAAATCTTCGTTCTCTTCAAGTATCTTTCTTATCATATTTATTTTCTTTCTCCAAATTATTTTTAATGACCTGCCACAATCTTTCACCGTTGTTTTCACCAACAAAGGAATTGTGGGGGGTTAGTATTACGTTTTCCATATCCCATAAGGGACTGTTTTCGTTAAGGGGTTCTTCGCCGAATACGTCTAAGACTGCTCCGTAAAGGTGTGTTTTCAATGCATCTGCAAGCGCATTTTCATCAACGATTGCTCCTCTTGCAATGTTTACTAAAACTGCGCCGTTTTTCATAATTGCAAGCTTTTCCTTGCTTATTAATTTTTCAGTTTCCTTGGTTAAAGGTAACGTAAGCACAACTATATCTGCGCCTTGTAATATATTGTCGAGTTTAGATAACGAATATATTTTTTCGTAATCGTTATCCTCTCTTGTATACAAATCAACGCCTATAACGTTACAGCCAAAAGCCTTAAAGCGTTTAGCACATTCCGTGCCTACATTTCCGCAACCGACTATGCACACAGTTTTTCCATAAAGCTCTAAAAGTCCTCTATGCTTTTCCCAAAGGTGCGATTTTTGGTTCTCAATAAAGAATTTTCCTTGCTTATAAAGCTCTAGCACGCCAAAAACTGCATACTCAGCCATTGGAATACTATAAACGCCCCTCGCGTTGTGAATTTCTATGTTATGCTCATTTACATAATCCATGTCAATTCTATCAAAGCCTGCGCTTGTTAGCTGTATGTATTTTAAGCTTATAAATTTTTTTATGTCGTGATAAAGAAACAATCCATTACATATAACTCCATCAATACTGTCAGCACTACAAGGAAGCTCTCCGCGCTCGTCAGCCATAAGAACAATTTCGTTATTCTTTGCTTCAAGCATATTTAATTGTTCTTCCGTATGACGCCAAGCGCCCGTAATAAGTAATTTCATATTATCCTCTGACTATTTTTTCAACCGCGTTTACAACGTTGATTTTATTTTCATCAAACTGCTCATTAGTTAAGAGCATGCATGACTGCTCATATGCTCTTATTTCTTTTATGCCTTTATCAAAAATTTCTTTAATTTCGTTCAAGTCTGTTATCTTACTTGTGTTACAAAAGCTTCGTGATAAGATAACACAATCCGAGCCTAATCTATAATGCTCCATAAGTACGTTTTTGCCCGGTAGCATTCCGCCATCAAGAGAAGCTAGTCCGCCAAAACCGTATGGTAAACGCTTTTGCTTGAACTTTTCGCAAAGCTCCTCAACGGTTCCGTCAGCCAGAAGCTGAAACATGAACCTCATGCCGTAACCAAGGCTCATATCGTTAAGTCCGATAAAAACCTCATCAATGCCGCTTAATTGCAGTATTTCATCTGCGTTTTCGCGAGACTCTGGCGTTTCAAAAAGAAGCATTGTTTTTGCTCTACCGCCAACAAGCTCAATAAATTTTTTTACTTCATTAGCGTTTTTGAAATAGGGAAGCATAATAATATCAGCTCCGCATGATACTATACTATCTATTTCCTCTTTAGATGAACAATACTCATCCGTTGCATCGTGAATAGGATTGCATCTTACAAGAAGCTGTGCTTTCCTTATAGCACTGCGAACATTTTTTATATCCTCAAAGGTATGACGGGATTGAACGGTATCCATGCCGCCCTGTCTATCTTGCTTTCCAATGTACTCCATATCAATGAAAATTCGGTCAACTCCCGCATTTTCGGCAATAACAGCTACTTGAGGATTGTTTGTTATGTACATTAGCTTAATAGCCATTACTCTACATTCACTTCCTCAGTATTTTCGGTATTCGCCATAACCTCAACTGCTTCATTTGTAGCTTCGTTTACAGTCTCGCTTGCGGCCTCGTTCTTTACCATGGTTGCGCCATTGTTTTCATTATCGGCGTTTTGGAAAACCTTAAATATTGTCATGAAGAAAATTTTAATATCAAGCCATAATGAAACATGGTCAACATACCATACATTTAACTCAATGCGTCTGTTCCATTCAACTGTTTTTCTGCCGTTTACCTGAGCCCAGCCTGTAATTCCCGGACGAACCTCAAACATTCTTTTCTGTTCGTTGGTATATTCCTCAATAGGCCAAGGGTGGTAGGTTAGAGGCGGACGAGGACCGATAAGCGCCATATCGCCCTTTAAAATATTTATTAGCTGTGGCAGCTCATCAAGGCTGGTTGCACGCAAAATTTTGCCGATTTTCGTTACTCGTTTATCGCCCTTTTCAGAATAAACGCCTGTGCCTGTTTTTTCAGCACCTACGCACATTGAACGGAACTTTAAGATTTTATATTCCTTGCCGTTAAGTCCCAATCTTACCTGTTTAAACAAAACAGGACCCTTGCTATCTAATTTTATGAGCAAAGCAATAAAAAGCATTGGCACTGCTGCAACCATCAAGCCAAATAAAGCAATTACAAAGTCAAATATTCTCTTAAAACAGTTTTTATACATAATTTCCTCGCATTGTTAAAATAATCTTATAATATATTAGCATTTTTTTGCTATTTTGTCAATATATAATATTAAAAATAAAAAAGCAAGCACAATTTGTGCTTGCTTTTGATTATTTTTCGATAATTGTGATTTTTTCGATTACGGGGCTGTTTTCAGCGGTTACGGTTAGCTTTTCAAGAAGGTCAAGGCCGCTTGTAACTGTGCCGAATTCAACTGCTTCCTTATCGTTTTGGGTGTTGTCCTGAAGATTGATATAGAAAAGTGCTGGGTTAACTGTGTTAACGCTTGCTTTTGCCATGGAAATTACGCCCTTTTTATTGGTTAAGCCATTATCAAACTCGCCTAAAATTTGAGCTACGCTTGCATCCTTATTTCCTGCGTAGAGCTTGCCGTTTGCAAGGTCGTAAAATGATACACCGTTATATGTGCCTTTGTTTGCAAGCTCAATAAATTTGCCTACTGCCTTTGGTGCTTTTTCGCTATTCAAATCTACCTTAACCGTGCCTACATTCTTAATTTGAATTTCTGCATAATACTGTGGGGCAGGGGCTTCGTAATTTACTGCTAATACAATGCCGACAATTACTAATGCAAGTAATACTACTGATGCTATCGCAATAATAATCATATTGCGTTTTCTTTGCTTTTCCTTTTTTGCCTTTTCCTCTAATCTGGCTTTTCTGTTTTTAGTTAGCTTTTTCTTATTTGCCATAATGTACTCCAAATACTAATTTTCTTTCCTTGTCTTATTCATTTTAACACATGGCGCATAATAAATCAACATTTTTTTGATTTTGGAAAAACATTTGTATTGACTTTAAGAATTTTTTGTGATATACTTTTCTCAACTAAATGTTAATCGGAGGATTTCATAATGGAACACATTAAGACACTTAATACAGGTAATCTTTGCGAAAGCGCTAAGAACGGTGGTTGTGGCGAATGCCAAACATCATGCCAATCTGCTTGCAAGACAAGCTGTGGTATCGCAAATCAGCAGTGCGAAAACAAATAATTGATTAAAAAGGCTGCTACGAGGCAGCTTTTTTAATTATTTTTAGCAGTCAGCCGATAGCCGTTAGCCGTTAGCTGATTACTTAACGATTAAATACACATTTTACCAAGGAACGCCTAATATCTGTCAATTCAGCGTTTAAGTAGCTTGCTGACCGCTGACAGCTGACAGCTGACGGCTTTCCTTCGCAAAGCGAAAGGAATTATATGGTACACCAATATAAATTAAACGGCTACAACATTGTAATTGACGTATGCTCAGGCGGAGTTCACGCTGTTGATGATATCGCATACGATGTTATTGCAATGTTTGAAAGCAACACAAAAGAAGAAATTATCCCGGCAATTTACGAAAAATACGGCGAAAAATGTAAGGTAACTAAGGAAGAAATTTCCGAGCTTTACGATGCTATTTGCCAAATGAAGAAAAACGGTCAGCTTTTTACTCCCGATACCTTTGAGCCTATGGCTGATAAGCTAAAGCAAAAGACCTCGGGCGTTATTAAGGCGCTTTGCTTACACGTGGCTCACACATGCAATCTTAATTGCTCATACTGCTTTGCTTCTCAGGGCAAGTATCACGGCGAAAGAGCGATTATGTCCCTTGACGTGGCTAAAAGAGCGCTTGATTTCTTAATTGAAAATTCCGGCACACGCCGTAACCTTGAGGTTGACTTCTTCGGTGGCGAGCCTCTTATGAATTTCCAAATGCTTAAGGACTTAGTTGCTTATGCAAGAGAGATTGAAAAGAAGCACAATAAGAATTTCCGTTTCACTCTTACAACAAATGGCGTTCTTATTGACGATGACGTTATTGATTTTGCCAACCGTGAAATGTCCAACGTTGTATTAAGCCTTGACGGACGTAAAGAGGTTCATGACAAATACAGAGTTGACTATTTAGGCAACGGAAGCTGGGAAAAGATTGTGCCTAAATTCCAAAAGCTTGTAAATGCAAGAGATGGAAAAAATTATTATATGCGTGGCACATTTACACATGCAAATCCTGACTTTTTAGAGGATATTAAGGTTATGCTTGACCTTGGCTTCAATGAGCTTTCTATGGAGCCTGTTGTTTGTGCTAAGGGCGATAAAGAGGAATTAACCGAGGAAGACTTCCCTATTGTTTGCAAGCAATATGAGGACCTTGCAAAATTGATGCTCCAAAAGGATGATGAAGGCAAGCCATTTACATTCTATCACTATATGATTGACTTAAAGGGCGGACCATGTATCTATAAACGCATTTCCGGCTGTGGCTCAGGAACTGAGTATATGGCGGTAACACCTTGGGGCGACCTTTACCCATGCCACCAATTTGTAGGCGAGGAAAAATACAAATTAGGCGACATTTATAACGGTGTTACAAATAGGGAAGCGCAAAATGAATTTGCATCCTGTAATGTATATGCTCGCCCCGACTGTAAGGATTGCTGGGCGAAATTATATTGCTCAGGCGGTTGCGCGGCAAATGCTTATCACGCGACAGGCTCTGTAAGAGGCGTTTACAAGTATGGCTGTGAGCTATTTAAGAAGCGTATGGAATGTGCTCTTATGGTTGCAGTTGCAAGAGAATTAAAGAAAAACTAATCAAAATATTAAGGTGGAAATTATGAAAACACCTATTTGTGATTTCGTTAAAAGCTACGAAAATAAAAACAGCGTAAGACTACATATGCCGGGGCACAAGGGCAAATCGTATCAAGGCGATATAACTGAAATTGACGGTGCAGACGCACTTTATACTGCAAGCGGAATTATAAAGGAAAGTGAGGAAAATGCAAGTAAGCTTTTTGGAAGCTACAAAACATTTTATTCCACAGAGGGCTCGTCCCTTTGCATTAAGTCAATGCTACATCTTGCAAAAGCGTACAAGTGCGGAAATAAGCGCGGTTACGTTATTGCAGGAAGAAACGCTCACACATCATTTGTTTCCGCTTCAATTTTAGTTGATTTTGATATTAAATGGATTTATCCTAAAAACGATAAATCATATTTAAGCTGTGAGGTTGACGCGAGTGAGCTTGACAAAATGCTATCAAACGCATCTGAGCTACCCTTTGCGGTATTTGTAACAAGTCCCGACTATCTTGGAAATATGATTGATATTAAGGGAATTTCCGAGGTTTGCAAAAAGCATGGTGTTATTTTAATTGTGGATAATGCCCACGGCGCATACCTTAAATTCACTAAATTATCTACACATCCCCTTGATTTTGGCGCGGATATGTGTTGCGACTCTGCTCACAAAACGCTACCTGCTTTAACAGGAAGTGCTTATTTACATATTTCAAAAAATGCTCCTGCATATTTTATTGAGCATGCAAAAAACGTAATGTGTATTTACGGCTCAACAAGTCCTTCCTATTTGATTTTAGAGTCCCTTGACAGATGTAACGAATATCTTGAAAATGGATACAAAAATAAGCTTGATTTTGCAATTAACAAGGCTGATGAAGTAAAAAAATCCCTAAGGGAGTGTGGATATTTGCTCATTGGCGATGAAAAAGCCAAGATAACAATTGACACAAAAGCATATGGATATTACGGTAAAGATTTTGCAAAATTGCTTATAGAAAAAAATATTATTCCCGAGTTTTACGATAGCGATTTTATAGTGCTTATGGTATCAAGTGAGACAACGGAAGATGAAATTGGTTATCTTTGCGATATTTTAAGCTCGATACCTAAAAAGGAAGCAATTCAAAAAGCGATGCTTAATTATGCCCCACTTGATGTTGTTTTATCTCCAAGGGAAGCATATTTTTCAGAAAAAGTGCTTACAAGTGTGGATAATTCATTAGGTTGTATCTATGCGGGAACAACAGTTTCCTGTCCCCCTGCCGTATCTATTGCAGTATGCGGCGAAAGAATAAACCAAGGTGCAATAGAACTTTTTAAGTATTACGGAATTGAAAAAATTTACATAACAAAAAGCTCACAGATTTAGTCTGTGAGTTTTTTCTATATTCCGCTGTGAGATAACCGCTGACCACTAATATATCTGCTTCGCAGAGCGATATACGCCTACGGCGAGCGATATAGACCACGCTTCGCACGGTCGTGATATGCTTTCGCTTAGCGAAAGCGCGATATGCACCTTCGGTGCGTGCTGACCACTGACCACTGACCACTGACCACTGACCACTAACCACTACTCCACCGTTACGCTTTTGGCAAGGTTTCTTGGCTTGTCGATATCGCAACCACGTAATAGCGCTACCTCGTAGGAAATTAGTTGAGTTGTTACCACGGTTGCAAAGATTGCTTCAAGGTCGCATTTGGCATTTGTATTTATGACAAAATCCGCCTCGGTTGAATTGGAATTTGTAATTAAAACGGTAAATGCTCCCCTTGATTTTACTTCCTTTAGGTTGCTTATTGTTTTCGGGAGCAAATTATTATTATTGGAAATTGCAATAACTGGTGTATTTTCAGTAATTAGGGATATTGTGCCATGCTTTAATTCCCCTGCGGGATAAGCTTGCGAATTGATATAGGAAATCTCTTTTAGCTTAAGTGAGCCTTCCATACATAAATAATAATCAATTCCTCTGCCGATATAAAATGCATCGCTTCTATCCTTAATTTTTTCGGCAAGGGCTTTAATTTCCGCTCTTTTATTTAAAGTCGCTTGAATAATATTCGGTATATCGTTATAAAGCTCAGATGTTAATGATCTTACCTCGTTTTCTGCAAGTGCTTTTCTGTCAAGTGAGAGCTTTAATGCAATTAAGCTTAAAGCTGCAAGCTGAGTGGTGTAGCCCTTGGTGGTGGCAACGGCAATTTCAACGCCTGCATAGGTGTAAATTACATTATGGGACTCAATGGCGATTGATGAGCCTTGTGAATTCACTATTGAAAGAGCTTTATATCCGTTTTTCTTGGCGTAATCTAAGGATGCAAGAGTGTCAGCAGTTTCGCCCGATTGGGAAATGAAAATGCATAATGTATTATCGCTTTTAAGTGGGGGGCTGTATCTGTATTCCGATGCTACAAATACGCTTGTGGGTATCCTAGCGTATTTTTCAATAAGTCCCTTTCCTATTAAGCCAACATGCATAGCAGAGCCACAGCCGATTATGTGTATTTGGGAAATGTCCTTAAAATAGTCATTTTCAAGACCATCCTCTGTAAAGTCGGGTAAGCCCCCCTTAATTCTTTTGGCAAGAGTAGAGAAAACAACCTCGCTCTGCTCGTAAATTTCCTTGAGCATATAATGCTCGTAGCCTTGCTTTCTTGTATTCTCTATGCTTAAATTGGAAATTTCCCAAAGGGGCGTTGATATTTTTGCATTGAAAAGCCCGATATTGTCCTTAGAAAGACAAACAATTTCTTCCTCGTTCATTCTGTAATATTTTCTAGTAAATGGTAGCAAGGCGCTCATATCAGAGGCTAAATAGTAACCGTCCTTGCTTTTAGCGATAATTAGAGGGCTTTTATATCTTGTGGCGTAAATGCTTTCTTGACCATCCACCATAATTGCAAATGCATATGAGCCGATTAACTCCTTTTTGGCTTTCAAAATCGCGTTTACTATATCGCTATCTTGACTAAAATAGTGGTCAATCAGCGCGCAAGCTACCTCTGTATCAGTTTCTGACACAAATTTAACGCATTGTGTCTGTAATTTAGACTTTATTTCCAAATAATTTTCAATTATTCCGTTATGCACTAGCGTAATTTTGCCTACCTTATGAGGGTGGGCGTTTATTTCATTAGCTATGCCGTGAGTTGCCCAGCGTGTGTGTCCTATTCCTATTTTAGAGTTATCGTTTCTGCCCTTTAAAAGCTCCTCTAAATTAGACACTCTCCCCCTTGTTTTCGTAATTTGGCAGGGTGTTGCTATACCACATGAGTCATAGCCGCGGTACTCTAACGCTTTTAGTCCCTTTATCAATTTTTCCTGTACCGCTTCCTCTCCCACATAACCGATTATTCCGCACATATAGTGACTTTGTCACAGCTAAATTCGCTAACGCGAGCTAAATTCGACAAGTCGAGCTAAATTCCTTGCGGAGCTAAATTGCCTTCGGCAGTTTTTAGGCGAATTTAATTTAGCTAATGCGAAAGCTTTGAGCATTAATTTAGCTATTTTGCTAATGCAAAATTATTTCGCTTTGCGAAGCAAAATTTCGCTATTATTCTCCTTTCCTAATAATATTATTTTCGCTTTTGTAGATACTGTTTTTATCCACATATCCTCTTACGCTTGAAAGAGGGTAAACGGTGGTATTTTTGCCGATTATTGTTCCGGGGTTTAAGACGGAGTTACAACCGATTTCACAGTAATCTCCAAGAATTGCGCCAAGCTTTTTTAGGTCGGTTTTGATTATTTCATCATTTACCTTAATTGACACATTTGATTTGTCGCTTTTAAGGTTGGAAATTTTAACCCCTGCTCCTATATGGGATTTATAGCCTAAAATGCTATCCCCCACATAGTTGAAATGCGGCACTTGGCTCTCGTTAAATAGGATACTGTTTTTTATTTCACAGGAGTTACCTACTGTGCACCTGTCTCCAATAATACAGTTGCCGCGAAGATACGCGCCTTTTCTTAATACTGCATTGTGTCCGATAATGCACGCGCCCTCAATTCTTGCATCCTTATCTATTTTGGCGCTGTGGGAAATATAGACACATTCCCCCATTTTTGCGTATTCTCGTGTGTCTAATGTCTCGCCAATTAAGAAAATATAATCACGAATTTTCGGTATAATTTCCCAAGGGTAAATATATGCTTCAAAAAGTGATTTTGCAATGGTGCTTTCAATATCAAAAAGTGATTTTACAGTTAATCTATCCATCTAAATTTTCCTCATTTATTATCATTTCTATTCTTTCAAAATACTCATTCATTTTTTCCATATGGTTACATTCAATCATTATGCGAATTTTGGGCTCTGTGCCACTTGCGCGCATAAGTATTCTGCCATTATCTTTAAGGTCATTTTCAATTTCGGTGCAAATATTCTGAAGCTTTTTATTGCTTAGTGCTTCGCTTTTATTTTTGACAGTTAAATTAAGTGTTTTTTGAGGAAAAAGTGAAATATCCTTAAGCAGATACGATAATTTTTGCTTTTTATCAGCTAAAATATCCATAATTTTAATGGCGGTTAAAATGCCATCTCCTGTTGAGGCATATTTATTTATGATTATGTGTCCCGATTCCTCGCCACCGAGTGAGTGTCCGTTTTTTGCCATACTTTCGTAAACGAAGCGGTCGCCTACGCTCGTTTTTTCGTATTTTATTCCCTCTCGACTAAGAGCTTGATATAAGCCTAAATTTGACATAACCGTTGTAACAACGGTATTTGTTAAAAGCTCGTTTTTCTCCTTTAGGTCCTTTGCTAAAAGGTACATTATTTTGTCGCCGTTTACAACCTCGCCATTATTGTCAACGGCAATACATCTATCTCCGTCGCCGTCAAATGCAAAGCCTATGTCAAGATTATTTTCTTTGACTAATTTTTGAAGATTTTCTATGTGAGTTGAGCCTGCGTTTTCGTTTATGTTAAGTCCGTTTGGTTGATTATTGATTACATAGACAGATGCGCCTAATGCTTCAAAAACGCTCTTGCCTATCATATGGGTGCTACCGTTTGCAAGGTCAAGACCTATCTTGAAGCTTTTTAGCGATGACTTTGCAAGGGAAACCAGATAGCCGATATATCTATTTCTGCCCTCGTAGTAGTCAACTATCTTTCCAATTTCGCTTCCCTTGGCAAGGGGTACGGTTTCACGGGTGTCTAGGTATTTTTCAATTTTGTCCGTTAATGTATCGTTAATTTTCTCGCCCTTGGAGTTTAGAATTTTAATGCCGTTATCATAATAAGGATTATGGCTTGCGGAAATCATAATGCCTATATCAAATTTGTCCGTTTTTGTTATATATGCTACGCTTGGTGTGGTGGTTACATGGAGCAGATAGGAATCTGCGCCAACTGAGGCAAGACCTGATGCTACCGCATATTCAAGCATATAACAGGATAATCTTGTGTCCTTTCCAATTACCGCCTTTGGCTTTTCCTTCTTTTCGTTTTTTAAGTAATAGCCTAATAGCTGACCTATTCTAAATGCATGAAGCGCAGTTAAGTGTCTGCCCGCTTCTGCACGATAGCCATCTGTGCCGAAATATTTCCCCATATCTTCTCCTTGCGGACTTTACAGGCTGGTGAAACCGAAAAGCAAATTTTATAACAATTATTTTAGTTGGTCGAGACGGTATCGAACCTTTTATTGTAGGAATTTTCCCTTTGGGAGAAATTCCAATTTTGCTTTTCTATTTGCGATTGCGGTCTCTACCGTACCAAGTACGCCTACGACTCCGCACTCACAAATTTTCCCTCACCCTCTAAAGCCCTTCTTTGTGGTTAGTGGTTAGTATCTTACTCTCGTTTTGCCAACCACCCTCTTGCTTATTATATGAATCTTTAATTTTTTGTTTAAAATTTTATTGTTGCAATATATAATAAATTATGCTATACTAATTATAACTAAAATTTTATTTTTTATACGATAGGAGCTTTCTTATGGAAAATTTAAATCCAAAGTATCAAGCATTGTTTACGCCTTGGAAGATAGGTAACGTTGAAATTAAGAACCGTATTGTTCTTTGCCCAATGGGTGGCACATCACTTTTTGGCTGGATGAACCTTGGCGGTAACAAGTTTAACAAGGAGGCTGCAAAGTTCTTTCTTGAAAAGGCACAAAACAATGTTGGTCTTATTATTCCCGGTATTGCGCCAATTAAGAGTACATATAGAGGACAATGGCTCTACAAAAACAATAAGATGTTTGAGGAGCTTAAAGCGTTTATGGACGAAATCCATAAGACAGGCGCTAAGGTATTTATCCAAATTACAGCAGGCATGGGTCGTTCATTCGCTATCCCAACACCTTTAGTTGCTTTACATAATATGCCTGTTGTTCGCGACCTTATTAAGCCAATTATCAACATTCCATATCAAAGCGCTTCTCCTTCTGAGCTTCCTTCCCGTTGGAGCGATAAGGTTAAGTGCCGTGAAATGAAGGTTAAGGAAATAACTGAAATTGTTGATGCTTTTGCCAAGACTGCACTTAAGTGCAAGGAAGCAGGCGTTGATGGTGTGGAGGTTCACGCGGTGCATGAGGGCTACCTACTTGACCAATTTACTACTGAATATACAAATAAGCGTACAGATGAATACGGTGGCTCATTTGAAAACCGTTACCGTTTTGCAACTGATATTGTTAAAGCTATTAAAGAGTCCTGTGGTAAGGAATTCCCTGTTTCACTTCGTTATTCTGTAACATCCAAGGTTAAGGATTTCTGCGTTGGCGCAGTTCCCGGCGAGGAATTTACCGAGATGGGCAGAAGCATGGAAGAAAGCAAAAAGGCGGCTAAGTACCTTGAGGAAGCCGGCTACGATATGTTAAATGCTGACAACGGTACATATGACTCATGGTATTGGGCACATCCACCGATGTATATGCCACTAAACTGCAACCTTGATGATGTTGCTCACATTAAGCAGTTTGTAAATATTCCTGTTGTTTGCGCAGGTAGAATGGAGCCAACAACCGGTGCCGAGGCTATTGCAAGCGGTAAAATTGACGCTATGGGCGTTGCAAGACAGTTCCTTGCAGATAGCGAATGGGTAACAAAGCTTATTGAAGATAGACTTGAGGACATCCGTCCATGTATTTGCTGTCATAATGCTTGCTTTAATATGGCGCACTATAAGGGTGTTGCTAATGCGCAATCAATTCACGATGCAAGCCACATTGCAAGATGCGCTCTTGACCCAAGAGTAATGCAATCTGACAAATATAAGATTGAGCCTGCAAAGGTAGTTAAAAATGTTGCCGTTATCGGTGGTGGTATCGGTGGTATGGAGGCTGCTATTGTTCTTGCTAAGCGCGGTCATAATGTAACTCTTTACGAAAAGAGCGGAGAGCTTGGCGGCGTATTTATTGCAGCTGCTGCTCCATCCTTTAAGGAAAAGGATAAGATGCTTATTGAATGGTACAAGCGCGAAATTGCTAAGTATCCAAATATTGAGGTTTTCCTTCACTCCAAGGTTAAGGAAATTGATGGCTTAGGCGCTGATGAGGTTATCGTTGCAACAGGCGCTAAGGCTATTAAGCCAAGAATTAAGGGTATTGACAGAGCCGTTACTGCTGTTGACTACTTACTTAATAAGGAAGTTATTGGTCGCGATGTTGTAGTTATCGGCGGCGGTCTTACAGGCTGTGAAATTGCTTATGATTTATTCTTAAAGGGTAAAAATCCAACTATCGTTGAAATGAAAAACGATTTAATCGTTTCCGATAAGGTCCCATTTGCAAATGCAAGCTTCCTTCGTGATTTCTTTAATGCAAATGATGTCCCTGTATATCTTGAAACAAAGCTTGTTTCCGTTGATAGCGATGGCGCAATGGTTTCCGATAAGGAAGGTAAATTCAAGATTAAGGCAGACACAGTTATTACTGCTCTTGGCTACAAGCCAAATCCTGTATTCAAGAAGAAAAAGAATGTTCACATTATCGGCGATGCTAATGAGGTTGGCAATCTCCGTACAGTTATTTGGAACGCTTGGGATGTTTGTATGAAGATATAAGCAGTCAGCCGCCAGCCGTCAGCGGTCAGCGTGGCTACTAAATGATTGATTTTAAGTTACAGGGGGGCATAGCTCCCCTGCTATAATATGGTTTGCTTTTATCGGTTATCTATCCTTGCTGACTGCTAACCGCTAACATCTAACCGCTAATACGACTAAAAGGAGTATATATTATGTTTTTAACTGACGAGCAAAATGATATGCTTAAGGGCAAAAAGGGTAAGACCTACGCTAAGGTTATGGAGACCTTAGTAAGATACGGCGAGCTTTTCGGAGCTGAAAAGATGATTGATATTTCAAGTGAATATAATCACTTAGTAACGTCTTTTGGTCTTAAAATGATTGGCCCTATTTATGATTTAATGAATCAGCTTATTGAGGAGGGTGCAATTTCAAAGCAGAAATTCTCTTGCGACCCACGTCCTGTTGATAAGAACGTACCTGCTAACTTCTTACAAAAGCTTGTTTTTAATAAATTTATGTATTCAAAGCAAAGCTTCTATGAGGAGCAGCTAAATAAGCTTGGTCTTATGGATAAGGATGCATTTACATGCGCTTGCTATTTAGATGAGGTTGGCAACAAGCCAAGAATGGGCGATATTCTTTCATGGAGTGAATCTAGTGCCGTTGTTTACGCTAACTCTGTTTTAGGCGCAAGATGTAACCGTAACTCAGGTATTATTGATATTATGGGCTCTGTGGCCGGATGTGTGCCTTATTTCGGTCTTTTAACTGATGAGGGAAGACAGGCAACCTGGATTATTGAGCTTAAAACAACTAAAAAGCCGGACGCTCAATTACTTGGCTCTGCTATCGGTATGAAGGTAATGGAGGATGTGCCTTACATTAAGGGACTTGACAAGTATCTAGGTACTGAATTAAACGATGAAGCATGTGCATACTTAAAGGATTTTGGCGCGGCTACTGCTTCAAACGGTGCGGTGGGGCTATACCATGTTGAAAACTTAACTCCTGAGGCTAAGGTGCTTAAGGAAAGCTTAATCAACGAGGGCGCGCAGGTTTATGTAATTGATGATGAAGAATTACAAAGAGTATATGACAGCTATCCTATTGTTTGGAAAAATAAGGATGGCAAGCCTAAGCTTTGCTTTATGGGCTGTCCTCATATGTCCTTAGCTCAGTTAAAGGATTGGACCATTAAAATTGAAAATGGTTTAAAGGAAAATAACAACAAAAAGGTGCTTATTCCTACTGTTTTCACATCTGCTCCAAAGGTTATTGAGAAATTTAGAGAAACAGAATACGCTGCCCGACTTGAAGCAACCGGCGTTATTCTTTCCTACATTTGTCCGCTTATGTATATGAACAATCCGCTTTGCAAAAAGATGAATGTTATTACGTCATCAAATAAGCTTCGTACATATACTACCGCAAGATATTATACAGATGATGAAATTTTAGCTAAGCTTGTAAAGGGGGACAAATAAATGAAAAAGTTTCAAGGTAGAGTTGTAGTTTCAGGCGAAGCAAGACACATTGAGGCGTTAGTTTCTCACGGTGGCTTAAATACACTTGCTTCATTCCAGGGCGCGCTCCAATTTGGAGATAAAAAGGTTACCTGTGGCGACCAAAGTAATCCCGACCTTTACGAAAAGGAAATGGCAGGCAAGGCTCTTTGTATTCCGCAAACAATAGGCTCAACAACAGGCGGTCTTGTATTATATTGCGCATGCGCTATGCGCCGTCAGCCTGCTTGCATTTTATTCTCAAAGCCTATTGACTCACTAGCAGCGGCGGGTGCAATTTTAGCCGATGTATGGCTAAAGGGTGGCGCTTACATGCCTGTTATTGATAGCTTAGGCGATGAATTCTTAGAAACAGTTAAAACAGGCGATACAATCACAGTTGAGCCTGATGGAACTGTAATTATAGAATAGCCGTCAGCTATCAGCCGTCAGCCGTTAGCGAGATTTGATTATTGATTTATTAGTAAAGAGGTAGTTTATGAAAAATTTTACCTTTACTTGCCCCAAATTGGCGTTTGCTTTAATTGCAAGAATTATTGCAGGATTGGTGTTTTGCGGTGTTTCGATTTTCGTCTGCAAGGATTTTTTGATATTTGCCTTACCATTTGTTCTTAGCTTTGTTGGAATGGCAATTATTGCTTGCATATCGTTATACAGATTTTCATTTGCGGTTTTTCGCTCGCTGATTTTAGTGAAAATTGATGATGAGGGAATAAAAAACTCTTATTGTAAAATCAAATACAAAGAAATTGCTCATATCGGCTATGAAAATATTGAATTCGTTTCAACAAGAGGACATAAAAAAATCGGTATTATTCTTATCATAAACGGTAAGGACAAAGATTTTAAAAGCTATGATATAAAAAATTCAATCTGTATTCCGCTAAATGAAAAAACCAAAAAAGCACTTATAGAAAATGCTCCCTTGGTGGCTAAAAAAATTAATATTCCGTTATAAAAAAAGACTCCTTTATGAAGTGAACCCAAAAGTTAGACACTTTTGGGGTGCATATCATTAAGGAGTCTTTTTGTTATCTCTTTTTGTAGGGGGATATGGTCTGTATTCCGCTTTTCATTATGATTTTTCTTAAAAACGGAGAGCATAAAATTCCTCTTTTTACTGATTTTAATCTGAGCTTTATTCTTAATGAGCGTGTGTTTTTTCTGTATGCTTTTTGCGCTTTTTCATAAGTGGCGCTTTGAGAAATAGCGTCGGCTAAAACCTTTCCGCTATACATCGCGCTGCTAAGTCCTTCAAACGAGCTGGCGCTAATAAATCCTGCCGCCTCGCCTAAAAGAAAAACGTTTCCCTTGCCTGTTGAAAAGTCCTTCATTTTACGTGGACTTGACACTAAGCACGCCTCGGTTTTTATAGCTTCGCCAAAGGAGTTGTTAAGAAAGCTTTCAAGTCTTTCCTTTTGCGTGTCAAACGATTGACGGCAATTTTGCCTTTCAAATGCTCCGCCAAATATTATGTAATTTCCCTTATGTATGGTCCATGAGCAGCTATCGCTTGTTTTTTTGTCAAATATACATGAATAATACGGAAGTCTTTGACCTTTATTTTCAAACCATTGTTGAACGGCAACGTATTGAACCTTCATAGGAGTAAAGAATGTGCGTCTTACAATTGAGCCGCCACCGTCTGCACCTACAATGGCTTTTGCATTTATCATTGTATCTATACCGTTTTGCTTTACGAAAATGCTATACAGCCCGTTTTCATTTTTTATTTCCTTGCATCTACCCTTACATACATCAACGTGAGACGGAACTAATGAAAGAAGAAAGCTATCAAAAGCGTATCTATCCATATTAAGATAATGTCTTTGATAATATTTTACTATTTTTTGCTCAATATCAATCGTTTCCACTGCGAAAATTTGTGGGTCCTCTAAAACGCTTTTAGGAAGCACCAAATCAAATCTTGCAAGCAGCTTTTGAGCGTCGGGCGCTAAAAGTCCTCCACAGGGCTTGGCAGAATCCGGAGATTGTCCGTCAATAATAATCATTTTAATATCAGAGCGTTGCTCAGCAAGCTCCTTAACAAAAATTGCTCCGGCAGGTCCTGCGCCTATTACGGCAATATCATAAATTATTTTGTTTTCCTGTTCCATGCTTTCTCCCCCTCTTTGAATGTATTTCTTTTTTATTATATCACGGTTTTATTTTAAAATCAATAACCATAACAAAGAGAAAAGCTATCACGATTGTGATAGCTTTATTTTATTTCTTGCTCTATGTCATCAAATATTGGGCTGTCAAAAAATTCGCGCAAGCTTATTTCAAGACCGTCGCATAATTTTTTTATTGATACAACGCCGGGATTTAGGCTTTTGTTGTTTAGCATACTATAAACAGTTGAGGGAGCAACGCCTGATATGTTGGCAAGATTATTGGTAGCAATATTTCTTTCGTTACAAAGCTCTATTATTCTTTTCGCTACTGCTTCCTTAGTGGTCATTTTCTTGCCATCTCCCTTCTTTTTTCTTTGATATAATTATTTTAACCAAATTTGCGATATATCGTGTGGGATATATCGCATTTTAGTTAATATAAAGTAAAGAGCTAAAAGTCTTATCGGCTGTCAAACAATATTTATTGTACCTCGATTTTGATGTCGCTGCCTTGGGATTTTTTCTTGGTAACCACGATTTGGTTTGGAATTTTTGTTTTCAGCTCGCTGACATGGGAAATTATACCGATTAGTCGGTTGCCATCGGCAAGTGTGGTAAGCGCTTTATATGCTTCGTTAAGTGTATTTTCACTTAGTGAGCCAAAGCCCTCATCAACGAACATTGTATCAAGCTTAATGCCACCTGACATTGATTGAATTTCATCGGACAAGCCAAGAGCGAGGGAAAGCGATGCAATAAATGATTCGCCGCCTGATAATGTGCTTACGCTTCTTTCCGTGCTATTATGGAAGTCCTTAACATTTAATTCAAGTCCTGTTTGGCTTTTTGTATTATCGGCTTCCTTTTTACGCTTTAATATGTACTGACCGCTTGACATTGTAAGAAGCCTAGTGTTGGCTCTTGCAATTATTCTGTCAAAATATGTACTCTGCACATATGTTTCAAGCATGATTTTTTCCTTGCCTGAAAGCATTCCGTTTGCGGTATCCGAAACCGCTTTAACCCAGCCGTAATGAGCTTCAATTTTTGAAATATCCGCAAGCTTTAATTTGATATTTTTTAGGCTATCCTCATTTGATTTTATGGAAGCAAAAATATTCTTTTGCTGATTTTCAAGGTCAGCTTCTTGGCTTTCAAGCTCACTAACCTTTTCTTTTTCCTTTTCAATATCAATCTCTAAAACGTTTTTCGTTTGCTCCTTTAGCTCCTTAATTGAAGCTTCAAGACCTGCAATTTCTGTGTTTTTATTGTTTACTAACTTGCTATCGTTTTCAATCTTATTTAAAATTGACGTTCTTTCATTATCAAAAGCAGTAATTGCTTCCTTTGCCTTTTGCTCGCTTTCGTAAATCAATTTTTCCTTGATTTTCTTAACCGCACATTCAAGCTCAGTTATTTTACTTTCAAGCCCTGCT
This sequence comes from Eubacteriales bacterium, assembly GCA_045127235.1. Classification (GTDB taxonomy): domain Bacteria; phylum Bacillota; class Clostridia; order Oscillospirales; family CAG-272; genus RGIG2000. Next base: position 73,101 of record JBGVPY010000026.1, read on the forward strand.
TTTTCTTCCTTAGCGTTTTGAAGCTCCTTTTCAATTCCCTTTTCCCTATTTTCAAGCTCAGGAATATTCTTTTCAAGCTCTTCTTTTCTTTCCGCCTTATTTTCAAGGTCGGTTATTTTAGCGTTTATGCTTGATAAATCAACATTTAATTGATTTTTCTTTTCTAAAATAACATCATTTGCTTCATTTATAGACACGTCAAGGGAGTTTTTAGTGATTAGCGATTTAATTTCTTCTACCTTGGCATTTACGCTAGCTAAGCATGCTGAAGCGTTATCGCTTTGCTCTCTTACGGTTTTTTCCGCTTTATCCTTTTGATTTTTAAGCGCGTCAAGCTCAGATTTTGTAGGCGCATTTTCTGACTTCTTTGCAAGTAACGGGTGGTTAAGTGAGCCACAGACAGGGCATTTTTCCCCGTCCTTTAATTTGCTTGCTAAAATGCCTGCTTGCGCATCAAGATATCTTTTAAATGAGCTTTCGTATTCCTCGTTTTTCGCAGTATAGCTTTCATACGCTTTTGAATATGCATTTTTAGCATTTTCATGCTTTACGTTTAATTCCTTTAAGCGTTTAAGCTCAGTTAAAATATTACCAAGGTCGCCGATTTTTGTATTGAGCTGAGACTTTTGATTTTCGCAGTTTGCTTTTTCAACCTCAACATTTTTTAGTGTGTCAAGCTCGTCCTTTTTAGCTTTAATATTCTTTGCTACCAAGTCAAGAGATTCTTTGCAATCGTTTATGGATTTTTCTGCTTTTTCCTTTTTATCGTAGCAGTCCTTTAATGATTTTTGAGTATTATCAAGCTCCTTATACTCAACCATAAGATTGCTTAATGTTGTTATTTCCTTACCAAGCTTTTCAGCCCTTGGCTTTTGGCTTTCAGCTTCTGCCCTAACCTTTTCAAGCTCAGTTAGCTTTTCCTTGGCTGTTTTCAAAAGAGCCTCATTTAGTTCTAGACTTGATTTTGCCTTCAAATAATCGTTAGCTCGGTCAATAACTGCTTTTACTTTGCTTAACTGATTTTTTACTTCGTTTTTGGTTTCATCCACACTCTGTGCGGTTTTTTTGTCCTCATCTATTTGATTTTCAAGGGCGGTGCATATATCAACGGTGGGAACTTTATTTTCCTTATTGGACTTTAAAAGTGCAAATAATGCGCTTTCCTCTTTACATTTAATTCCATCAATATATTGGTTCACGCTGTTTTTGGCGTTATCGTAATCCTTATTAACCTTTGAAAGCTCTGCCTTTAAATAATCTTGAAGCTTTTCATAATTACTTGTATTAAAAATGCTTCTGAATATTTTTTGGCGGTCTGCGCTTTTGGCAAGAAGCAGCTTTAAAAAGTCCCCTTGGGCAATCATGGCAATTTGGGTAAATTGATTTTTGTCAATGCCCATAATTTCAATAATTGCATCGTTTACCTCTTTCCATCTGCTTACTACTCTGCCGTCAGGATAAATTAGCTCAGCATTTTGGTCCTCCTTGGTAAAGCCACTCCTATTTTTGGCAGGACGCTCGTATTTGGGATTTCTTTTTACATAATACTCCTTGCCTTTATATGAAAAGGTAAGCTCAACAAACGTGGGTGTATCTGCTTCTGCATACTTAGAGCGAAGCATATCGTTTTTTCTATTATCGCCACTCGCCTCTCCGTACAATGCAAATGTAATAGCATCAAAAATTGTAGTTTTGCCTGCACCTGTGTCGCCTGTTATAAGGTAAAGTCCCTTTTCGCCAAGCTGAGTTAAGTCAAGCTCAACTCTGTCAGCGTATGGTCCAAATGCAGACATTATTAATTTTAGAGGTCTCATTATTTATCCTCCCATATTTTTTCAATTAGTGATTTTACAAGGTCTGCTTGCTCCTGGCTCATTTCTTGTCCGTTTTGCATAGCGAAAAGCTCGGAAAATAGCTCATAGGGGGATTTATTATCCACATCAGCCGTATCAATTTCCGTTATGGCTTTTGTTCTTAAATTATCATAGTCAAGGCGCAAAATGTTACGGTAAACCGTTCTTAATTTGCCTATTGCGTCAAGAATATCATCCTCATCGATAAGGGTTACTCTAACGTAATCGTTTTCATAGGTGGTATTTTCGTAAAAGGATTTTGACATTATATCCTCAAACATGCCTTTGATTTCAACCATATCATGAAGGGGAGTTAATGGTATTGTGCGAATTATTAAGCTATTTTTTTCATTAAGCTCAACCACAGTTACGCTCTTTTCATCCTTGGCTTCGGAAAATGAATATTTTAAGGGAGTGCCGCAGTATCTTATTTTTTCGCTGCCGCAATTTTGAGGTCCGTGGATATGACCTAATGCTACATAATCAAAGTCCTCAAATACAGATGCATCAACATTATCCGTGCCGCCTACGGAAATTTCCTCAGACTCGCTTCTGCTTGCGCCTGTTACAAATTGATGTGTTACTAAAATGTTGCGCTTGTCCTTGTCAATTTCAGCATTTGATAGCGCCACTCTTATAGCATCGGTATATGTTTTAATTTCATTATCAAAAAACGGTTTAACATTTGAAGGCTTAATAAATGGCAATAAATGCACACACACCTCGCCATATTCATCGGTAAGAGTATATTTGGGTATTACTCCGTTATACACTCTGGCAATATGTACTCCGCTTTGCTCCATAAGATTTGAGCCGAAGGACATTCTTTCAGCTGAATCGTGATTACCGCTGATTATAAACACCTGCACGCTTCTTTTGGCAAGGCTATTTAAAAAATCATCAAAAAGCATAACCGCCTCAGCTGATGGTACGCTCTTATCATATACATCGCCTGCAATAAGCACGCCATTTGGCTTTTCATTATCGACAACTTCAATAATTTTGCCTAGTATATATTTTTGGTCCTCAATCAAGGACTGCTCATTAAATCTTTTGCCTAAATGCAAATCGGAAATATGAATAAATTTCATTTTTTGCTCCTTAAAATATCATTTATTATATTGTACCATTATTTTATACTATTTGCAATAATGTTATTTTTCTTTAATTATGTCTTAAATGTTAATTTTTTAAATAAAGTATATACAAATTCATGTTTATGTGATAAAATGTGTCCGTAACATGTCAAACAAACTCAAAAAAGGAGTATTTATGAGAGAGTTTTTCGGTTTAAGTCCCAATGGAAGCGGCGGATTTGATTTTCTACGCGAAGCTGAAGGTGCGTGGAGTTGGCAGCATCTTACATTTGTAATTTCTCTTATTCTGGCTATGATTGGTCTTGCGATTTTTATCGGTTTAAGAAACAAGAGCAAAGAATTTAGTGAAAAGAACAAAGTGCTTATATGGTGCGCATTCTTAATTGATATCTTCGAAATTGTAAAAATCATTGTTCTTAGCATAAGAGCCCAGGACCCACTTAAGTTCTTATATGTTTTACCCTTATTCCTTTGCTCCATTCAGTTAATTGCAATTCCTATGGCAGCATTTTGCAAGGGCAGAATTAAAGAAGCGTGTCTTGACTTCGTTTTAACCTTTGGTATTTTAGGCGCAGTGTTCGGTACAATTGGCGCTACACAAAACTATGCAAGCTATCCTGTACTCTCTATGGATAATGTATTTTCAGGCATCACACATTCAATTTCCGGCTTTGCTTCACTTTACATAGCATTTTCAGGTATGATTAGCTTAAAAAAGAAAAATCTACCTATTTGCCTTGGCGTTTTAGGAAGCTTTTCCGTTCTTGCATATGTGGCAAATGTAATTCTTGATTACAACTATATGTTCTTAATGTACCATGATGGCACACCATATAGCATTTTCTACAATATGGTTGGCGGAAGTCCTATTTTCTATCCTCTTATAGTTGTAGGCGTGTTTGTAATTTACTTAGTAGGCTTCTACCATGTGTATGGGGCAATTAAAAAGAAAAAGCAAGAAAACATAAGTGTCGCAGAGGAAAGCGAAGCAACAAAAAAGGACCTTGCCTCGGTGGTTTAATAAGAAATAAAATACTGCAATCACTTGCAGTATTTTTTATTTATAAAAAAATGTCGCGCCTCATATGAGACGCGACTGTTTTTATGCTTTATTTTGGTTAAGTACGCTATTTATAGATACAGCTGTTGGATTTAATGTCTGTTCCTCTTGTAAATATACATACTTTGTGCCATCGTAAACATATGCGCACATTACTAAGCCCAAATCCATTTGCTCAGCTGTAAAGCCGCTGATTACAAAGTCAAATGAAGCATAATCGCCTGTAACCTGAGCTTTAACCACAGGAGCTTCGTTTTGTGCAAGTGGAGCTACGCCGCCAAGCTTTTCGTAAATTGCGCCAACTACGCCATAATCAAGAGCGCCCATAATTGATTCATACTCACTAAGAGCGTCTTGGAAAATTGTGTAGCCTACGGAGATTGCAAGCTCGCCATTTTCCGGAACTGAGTATCCGTTAAATGCGAATAATGCCGGGAATGATGCTTCCTCCTCTGCGCCTGCTGCTTCATTACAGTATAAGCACTTATATACGTGTGTGCCAAGATTTATAAATCCATTTTCAAATTCAATGCTCTTTACAACATTGCTAAGAGTATGCTCTGTCTTTAATGGTAAATCGTACTCCTCTGAGCCGCAAGCCTCAAATGTCTTATTCTTATACGCGTCAATCTTGTTTGAAACAGTTGTATAGCCGTTTTCTCTGTAATCAATATTACAAGGACAGTCAGTTACATATCCGCCCTTACCCGGTGTTACACAGGTTGATTCATAAATTACGCTTTCCGTGTATGCATGGCCTATACCCTTGAATACAACATAATTGCTTGTTTCCGGAGTGGCTGAAAGATTTGCATTTGCAGTGTAGAGATATACTGTATAGTTACCTGTTCTATCGTTAAATGATGCGTTATGTATTGAAAGATTTTCACTATGTGAATATACAACCAAGTCGCAAAGAGGTTGATATTTATTGTTTGGCTTCTTTGTGCTAAGCACCCACTCACCGATATATTCAATGTCCATAAGCACTACCTTGGAAAGATAGGAGTTGCCACCGAAAATTGATGATTGGTCAGCTAATTTCTTATTTGAAATACTGTTAGCGCCTACATAGATATATTCAATAGCTTCTGTTTCAGCAAAGCTCTTTTTGTTTAATGTGGTTGGTGCATTATCAGGGATAATTACCTCTTTTAAGCTTGAATGCGCAAATGCGTATTGTCCAAAATAATATGTATTGCCCTCTCCCATATTAAGATACTTGATGGTCTTATTACTTGCGAAGGCATAATCGTTGAATCTTGCATTTGCTTCGCTTACATCTAATGTTGTAAAGCTTGGGCAGTTTGTGAAAAATCCTGCTTCGGTATTTTCATTTGTGCCTGATATAAACGTTATATCTCTTTTGCCGATTATAATCTTTTCAAGAGAAGGACAATCGGTAACTGCATTTTTCTTAAAGTCAACACATGAGTTATCCATAAATGATAGTTCTTTTAATGATGACATTGAGAAAATGTTAATAAGCTCTACTCCGTAAGGAATTTCAAGCTTAACAATATCGTTTTTGCGATAGATTACATCGGTAATTTTTGAAACTATCTTTGAGCCGTTCTTTTCAGTTACGCTAAAGCTGAATACGTCGCCGGCTAACATTGTGTAGGTTTTTTCCTCGCCGTTTTCATTTACGGTTACGGAAATTTCAACATCGTATGGTGCATAAGCAACTACTGTTTGCTTTTTAGCTTCACAGTTCTTACAGATTTTAGCGTCAACGCCCAATTTGTCGATTGTCGCCTCTACCGTTGCTTCCTCATCAACTACCCATTCGTGTACGCAGTCGGTAGGAACTACGCTATATGTAACCGTACCGTCTTGGTTTTCAGTTGCTTTAAGCATATGTGTTTCAGCAACAAAAGATTTAAGATTTTCAGCATCAGCACTTGAAATTGTGAATTTACCGCCTGTAATAGGTGTTACCTCAATGCTGCTTGACATCACGAAATCACTTAAAAATACTGCTTCTGGGTCAGTTAACGTAATTTCGCCGTCTAATGATAAGTGCATATACACATTTTTGCCTGTTGTGTTTGTGAAATTAAAAATATTTGTACCTGTTAATGTAACCTTGGCTGTGCTATGGATATTGCATTTAGCGTTATTGAAAATCGCGCCTCTTACAATAGTCTTTGCTGTTACTGTGCCATAAATATCAATATTTGGTACGTTTGCAGAGTTTTCGCTTGCTGATACGTAAACTAAGTTATAAGGTGTTTCAATTTCAACGTCCTTACCTGCCCAGCAAAGCTGTGGGTTGCTATCGTATCCATAAGTGTGAAGGTCGTGGAAGAAAAATCCCGCCTTGTCGTCCTTATTAAGTGTTGCAGGAGCGTGTGTAACCTTACCCTTACCGATAATAACGCAAGCGCCGCGGTATCCGTAGAATGCGGAATTATTGTTTGTTACTGTAAGGTTATGTCCGTTTAGGTCAACGATTGTTGTTGCCCATGAAGCGCTGATTTTTGTTGTGCTTGTAATATCGTTAGCAAGCTTAACAAACATAGTAACCTGGCTATCGCCTGATACTGCATCTAAGTCCTCAGCGTTATCAACAGTTACACCGTATGCCTCATAAAGCTGAGTGCTTTTTGTAAACGTTACTGTTTCGCCCGGTGCGTAAAGTGTACCGTCCTTGGTAAACCATCCGTAAAATTCCTTATCAACCTTAGTACCGTTGGCAAGTTTTGCTGTACCGTTGCCTGACTTTTTGGTTGTAAACAAGGTATAGCTTCCGTCTGCGTTTGGTGTCGCTGTTTTCCAAACTGAGCCGCTAAAGTTGTTATACGTAACTACAATTTGCTCTTCCTCAGCAGATGCTGAAACAACGAAGATAACACAAAGTGCAGCTATTAAAGCAAGCATTAACGCAAGTAATTTAACCTTTTTCATTGTTTTTCTCCTGTGAAATTTTATTTATTATAATATGTTAGCATAATTTTCCTGTGTTGTCAACCATATATAACGCGTTAGGTTATTTAAAGAATACCATTAAAAGTGTTGCAGTTAACATTAAAATAAGTCCCAAAAGCGCTTTTTTAGAAAGCTTTTCCTTAAATACGAAATAGGAAAATACTACTGTAAAGAGTATGCTCATTTTGTCAATAGGCACAACCACGCTGACAATTCCGTTTTGGATAGCGTAATAGTAGCAAAGCCATGAGCCGCCTGTTGCAAGGCCGGATAAGCAGATAAAGAGCAGCTCTTTTTTGTTAATTTCCTTAATTCCTGTATGCTTTTTTCTTGCAAAAACGATTATCCACGCCATAATAAGCACAACACCTGTGCGGATTGCAGTGCCAAGATTGGACTCAACCCCTGAGATACCCACCTTAGCAAGAATAGAGGTAGCGGCGGCAAATATTGCTGAGAATATGGCGTAAATCATCCATGATTTTCCGCTTGCTACCTTATCGGTGCTTTTCTTTTCAACCATTAAGAAAATACCAACGGCTAAAATTAGAGTTGCAAGTAATTTCATCCATAGATTTGATGTTTCGCCAAAGCAGATAATTGCAAGAAGCACCGTTAAAATTGTGCTTGATTTATCAATAGGCACTACCTTATTTATGTCGCCCATGGAAAGGGCTTTAAAGTAGCAAATCCAGGAAGCACCTGTGGCAAGTCCCGATAAAATCAAAAATATCAAGGATGTAAGGCTAATATGGGCTAGTGTATTATAAGAGCCAACGATAAACACCATTATCCAAGAAAAGATAAGGACAACAATTGTACGAATGGCGGTAGCAAGGTCGGAATCAGTTTTCTTAATTCCGCACTTTGCTAAAATTGAGGTAAGTCCTGCAAACACCGCAGATAAAACTGCCATTAAAATCCAAGTCATATTTTTACCTCCGCTATGTGTGGGCGATGGTCGGATGCGATAATCTTAGGAATATCAGCATTTACAACCTCTATATCAGGGCTAACAAAAATATAGTCAATTTTAATACGAGGATTATCCGATGGGAATGATAGCTTATTTTCGCAAAAGCCCGTGGATGTGTCTTTCATTTTAGCTTTTATGGGGGCTAAAAGCTCATTATCGGGAGTTACATTAAAGTCGCCCATAAGAATACATTTTTCGTCTCTTACATGCTCTAAAATCGTTTTAACCGCGTTTTCCTGCTCATCAATGCAAAGACCGAAATGAGTTACTAAAACTAAAAGCCCGTTTTGTAATTCTGCCTTTAAAAGACATCTTGTTTCGTAGTAGCCGCCCTCAACTCTTTTAGGATTTGGGTCGGGAATTTTTATGGTTTCCACGCTCTTAAATGGAATTTTAGACAAAAATCCGTTACCGTAAGGTCCGTCCCAATCGTCAATAGCCTTGGCAAAATAGTAATTTTCAATGTTTGTAAGCTTGGAAAGCTCCTTAGTTTGATATGTGTATTTTACATTATCGCCACCGTCAAACATTTCGTTAAGTCCTACTATGTCCGCGCCCACGTCTAAAATGGCTTTTGCCATTATATCGTAATCAATTTTCTGCTCCAAAAAATTCAAGCAATGCTGAGTGTTAAAGCTCATTATTTTCATAATATTACTCCTTAGTTTAGTTTATAGGTACATTTTACCATATATTTTATGTAAAGTAAAGTTTTTTGCTTGTTTTATTTTCAGTTATGTGCTAAAATATAGACATAAATACAGTTAGGAGAAACGGTATGAAAAGAAAAATATTAATTTTGCTATTTATTATGGCTCTAATTGTTGCAGCTACATTTATTTCATCATGTGGTAAAATCACAAAGGGACTTGAATTTATTGAAATTAGCGACACAGAGTGCGGTGTAAAGTGCGGCGAGGCTGTTGACGCTACTGAAATTGTAATTCCAAAAAAGCATGATGGCAAAAAGGTTACTACCATTATGTCAACGGGCTTTTCAAAGTGTGATAAGCTGGTTTCTGTTACAATTCCAAAAACAATTACCAAGATTGAAAAGGGCGCATTTTATAACTGTACCGCTCTTGAAAACGTGTACTATAAGGGAAAAATCAAGGATTGGTGCAACATTGATTTTGAGCTTGGCAATTCCTCTCCTATGGACCAGGCTGAGCATTTCTTTGTAAAGGGTAAGGAATTAATAAACCTAAAACTAAAGAAGGTTGACACAATTAAATCATATACGTTTTTTGGATTTGACAATCTTGAAAGCTTTGAATCTGACGACACTCTTACAGCAATCGGCGAAAATGCATTTGCAGGCTGCTCCAGCTTAAGCTCCGTTAAATTGCCTTCTTCCTTAGTTAAGCTTGAAAAATTATGCTTTTCCAACTGCAAGAAGCTAAAGGAAATCGTTATTCCTGCTAACACAAGCCAAATGCACAGACTTGCATTCTATGAGGCGGGCTTAAATACGGTTACCTTTGAAAATACTGAAAAGTGGTTTACAACCACAGACCCAGAGGCTACAAAGGGATATGATTACGACGTTACTGACCCGGAAATGAATGCTTACCATTTTATAAGAACAGCTCAAGGCTACTTAAAGAGAACTTTACCGAAAAAATAGAAAAAAGAACGCGAAAGCGTTCTTTTTTAGTGGTTAGCAGTTAGCAGTTAGCAGACAGCGAAATTTGTTAATCGCTGTTTTTAAGTGTTATTTAATAATAAAATCAATCATCAATCTAACCTCGCTAACGGCTGACTGCTGGCGGCTGCGAGCGCAGCAAACCACAAATAACATGTCTGCTTCGCAGAGCGACGGTGACAGGGGACGGGGGCGTGTCACCATTATGCAACCTGCGGTTGATTACATACAATGCTCTGCATTGATTACATACAGCCGTTGGCTGATTGCATACAACCTTTGGTTGATAGCATACACGCTCCGCGTGATTATGGTTAGAAATCAATAACAAATCTCGCTGACCGCTAACTGCTGGCGGCTAACGGCTATTATGCAACCTTCGGTTGATTGCATACACGCCTGTGGCGTGATAGCGACTTTGTCGCTCCCCTATCCCCTATCTCCTATCCCCTATTCCCTGTTCACGCAGCGAACCACTAATTTTGTACATTTTGTACAATACACACATATAATGAGAGAAATTTTTCTACAATTAATAAAAATTTCATTTTTTTGAAAAAAATTCTTTCATTTTTCTTACATATGTGTTATAATAGCCGTGTGCGTGCATAGACAGGCTTGCTTTTTTACGGCTTGTTTTACTACCGCGCAGACAAAATTTTACCACAGTTTATTATTATTTTATGGAGGTACTTAGAGAAATGAGTACAAAGAAGTATGTTTACCTCTTTAAAGAGGGCGACGCATCAATGAGAGAAATTCTCGGCGGTAAGGGTGCTAACCTTGCTGAAATGACCAAGATCGGTCTTCCAGTTCCACAAGGCTTCACAATTTCAACAGAAGCTTGCACACAATACTACGAGGATGGCAGACAAATCAACGACGAAATCCAAGCACAAATCATGGAGTACATCGACAAGATGGAAGAGATCACAGGCAAGAAGTTTGGCGATCTTGAAAATCCACTTCTCGTTTCTGTTCGTTCAGGTGCTAGAGCTTCAATGCCTGGTATGATGGACACAATCCTTAACCTTGGTCTTAACGAAGACGTTGTTAACTACATGGCTGAAAAGTCAGGTAACGCTCGTTGGGCTTGGGACTGCTACAGAAGATTTATCCAAATGTATTCTGACGTAGTTATGGAAGTTGGTAAGAAGTACTTTGAAGAGCTTATCGACAAAATGAAGGAAGAAAAGGGCGTTTCTCAAGACATCGAGCTTACAGCTGATGACCTTAAGGAGCTTGCTAACCAATTCAAGGCTGAATACAAGGCTAAAATCGGTAACGACTTCCCATCTGATCCTAAGGAACAATTAATGGGCGCTGTTAAGGCAGTATTCCGTTCATGGGATAACCCAAGAGCTAACTACTACAGAATGCAAAACGAAATCCCATACTCATGGGGTACAGCTGTAAACGTACAAGCTATGGCATTCGGTAACATGGGCGATGACTGTGGTACAGGCGTTGCATTTACAAGAGACCCAGCAACAGGCGAAAAGAAGCTTATGGGTGAGTTCTTACCAAATGCACAAGGCGAGGACGTAGTTGCAGGTGTTCGTACACCACTTCCAATCGCTGAAATGGAACAAAAGTTCCCTGCTGCTTACAAGCAATTCGTTGAGGTTTGCGGCATTCTTGAAAATCACTACAGAGACATGCAAGATATGGAATTCACAATCGAGCATGGTCAGCTTTATATGCTTCAAACAAGAAACGGTAAGAGAACTGCAAAGGCAGCTCTTAAGATTGCTGTTGACTTAGTTAACGAAGGCATGATCACTAAGGAGCAAGCTCTTCTTATGATCGATCCTAAGCAGCTTGACGCTCTTCTCCACCCACAATTTGACGCTAAGGCTCTTAAGGCTGCTAAGCCAGTAGCTAACGCTCTTCCAGCTTCTCCTGGAGCAGCTTGCGGTAAGGTTGTATTCACAGCTGAGGATGCTGTTGAATGGGGCAAGGCAGGCGAAAAGGTTGTTCTTGTAAGACTTGAAACATCTCCAGAAGATATCGAAGGTATGCACTACTCACAAGGTATTCTTACAGTTCGTGGCGGTATGACATCACACGCAGCCGTTGTTGCTCGTGGTATGGGTACATGCTGTGTATCCGGTTGTGGCGCAATCAAGATGGATGAAGAAAACAAGAAGTTCGTTCTTGACGGCAGAACATATGTTGAGGGCGATTACATTTCACTTGACGGTTCAACAGGTAACATCTACGGCGAGGCTATCCCAACTGTTCCTGCTTCTGTTGATGGCGAGTTTGGTATTATCATGGCTTGGGCTGATGAATACAGACAGCTTCAAGTAAGAACAAATGCTGATACACCAGCAGACGCTAAGCAAGCTAGAGCTTTCGGCGCTGAGGGTATCGGTCTTTGCCGTACAGAGCATATGTTCTTCGATCCAGACAGAATCGCAGCATTCAGAGAAATGATCTGTGCTGACACTGTTGAGGAGAGAGAAACAGCTCTTGACAAGCTCACACCAATGCAACAAGGCGACTTCGAGAAGCTTTATGAGGCTCTTGAGGGCAACCCTGTTACAATCCGTTTCTTAGATCCACCACTTCACGAGTTCGTTCCTACAACTGAGGAAGACATCGCTGCTCTTGCTAACGCTCAAGGCAAGACTGTTGAAGATATTAAGAACATCATTTCTTCACTTCACGAGTTCAACCCAATGATGGGTCACCGTGGATGCCGTTTAACAGTTACTTACCCAGAAATTGCTAAAATGCAAACAAGAGCTGTTATCCGCGCTGCTATCAACGTAAACAAGGCTCATCCAGAATGGACAATCGTTCCAGAAATCATGATTCCATTAGTTGGCGAAATCAAGGAATTCAACTTTGTTAAGAAGATTGTTGTTGCTACTGCTGATGAAGAAATCGCAGCTGCAGGCGCAGACCTCAAGTACGAAGTAGGTACAATGATGGAAATCCCAAGAGCTTGCTTAACAGCTGATGAAATCGCTAAGGAAGCTGAGTTCTTCTGCTTCGGTACAAACGACTTAACACAGATGACATTCGGCTTCAGCCGTGATGACGCTGGTAAGTTCTTAACTGCTTACTATGAAAGCAAGATTTACGAAAACGATCCATTCGCAAGAATCGACCAAAACGGTGTTGGTAAGCTTATGGATATGGCTGTTACAATGGGTAAGGAAGTAAGACCTAACATGCACATCGGTATCTGCGGCGAGCACGGTGGCGACCCAACATCTGTTGACTTCTGTCATAGAATTGGCTTAAGCTATGTATCTTGCTCACCATACAGAGTTCCAATCGCAAGACTTGCAGCAGCTCAAGCAGCTATCAAGAATCCACGTAAATAATAAATTTACCCTATAAATAAATTTTGCCCCGTGGCTTCGGTCATGGGGTAAATTTATTATAGCGGTCAGCCGTCAGCCGTTAGCCGTTAGCGAGGCTAGATTAATGATTGATTTTATTATAAAATAACACTTAAGAACAGCGATTAGCAAATTTCGCTGACGGCTGACGGCTAACAGCTTTTAAGCGACTGAAAGGAGCGAACAATGAAAAGAACAAAATGGTTTGAAGAATCGCGCTTTGGCATGTTTATTCACTGGGGGCTTTATGCAATTCCTGCAAGAGAGTCAAGAAGTGAATGGATAAGGAGCGTTGACAGAGTAACTGATGAAGAGTATCAAAGATATTTTGATACATTTAATCCTACCGATTACAATCCAAGAGAATGGGCAAAGCTTGCTAAAAAAGCAGGCATGAAATACGCGGTGCTTACAACGAAGCATCATGATGGATTTTGCTTATTTGACAGCAAATATACAGATTTTAAGTCAACAAACACGCCATGTGGGCGCGATTTAGTAAAAGAGTATGCTGATGCATTTCGCGCTGAGGGCATTAAGGTGGGATTTTACTATTCTCTTTTAGATTGGCATCATCCCGACTATCCTGCATATAACGATGCACACCATCCAATGCGAGGCAATGAAAATTACAAGCATTACGGAGAGCATTTTGAAAGATATATCGAATATATGCACAACCAAGTAAAGGAGCTTATGACAAACTACGGAAAGATTGATATTTTGTGGTTTGACTTCCACTATGATGATATGACAGGGGAAAAGTGGGAAGCAAGCAAGCTCATTAAAATGGTACGCGAAATCAATCCCGATGTTATAATTGATGACCGTTTAGGCGGGGATATTCGTGCAGAAAATAAGCCTATTTATGTTGGAGATTTTGGCTCTCCCGAGCAAATGATTCCGAAAATGGGCTTAACAGACTATAAGGGCAATCCATTACCTTGGGAAACATGTATGACACTAAATAATAACTGGGGATACAGCCAAAAGGATGAAAACTATAAGAGTGCAAAAAATGTAATCAACATGCTAGTTCAATGCGTATCTAAGGGCGGCAACCTTATTTTAAACGTTGGTCCTGATGCACGCGGAAATATTCCCGAAAAGAGTGTTCAAATACTTAACGAGGTTGGCGAGTGGATGAAATTAAACGGGGAATGTATCTATAATTGCACATTTTCCGGTATTGAAAAGCATGAATTTGGCAGAATTACAAAAAGCGATGATGCTTATTATTTGTATATTCAAGACCATAGCGGCGAGCATATTGCAATTTATGATATTCCCGACAAAATCAAGTGCGCTACGCTTTTATGCGATGGAAGTAATCTTTCAATGGCAGACCCTTGGAATGTTAATTCCTACTTGGTTGATGGCAAAACCGCACACTTCGTTGCAACTCCACCATATTCAAAGCTTAACGGCAACGGTAATGTAATTAAGCTTTGGATAGAAAAGTAAGGTTCGCTACGCGAACAGCTGTCAGCCGTTAGCAGTTAGCGGTCAGCTAACTTGCCAACATCAACTTCATTCGCGAAGCACTTCGTTTAACTTCATTTGTCCTAGGACAATGCGACACAGTCGCAATCACGCCATGAGCGTGTATGAAATCAGCCGCAGGACAACATCGTAGCGAAATTAAAAATTCACAAAAGAAAAACGCCTAAATTAGGCGTTTTTTGTTATTTATTTTCTAAATATGTTAGCGGCGTTGAAGGTTATTTTTCCGTTTCCGTCATTGCTTTCAATTTCGTACGTATCGCCTGATGCGGTTATTACGTCATTGATAACCAATAAAAGCGCTTCATATTTTGGAGATACGTATTTCATTATTACCCCCGCTATTCTATCCATTTACCACTTCATCGTAAGAAACAAAACAGTATTTTTCATTTTCCTTTGGTGTGCCGTATTGCATATATGAATAATCTGCTTTTCCGTCAACGTCAGCTACGGCTACGTATGCGCCCATAGCAAGAGGCTCATCCTTATATTCATCAGTAAAGTCTACTATTTTAAGGTCAAACGCTACGAAATCATAGCTTGAAATTTCAGCAACAACTGCGTAATCTACTGGCGCACCGTTTTCATCAAATACGTCATTTTCAAGATTTACCTTTGCTATGGCAAACACGCCGTAGGTTAAGGTCTTACCTGATTTTGCTAAATATTCGGAATATTCTTTAAGCGCTGCGACGTTTACAATGTAGCTTACCACAAGTCCTTCTCTGTCGCCCTCAGGTGCTGAATATCCGTTGCAGAAGAATAATGGTTCTATATCCGACATTGTAAAGTGGAAGCAATCGTCATTTGTGCATGTGTTTTTTCTTACGCCAATCGCATCATATGAGGTATAGGAAAGTGACTCAACCATTGTATGTGCGCCGTCATAAAACGCTTCACAGGCAGAATAGCCATATACTAAATAGCTACCGCTTTTTTCTGTAAGATTATTAAATTCAGTTAAGCTTTTAATTGTTGCATTTTTGATTATAGTATTTTTTGTGCTTACAGTATTGGTTTTGAAATTTACTGCTTGATCATATGTGCCTGTAAAATAGAAAACACACTGACTGGAAACGCTACGCACAGCATCTCCTTGGAATCCGGCAAGGCTTGTTGGAATATATATTTCCTTTAAGCTTGAGCAGTCTGCAAAGTTATAACCTGTTGAGGTGTTATTTAAGGAGCTACCAAGATTTGCAGTTTCAATTTGTGTACATGCATTAAATGCACTTCTTCCGATAGAAAGAACGGTGTTTGGGATTACAAGATTTTTAAAGCTGCCTATTTTTGCGCATCTTATAAATGCATGCTCTCCAATGCTTGTGATTCCATCATAAATGATAATGTCAGATTCAAGTTCTACACAATCATAAAATAATTTATTAGGAATTGCACCCCTATTTTTTGCTATGTTTTCTAATACCTTATTTATACCATCAACTGTTTTGAGTTTTTTACAGCTATCAAATATACTTTGACCATCAAGGCTGTCTAAGCAATCAGGAAGTGCAACGTATGTTAAGCTTGAGCAATTTTGGAATGATGCTCCGCCGAAATATTGTAAGCTTGTATTTGAAGCATCAAGCTCCTTTAATGATGAACAACCGTAAAAACAGCTTGGTCCAATTCTAATTAATGAATCAGGTAAAAATACATATTCAAGCTCTGAGCAATTTTGAAATAACTTTTCAGCGAGTGAGTTAAATCCAACGCTTTGTTTAGGTAAGCATAATGGCTTTTCATTGGTATATTGTAAGTTTGCCACTACGATTTTTGTTTTGTCATAAGAATTACCATCTTCATCATACACGGTTATTCCTGTCATGCTGTAATAAATTTCCGACTCTACCTTTGAGGTATATACAACGTATGCTTCGCCAGAGATAGCGTCCTGCTTTAAATTAGACACACAGCCATACGTGTTTTTGCCTTCTGCATCTGTGCCGCTGATATACCAAATCAAGCCTGAGCCATCTTCAGCCCATAGGTCAAGCTCTGTACCGTCAGAAAGAGTAACTGAAGTCTTCTTGCTTTCATTAGCAAAAACGGAAATTGCGAAAAGACAAGCAAGTAGCATAGTCATAGCAAAAACAATTAAAATTTTCTTTTTCATTTTCCTCTCCTTATTTTTCTATAATATTTATTTTTTACTAGATAATTTAATTTTACCACATATAAAAACAAATTGCAAGTGCTTTTAAAAATACACCTTTATTGTGGTATATGAATACCTGCCGCAGGTAAATTCTATTTCGTTACCGACAAATGGAATTTCCTTCAAGTCCTTTTCGTCATTAGTTGCATATACTGCTTTTTTAATATCAAAAAATAGCTTTAATCTACATTCCGTGTCCACACCTTTAGTTTCAGTAAAACGGAAAATCATTGCGTTTTCGTCATTTTCGGACATTTTAAGCGAAATCAGTCTTATATTTTCCTTTGAGAGTGAAAACAGCTTTTTGTCAGGCTGTTTTTCAGTGATTATAAGAGGATGCTCATTTTCGTTGCTCCATGACGATACTGCGTTAGCGCGTTTTCCCTCATAAGGCAAAATTGAAAGACGGTACTGAGCGTTACATTGGTCGGAGGATGTGTAGATTAAATTGTTACATCTATTAGAGCTGGCGTATAGGAACACGTGTCCGCTCTTTCCTATAAAGTCTCTATTAAACTGATTGTACTTTATATCTCCTAAGTGGAAAACGTTCATATCCCTTGAATAAATTGCAACGCCGCATTTTTCGTCCTCAGTTGCAACAAAACCTTGTGTCATTGTAAAATCGCTTGCATTTAACGGAATATACTCCGTATTTTCATGCTTTACGCCTGCGTGCATTTCAGTATAAAAGTCAGGCTTTTCAAAATTGAACGGGAATGCAAAAAAGTAATTTTTCTTGTATCTATCGTAAAAATCGCCGATTAAGCCTAATGCATTTTCGTATTTTAAGTAGGCGTCAATTTTTCTGTCGTGCTTGTAGAATACGAGCTGTGAGGTAACGTTTGCACCGCTTTGCTCCTCGTATCCCTTTTGCACTAAAACGTATGATAAATCGCCCTCATAAAGAGTAAATTCAGTTTTCTTTGGCACCTCAAAGCTAAGATTTTTGTCGGTTTTATGCTCAGTATTTACGTAAATAAACTGACCTAACTCAAATTTTGATTGGCTGTCAATATATTCCTTGCCTGTGGCTTTGTCTAATATGCTGACAACTTTCTTGGTTTTGTTATTTAAGGTGATTTTATAGTAGTCGGTTTCAATAAAATCGGCGTTTATCACATTTGAGCATGCATTTGGCGACACTCCCTCAACGGTTTTTATCTCAACGCCGTCAAAATCTACCTTGTCGGTAACAACGTTTCCGTTTGGTAAAATTTGATGCTTTAGTTTTTTAGGAATTACGCTATTTTCCTCTGCATAAATAAAATCACTTCTTTTTTGAGGGATTGTGTTAATTACGCTAATTTCATTTCCCGTTGGTTTAGGACAAAGTGAGTTGAGGGTGTTTTCTAATATACCTAGCGCATCCTCAGCCGTGTTCTTTTTAACCACCTCAATATTGTGGCGGTGCATTTTTTGAGGGTGCTTTGAGGATGTTGCCCAGCAATGCTCGTCAAATTCGCTTAGCTTAAAGGTAACGTCGCGGAATGCTTTTTTGTCATACGCCGTACCGTTTAATACGGTATCAACTGTTGAAAGCATTTCCGCATCGTAAAGCATTGTCATTGCTTTACGCTTTTTAGAAAGCAGATTTGGCGCAATGGTGGCAAAATCCGCCCATTGGTCGCTAATATCTCCCCTTAAAGTTGGAATTGTATCGCCGTATTTTTGCTCTATTTTCTCCATGAACACGGAAGGAATTTCCATTGTGAATTTAGGATACTTCCACTTTTTGTTCATTTCCTCACAAACGGTTAAAAGCATTGTTGTGGGTATTTCTCTGTCGTCATAGAAGCTAATTGGCAAAATATCGTATCCGCAGGATTCAATTTTGCGTATTCTTTCGGAAAACCATTTTTCCGTTTTTATCATTTTTGTGGCATCAAAATAGAATGCCCCTTCAGGGTATTGACGTAAGGTGTCGCACCAAATTCCATCTAAGCCGTACTGTCTGTACGCTCTTTGATACCAAAGGAGCAATTTTTCCTCTCCGCTTTTATCCTCCCACCAAAAAATCGGCGGAATATCGGCGTTAGCCTCACAGTTTCTAAAGTTGTTAGGGAAAAATCCTATATATTTTATGCCCATTTTGGCGTACGCGTTTACAACGGACCAACTAGCTCCGGATAAGTCAACGTAAAATGCGCATTTTGGAGAAATGCCGTACTTTTCCTTTGCTTCTCTACAACCAAAATACATTTCACGGACTAGCTGTTCGGAATTTGCCCAAGAGGTATGAACTCCGCTGTGGACTCCGTTTAGGTCGATTTTCTTTTCCCTCATAAGATTTCTGAGTTGAGATTTTTCGTCCTCTGTGGCATAAGAGTCAAACGCATCAAGCCACCAATAATGCTCTATCATATATTTAAAGCCTTGGTGTTTTTCGCAAAGCTCCATGGCTTTCTTTAAATATTCGTAGCATTCGTAGTGAAGCTTTTCAATATATGCGCAATAGCCAAGGTCCTCATGTGAGGAATATAAAAGAGGTATTTCCCAATGCTTTACAGGGGAAAGAACAAATTCTCTTTCTACCGCCGTGTCCTCAAAGGGAGTAATTTGCACGGTGGCTACACGCTCACTATCGTAGCAAGGAATCATGGCGGAAAGCTCTTGCGCAAATATTTTTATGCTATAAACGGTTTTACTATCAACGGTAATATCCACAGAATAGGGATTGCACATGTCCCAATCCGCCACCTTAATATATATCATGTTTTTGTCATCGTAAGAAATAAATGGGGTTTGTAAAAAGTCGGATATTCTCATGATAATTCTCCTTATGTAGTCTTAACCACAGTATAGCACACGCAGGTGTAAATTTCAATGCAAAATCCTCAAGCGGTTTCCGCTTGAGGATTTATATTACTAATCTCTTTCTCTTGGTTTTACTCTTTGAGCAATTTGAGCAGGTACTTCCTCGTAGCGAACGAAGTGGAATGTGAATTCGCCTCTGCCTTGTGTCATAGCGCGAAGTGCGATTACGTAGTCAACCATTTCGGACTTTGGTACTTCTGCTTCAATAATTGTATATTTAGGTCTTGCTTCGTTTGGCTTCCAGCCTGTTACTCTACCTCTACGCTTGTTAAGGTCGCCCATAACGTCGCCTACCATTGATTCAGGTGCGCTTACTGTTAATACGCCAATAGGCTCAAGTAATACAGGAGCTGCGTTTGTTAATTCCTTATATGCAAGCTTTGCAGCAAGCTTAAATGAAATTTCATTAGAGTCAACATCATGGTATGAGCCGCCTGTTAAGTCAGCCGCAAGCTGTACCATTGGATAGCCAAGCAGTACGCCGTATTCCATAGCCTCGATAAGTCCCTTTTCAACTGCAGGATAATATCCCTTTGGAACTTCTCCGCCTACTACGGACTGTGTAAATGTTAAGCCATCATCCATGCTTGGGGAGAATGTAATCTTAACATGACCGTACTGACCTGCACCACCTGATTGCTTCTTATGCTTGCCTTCAACGGAAACTGTCTTTTTAATTGTTTCTCTATAAGCAATCTTTGGTGTTTGGAGTGCGATTGATACGCCGTATCTGTTCTTTAGCTTGCAAACAACTGTGTCAAGATGGACATCGCCAATACCCTTAAGGAGTAATTCGCCTGTTTCAACGAAGTTTTCGTACTTAACTGTCTTATCCTCATCAAGGACCTTAGCAATAGCAGTAGCAACCTTATCCTCATCCTTAGAGTCAACCTTAATTGCCATTGTCATGTTAGCCTCAGGGAATTTAATGCCCTTATATGCTGTATCGGACTTTTCGCAAAGTGTATCGTTTGTATTTGTGTCAGAAAGCTTAGCAATTACACCGATATCGCCACATGCAAGTGAGTCAACCTCAGTTTGCTTCTTACCGCAAATTGTATAGAATTTAGCAAACTTTTCAGTAGCTCCTGTTTGAACATTTTTAAGTGTCATGTCCTTCTTTAATTCGCCATTCATAACCTTGAAGAATGAGAATCTACCAACGAATGGGTCAGCGATTGTCTTAAATACAAATAGCTTACATTCGCCCTCACGCTCAATAGCAATATCGCTGCCGTCCTCTGATTTTTCAACCTTTTTAGCTGTATGTCTTGGGAATGAGTCAGCAATCGCTGTTAAAATTGAGTAAATACCTCTCATGTTTTCAGAGGAGCCGCACCATACAGGAACGATAGCACCTGAAATCATACCCTCGTGAAGAGCTAATGCGCATTCCTCTTGTGTAAATGTTTCGCCCTCAAAGAACTTTTCAAGCATTTCCTCGTTAGTTTGAGCAATAGCTTCCATAAATACCTCTTGGTATTTTTCAGCAATTACACGGCGTGAGTCATTCATTGGCTCCTCTTGTCTTTCGCCGTTTGGTAAGTAACGGAAGCACTTCATTGTCATTAAGTCAACCATCATTACGCCATTTGCTTCCTTAATAGGAATAAACACAGGACAAAGAGCGTTACCGAATTCATCACGAAGCTGATTGAATACCTTATCAAAATCAGCATCAGGATCATCACATTTATTTATAAAGAAGGCTCTTGGAAGATTTGCTTCCTTTGCATTGTACCAAGCAATTTCAGTACCTACTTCCATTCCGCTCTTAGCATCTACCATAATAAGCGCAGCATCTGATACTCTTAGCGCGCTTGCAACCTCGCCCGCAAAGCCTAAAAAGCCCGGGCAGTCAAGAATATTTATTTTTACTCCGTTCCATTCAAGGTTAGCAACTGATAAGCCGATAGAAATCTTTCTCTTGATTTCCTCGCTGTCATAGTCGGATACTGTGTTACCGTCGGAAACTCTGCCGAGACGGTCTGTTGCTCCTGCTTTCCAAAGCATAGATTCGATAGTTGCGGTCTTACCGCTACCGCTATGTCCTATTAAGCAAACGTTACGGATGTTGTTAGTAATAAATTTCGCCATTGTAGTTTTCCTCGTTTCTTATAATTTTGTCCGCTATTGCAGACCTATTTTATTGTGATATAATTATTTTAGCACACCAAAGTAAAAGTTGCAACAGTTTTTGTGCATTTTGTTGAATTTTTTTGATTTTTTTTAATTTTTTTGTGCATAATAGACTATAAAAAGATTAAAAAGAGAAATTTTTCAACTCACATAATAATTATAGTTAATAAAAACAAAAAAAGTCTTGACAAACAGAAAAAAATCAAGTATAATATTATAGCAAACTAAGAAACGGCGGTTTGTGTGTTATCCCAAGACGGATAACGCGTACACTTAAATGGAGATGTACTCAAGTTGGCCGAAGAGGCGCCCCTGCTAAGGGTGTAGGTCGGGAAACCGGCGCGGTGGTTCGAATCCACTCATCTCCGTCAAAACAAAAAGGACACTTTTCGTGTCCTTTTTTGTTTTGCCTGCGATGAGTGGTACCGCACCTACCCTCGTGGCTCTGCCACGAATGTGGTGCGGACACGAGGCTAAGGCGGGGGAGCTTGCTCACCAAAGCCGTGCCGAAGTGCATTGCCGTAGGCAATGTATCCACTCATCTCCGCCTCTATATTGGTTCTTTCCGACAGGTTTTATACCTGTCTTTTTGTTTTTCTATAAAGATGTTGAAAAAACATATTTTTTACGATATAATAAAATCAAAGGGCACAAAACGAGGTGAGCATTATGGCAGAAAAGAAAGAAAAGCAATATGTGAGCGACAATGCTCAACTTATGGCTGAATGGGATTGGGAAAGAAATATTGATTTTGATCCATCTCAAATAACTCACAGCAGTGGCAAAAAAGTTTGGTGGAAGTGTCAAAAAGGACACGTGTGGCAAGCTGTAATCGCCAACAGAAACAAAGGAATAGGCTGTCCTTTCTGTTCAGGTCAAAGAGCCATAAGAGGCGAAAACGATTTAGCTACAATCAACCCCTCTCTATCAAGCGAATGGAATTATAGAAAAAACAACGGATTAACACCATCTGATGTAATGGCTAATAGTGGCAAAAAAGTTTGGTGGAAATGTCAAAGAGGGCATGAATGGTTAGCAACAATAGACAGTAGAAACAAAGGGATTGGTTGCCCATTTTGTTCGGGACGAAATGCTATTAATGGAGAAACTGATTTACAAACTGTTAATCCAACTTTGGCAAAAGAATGGAATTATAAGAAAAACGGCACTTTGAAACCAGAAGATTTTACTGCTCATAGCGGAAAAAAGATTTGGTGGAAATGTCAAGAAGAACACGAATGGCAAGCAACTATTAATAGTAGAGCTAGTGGCAAAGGATGTCCGTATTGCTCAAATAAAAAAATACTACAAGGGCATAATGATTTAACTACTCTAAATCCATCTTTAGCCAAAGAATGGAATTATGAAAAGAACGGCAATTTAACCCCAGATAGTTTTACTACCGGAAGTGGCAAAAAAGTTTGGTGGAAATGCAATAAAGGGCATGAGTGGTTGACGTCAATATATGACAGAAACAATGGTAGTGGATGTCCTATTTGTAGTTCTGAGAGAAACACTTCTCTGCCCGAGTATGCAATTATATACTATCTGAAAAAATATGGTTTAGAGGCAATACACTCTTACAAAGAATTAGGTTACGAATTAGATGTCTATATCCCTTCAAAAAAAATCGCCATTGAATACGATGGAGCTTTTTGGCACGAAAACAGGGTGAAAAAGGATTTAGAAAAAAACCAAAAGTGCAAAAACAATGGGATTATACTATATAGATTCAGAGAAGAAATGTCTTCCTTAAATGACAGTTCAATAGATTATTTTGTTCAAAGAAAACAAAAAAATTTATCTCAGGTTCTTGAAAAGGTTTTAAGCGAAATAATTGGGATAAGCATTGATGTAAACCTTGAAAGAGATGCTATTGAAATAGAAAATTTACGAGAATATAAGGAAAAGGCAACTTCTGTTTTATTATCCAATCCAGAAATAGCTAAAGAATGGAATTATGAAAAAAATGGAAACTTAAAGCCAGAAAACTTTTCTGTCAATAGCAACAAAAAAGTATGGTGGCGGTGTAATAAAGGGCACGAGTGGCAAGCAACAGTATCTAATAGAACTAACGGGACAGGATGCCCATATTGCTCAAATAAAAAGATTTTACAAGGATATAATGATTTGCTTACAGTTAATCCGACCTTGGCAATCGAGTGGAATTGCGAAAAAAATAAGGATTTAAAGCCAGAGCATTTTACTGCAAGTAGCGGGAAAAAAGTATGGTGGATATGTCAAAAAGGGCACGAGTGGCAAGCCACAATTGCAAATCGCACAATTGGAAGAGGATGTCCTTATTGTTCAGGTAAAAAAGTTATGGAAAGTTATAATGATTTACAAGCACTCAATCCAAACTTAGCAAAAGAATGGAATTATGAAAAGAATGAAGGTTTAAAACCAGAAGAATTCACTGCTAATAGTGGCAAAAAAGTTTGGTGGAAGTGTATCAAAGGGCACGAATGGGAAGCGACAATAGCGAGTAGAAACTACGGGCGAGGATGTCCATATTGCTCGGGCAGAAAAAAGACCACTTGATTTTTCGAGGTGATATTTGATAATGAAACAAAACTCTCACGATGATTATAAAAAAGTTGTTAAATGTTTGACTATAGATCCACAAGGTTTTTCTTGCGTTAAAGAAGATAAGCAATTTTTGGAATACTTATTAGATAATTTCATATGTAGAATAGAGCAACCACTAAAACGACCAGATGCCTATGCTGTAAACGGCAAAGAACTACTTTTGTTGGAACATTTTCAGTTTGACAATTCTAAAGTCACCTCTAAAGGCAGTAAACAACTCTCTTTAGATGCCAAAACGGATAGATATTTATCAACAGAATTACAAAAAAGCAAAAATAACACTGCTTTTTGTAGTTCATATATTGACAAGTCAGGAGTTTTTTATTGTGATAATTTCATAAAACAATTCAATAACCATTATGCCAAAATTAATGAATACAAAATCGCTATGCAAAATGAGTTAAATACAAATTTTGATAGGATTTATGTAGGATTTGTCATTGAGGACGCCAGCAGTTTAGGAAGTTGTTACTATGATAAAACGATATATGGTCCTAATTACTTGAATTTGCTTAACACGAAAGAGTTTTTAGATATTTTTGAAAAATCAACTGATTTAGATTTTGTTTTCTTTGCTATGACTGGAAACCCAGATAATTCACTCAGTTCTTTTATCTCTAGAAACACCATAAACATTTTTCGAAAAAATCAAATAAACGCTATGGATATATCTGAATTTGCGTTTAGACACTCTATTTCCTTTACAGCAACAATACCTGTAAATAATGATGAAAACAAAAACTGATTTTAAGAGGAGTACCTTAACTAAATAGCAAAAAAGACAGGTCCCTGACCTGTCTTTTCCGTTATTAAACTAAATTAATATCAAACCAAATTAAATTTAGCAAATGACTTACAACCCGAATCCTTGCCGATGAATACTTGGAATTCGCCCTTTTCGGCAACGAAATTAAGGTCCTTGTTCCAATATTTGAGCATTTCCTCGTTGATTTCAAATGATATGCAATCCTTCGGGATTGATGATATACACGCTTTGCGTGATAGCGACTTCGTCGCGGACACGCCCCCGTCCCCTGTCTTGCGAAGCAAATCACACCGAAGGTGTGCATGTAATCACGCCAGAGGCGTGTATGGAATCCACGCAAGGCGTGGCATGGAATCAACCGCAAGGTTGCATAATGCGCGGACACGCCCCCGTACCCTGTCTGCGATAAACCATGCTTTAAACTTACATACAAAAAACACGCAATCGGTTGATTGCGTGTTTTGTTTTATTACTTTATTGCTTATTGTCCGTCCACAAATCATCGTTTGCGCCGTTGTCGTTATCCTCGGGGGGATTAGCGTCATTTCCGCCGTTATCATCTGGGGTGTTATCATCGTTGTTGTCGCTGTTGTTATTATCGCCAATATCTGAGTCCGTATCTAAATCGGTATTTTCAGTATCGGTAGATGTGTCAACGGTTGTGTCGGTGCTTGTATCCATGATTATGTCGCTATCTGCATTGGTACTAGCGCTTGTATCAGTATCGGTATCAGTATCGATATCGGGGATTAGGTCGCTCCCTGTGTCGATATTTGACTGTGTGTTGCTATTATTGATATCGCAATCTAATACTGAGCTTTCGGTATTTACTGAGGTATCTGTGTTTACTAATGTGTCGGTATCTGCGCCGTTACCGCCACAGGACATAAGTCCTATGGCGATAATCGCGGTTAAAAATAATATGAGCTTTTTCATCATTTATTTTAGTATTTTAGCCAAAAGCTTACATTGAAAATTGCAGACTTGCTATTTTCATCATCAACGCCCTCAAGAGCGCCATAGGTAATTGCCTGCGCTGTTGATGAAGTAATCACATCGGCGCTATGAAGATTTTGTATTTCTATTGTTGGGGAAATATATTTATTCATTTTCTGCCTCCGTAACTAATAAATTATCAATGCAATTCCAATATTCTTGGGCTACCTGCTCATCTGTTAAAGCAGTATTGTAAATTTTAGCCTCGTAAAGCTCGTAATCTGCATATCTGCTTAATATTTCTTGACTTTGGTCATTATATTGAGGGTTGTAGCCTATACCGATTACGGTATCATCGTCTGAGCCACCACAGTAGCTTCCGCTACCAAAGTCTGCTTGTGAAACAAGCATACCGTTTATGTAAAGCTTCATCATGTTTGTTTTACTATCATAGCTACCAACGATATGTAATAGCTTTTCTGCCTCTGCAATAGGAGATGAGCCGTTCATATCTGCTGCCGCAGAATATTTATTACCGTTATCAACATTTTCGTTTGGTTTTGTTGAGCCGATTTGGAAGTTAAGCTGACCACCTGCCTGTTTACGCAAGTAAAGTGTTACGCCACCACCGTTACAGGATGTAATAAGTCCTACGGTGCTACTTGGGAGCTTATCAAGCTTTAAAAAGATTTCAAAGGTTGTTGAGCCCATTATGAAATTCTTCATTTGCTCCTCGGTTGTAATTTCGTTGAACTTAAGGTTCATATAGTAATAACCGTCATCGCCCTTAGTAAATGCGGTTGCGGTCTTTTCCTCGCCGTTATGTGTTACTGTTGTTTCCTTAACTGCGCCGTTTGTAACATTTATTGTTGCATTGCCTGCTTTATCTGTTATTACGCCGTTTGTCATATCTAAATCAAAGTATGCATCAGGCACGATAACTGTATTTGCAGGTCTATCTACCTCAGTTTTAACGATTGGCTGTGGCACTCTTTCGCCATCGTAAAGCATACCGTCATATGGAAGGTAAAGCTCTACCGTTTGCAAGCCTGAAACGAAAATTTGCTTAATGCTTTCTTCGTTATTTATATAAGCGTTTGCTTCGTTATTTATATTGCTTCTGTACCATTCGTTTGGCGCAGGATATAAAACATATGTTGCATCCGCATACATATACATTTGCTTGATTGTGCCTGAGCTATTTATGCCGTGGTGAGCTATTTGAACGAAGTCGGATTTTAAAGCATTACCGAATGTCTTGTTAAGGCGTGATGCGCCAACATTGGACACGTCGCCCACAAATAGCATCTTTTGTCCTTCAATTTTAACTGTAAATATAGTAGATGAGGAATTGAAGTCATAATTTGCTACTGTGCTTGGATATAAGTCCTCAAAGGTTTGAAGAATTTCAATTTCCGCGTTTGCATAGTAGAATTTATAGCCGCTATGAAGCTTAACTATTTCTGTTTCTTCTAAGTATGTTGCGATAACATTTTTAAAGTTTGTATATCTTTGCTTTGAGTCATCAAGCATCCTGCCATCGCCTGCTTCAATATCCGCATCAGATGGGAAGTTATAAAGAAGCTGATTGATTGTTACCATATCATGATACTTTTCAACGAAAAGGTTAAATGTACCGATATGGTCGCCATGGCAGTGTGTGAAAATCCAGCCTGCGATTACGATATCGTTATCGCCTGCAAGGTTTTTAAGTACATTGTAAAGCTTATCAGCCTCTAAATAGTTATCGTAGCACCAGCCGCCATCGATAATGAAGAATGTGCCATCAGCTAAATGAATAACATAGGACATGCCTTCCTTAATTGACACATTGTCAGCAAGTTGAATTTGTGTAATTGAGGAATTATTCTTCTTTTCGTAGCTTGGCTGAGTTAAATTATCAGGTAAATTATTTAATGTTTCACTTGCTACATTAACCTCATTTGCTAATGAATAATATGAAATATGAATTAACGCATTATCCTTCTTGTATGTATAGAAGTAATTTCCGTTAATTTGATTTTCCATAATAAGAGCATAGCCGTTTGCTTTAAGGTCGCTTACATACATTGAAAGCTCAATTTCGTTTGTGTTATTGATTTCAAACACAACCGTATCACCGCTACTGATGTGAGAGGTAAATGTAGCATTGGCATGACCGTAATCGGTAATACCGTCAATTTCAATCATATTGCTATATGATTTAAGGCTTACAATATGCTCAAGCACATTAAGAGCACTTTCGTTATCCTTATAGTCGCCGTCTGCTATTGTAACCTCGGCAACACGAAGAATATTTACCGCATTTAAATCTGTTTCCTCAGCATTTGATGCTAATCTATCGGATTTTACAGTGTTTTCATAGAAAACGTGTGTATTGCCGTCCTTGTCGATAATTGAAACATAGCCGACAATAACAAACTCCATATTGTAGGATTGCTTTGTATCAGGGAAGCCTGTTAAAGCAAAGCGATAGGAATGATATCCCTCTCCCTTGCTTGAGTCAATATATGAATATTGAATTTCTCCGTTTTTCATAGCGGGAGCAACTACAACCATACCGCTTGCATTTGCTTCCTCAGAAAACAAATCACCCTTTAATGATTCTACTATTGATTTTGTAGATACGATGGTGCCGTATTCAACTGTCGCGCCATTTAAAATGCGTGTCATATGGTCAAATAAGACTTTGTTCATATGGAACTCGCCACGAATACCTGAGCCTGAGCCAAGATAAATAGCAACGCCTGCGGATTCAAGAATTGTGCTTCCATATTTAACTGTATTGGTTGAGCCTACATATCTGCCATCAACTAAAGATAAATATCCGTTAATTGTTACCTGGTTATCATTTTGCGCGCCACCTACAATAGTACCTTCATGTTGGCTTGCTGTAACAGTACCTGCATTGAAGCATCCCTCGATTTTTCCTGATTGGAATAATCCGCAAATACCACCGACATTTCCGCCTTCGCCTTTTAAATTACCTGCGTTGGAGCAGTTGATAATATATGTCTTTGATGAGTTTGAATTCCATATACAACCGACAATACCGCCTAAGTCAACGCCGTTTGATATTGCTTTACCGCTGATATCACCATAGTTTATACAGTTTACAACGCATGCGCTATCAAAAGCTACGCCAGTAATACCTGCAACATTCTTTCTGCCATATACAGTTGCATAGTTTACGCAGTTTTCAATCCTGCCGCTACTGTAAAGCTTACCAACCACGCCTGCAACCTTGTTTGAGCCTTTTACGCTACCTGTAACTGTTACATTTTTAATTGTTCCTGTTACTACGCCGAAAAGCGCATCAAATGTATCACCGCTTTTATCGGTTGGAGCATCAATATTAAGAGTTACAGTTTTTCCGTTTCCGTCAAAAACGCCTGTAAATGTGCCCTCAACGATTGCGCCCGTGTTTGATGAAACAGAAATATCTGCATTCAATATGTAGTGCGCCGAAAGCTTGTTCTTAATAGAAACGAAATCCTCTGCATTTTCAACCACATAAGGGTCAGCCTCTGTTCCTGAGCCTGACATAGCGCTGACAGAAAGCGCAAGCAAGCACACGAAAATGAAGGCTGTTACAAAAAACAGTAAAATTTTTCTTTTCATATCTTTTTCTCCTTGATTTTATTGTTACTTTATATTATAATGTGAATGAGCGATAGTGTCAATTATCGGTTGTTTAATTGAGCGAAACGCTCATTTTATGAATGGTAGCTTGTAAATATTCACTCATTTTTAGCATTATGGAGGTCAAAATGGCACTAAAGGACAGGGAAAACGGTATTCTTGAATATTTAAGACAAAACCGAGAGGCTTCGGTTGATGAGCTTTGCGAAAAATTTTTCGTAAGCATTGCCACAATGCGCAGAGATTTAAAATCCCTAGCTGAAAACGGCAAGATTATAAGAACTCACGGTGGAGCGTTTTTATCTAACTCTCCCGGAGAGAGTATTCCTCAAGAGCTTCGCGAAAGAGAGTTTGTAGAGGAAAAGGATATTATTGCGAAAAAATGCCTTGACCTTATAAATGATGGCGATTCCATTATGATAGATGCATCCTCAACCTGCTTACAGCTTATGAAAATTTTAGACGCAAAAAAGTCAATCGTAATTATAACAAATAGCACAAAGGCTCCCTTTATTTCTCAAAAGACGGGGGTAAAAACCTTTGTTTCAGGGGGAGAGATGTCTAAAAACTCATTTAGCTATGTTGGCTCTGTTGCAGAAGAGGTTATAAGAAAATTCAATGCCGACATTTGTTTTTTCTCTGTTTGCTCATTATCCCCCGATGGAATACTTACAAACAATTCCACCTCTGAAAACCAGCTTTGCAGGGTTATGCTTGAGCAGTCTAAAAAATCGGTTTTGCTATTAAATTCCCAAAAAACTAAAGAGCCTAAGAAGTTGAATACACTATGCTCTATTAAGGATATTGATTTCATCATTTCGGAAAAGGATATATCAAATAAATTCCCCGAATACAAGGACAAATTTATTTGTTGATTTTTAATTAAGACATGCATCACTTGCGTTTTTACGCAAAAACACGCAGAGATTTTTCTCTGCGTGTTTTGTTGTTTATAGATGTTTTTAGATTAAATTGAATTTTGCAAATGGTAGGCAGCTTGAGTCCTTGCCGATAAACACCTCAAATTCGCCTAAAGGCTCCTTCCGGGAGGGAGCTGGCATCGTAGATGACTGAGGGAGAATGCGTTACAATAAAGTCGTAATAAGCTTCAAGTGCCGTTGGCTCCTTCCGTCACGCTACGCAGCGAACCCCCAAAGTTCATTTCATTCGCTTCGGGGAACCCCTGCCGCGTGATACCTTCCTCTCGGAGGAAGGCTTTTAAATAAGATTAAAGCTTGCAAATGGTAGGCAGCTTGAGTCCTTGCCGATGAATACTTGGAATTCGCCCTTTTCGGCAACGAAATTAAGGTCCTTGTTCCAATATTTGAGCATTTCCTCTGTAATTTCAAAGGAAATTGTCTTTTCCTCGCCTACATCAAGCTCAATCTTTTCAAAGCCTTTTAATTCCTTTTCCGGGCGTACACATGAGCCCTTTACATCACGAATATAGAGCTGTACGATTTCCTTGGCTTTATAGTTGCCTGTATTCTTGATTTTTGCGCTTGCCACTAAAGTGTCCCCTGACTTCATTGTGTCTTTACTTAATGTAAGGTCGCTATACTCAAATGTTGTATAGGACAAGCCATAGCCGAATGGATATAGTGGGCTATTTGGAATATCAAGATATGATGATGTAAAGCGAACACGGTTAAAGTCATCCTCAGGAAGCTTTGGTCTGCCTGTGGTGTAGTGGTTATAGTAAATTGGAACTTGACCTAAAACGCGAGGGAATGTCATTGTGATTTTACCTGATGGGATAGCATCGCCTACTAAAAGGTTAGCGAGCGCATTACCGCCCTCAGTTCCCGGCATCCACATATCTAAAATTGCAGGTGCTGCTTTATCAAGTCTTTCCATAGCAAGAGGTCTGCCTGCAAATAATGCTACTACAACATTTTTATTTACTTCAAGAATTCTATCAAGAAGCTTATACTGTACCTCAGGAATTTCGATATTAGCGCGACAGTTGCCCTCGCCTGAGTAGTCCTGATGCTCGCCTAAGCAAAGCACAACGATTTCGCTATTCTTAGCAAGCTCACATGCCTCGTCAATCATTGACGTATCGGTAGCGTTATACTCAATAGGACATCCTAACGCAAATTTTACTCTGTCGCCGTAGATACGCTTTAAGCCGTCATATACAGGGATAGTTTCCTCAATTTTACCGCCACATTGCCAGCTACCGTGGATAGCACCTGTGTTTCCGTTTGGACCGATTACAGCAACGCTCTTTGCATCCTTGCTAATAGGTAAAATGTTATCATTTTTAAGTAAAACTGCGCTTGCTTCTGCTCCCTTGCGAGCTAATGCTCTATGCTCTGTGGATAGCTGAACTCTCTTTGACTCCTCAACGCTTACGCTTCTGTATGAGTTGTCAAGTATGCCAAGCTCCTCCTTTAGGTTAAGAATTCTTAATACCGCCTTGTCAATCTGCTCTACGGTTATCTTACCCTCGTTTACAAGCTCCTTTAAATACTTAGGATAGCAATTTGACATCATTTCAATATCAAGAGTTGCTTCCATAGAAAGATATGCGGCTTCCTTTTTATCCTCAGCGGCACCGTGAACAACCATTTCCTCAGCTGCGCTATAATCGCTGATTATAACGCCATCAAAGCCCCATTCATCTCTTAAAATATCCTTAACTAGATGCTTATTACCGACACAGGGTACGCCATCTACGATATTAAATGCAGTCATTACCATTTTTACGCCTGCATCAACTGCTGCCTTGTAGGCTGGTAAATAATACTCACGAAGTGTTCTTTCGCTTACATCAACTGTATTATAATCTCTGCCTGCCTCAGCTGCTCCGTATGCGGCGTAGTGCTTAACGCAAGCGGCAATATTGTATTTGCCCATGTCCCCTTGGTAGCCCTCAACGGTTGCTTTTGCCATTTCGGAGTTAAGATATGGGTCCTCTCCGCTTGACTCCATAACTCTGCCCCATCTTGGGTCTCTTACTAAGTCAACCATTGGCGCAAATGTTACGCCAACACCATCAAGGCTTGCTTCTTTAGCAGCCATTGCTGCAAGCTCCTTGGCTAGCTCACGGTCAAATGAGCATGCAACTGCTAGGTTGATTGGGTATAATGTTCTATGTCCATGAATTACATCCTGCATAAAGATAGGTGGAATTCCGTTTTTATTTTTTGACATAAAGTAGTCATGACCCTCAATCATGGTTTCTGCGCCGATTAAATTAAGCAGCGTGCCTGCCTCGTGAATCATGTCCTCATCAAGGTTTAATTTACTGTTAGGTCCTGTTACAACATTAGGCTTTTTAAGTGATGGCACAAATGTTGCAGTTGTAAGCTGCACAAGATGGTAAATTTTCTCATCAAGTGATAATCTTGAAAGAATTTCTTCTGTTCTTTTGCTCATAATTTAAACTCCTTTGTGGTTTAAAAGCTGTCAGCTATTAGATGTCAGCGAGATTATACTAACGAAAATAATAGCTGCTGTCTTTGTTGTCTTATTTTAGCATATAATATTTAAATTTGCAAGGCGTTTAAGAATTTATTGCAATCGTTTTTTTGTTGTGATATACTTTTCTTATATTAAATTGAGGTGGTTTTTGACCAAAGAAAAAGCCATATAGTTTGCACTATACGGCTTTTGTGTTATTTATTTGAACAAGTCTAATGCGTTCATTATTACATTTCCGCTTCTGTCATCGTTTTGCACAATTTCATATTTAGAGGCTTGATTTGATGAAGCAGTTAAAATATCTTCTGTTTCTATAACTGCCGTTTCGTATTTCGGAGTTGCGTATTTCATTGTACTACCTCTTCATTTGAAGGCTTTCCTGCAATGTCGTAATAAGATACAAAGCTATATTTTTCGCCCTCAATCGGTGTACCATCTTGCATGTATGAATATTCAGTAGTCTTACCATCGCTTACTGCTACATATGCTCCCATAGCAAGCTTGGCGTCCTTATATTCATCTGTAAAGCCAACTATTTTTAGGTCAAAGGAAGCAAAATTATAGCTTGATATTTCAGCAGTAACCGCATTACTTGCTACTGTTCCGTCGCTACCAAATATATAATTATCGCCTAGCTTTTGCTTTGCTACTGCAAATGCGCCGTATTTTAAAGTCTTTCCTGTTAATTTTTCATATTCCTTAATAGCTTCATTATCTACTGTAAAGCTTACCGCAATTCCGCCGCTACCGTTTTCAGGTGCGGAATAGCCAGAGCATGTGAATAAAGGATTTAGCTCCTTTTCAAATTTAAAGCCACAGCCTGCGCTTGCACAAGTAGCTGTCTTTTGACCCTTAGCCATAAATCCGTTTTTATATTCGGCAACAACCGTCTCATAATCGCTTATGTGGTTAACTGTTTTCTTATTGCAGTTTGAGCATTCAACAACACAAGGGCTTAATTGAGATGTGCTATGCTTACCGTTATAGAATGCATCACATACGCTATAATCATAAACGATATACTTACCACTCGTGTCAAGAAGCGCGTTATACTCAGTGGCAGAAATTAAAGTAAAATCATTTTTAATGTGTAAATTGTATTTGTTGTTAGCGGCAGATGCTTGGAATGCTTCAGCCTGCTCTTTTGTGCCTGTGTAGAAGATTATCTCAACATTATTTGCGCCCTCGAAGGTAGCTGCCGGTATAGTGGTAACAGTAGATGACATATAAACAGTCTTTAGTGAAGAACACAGCTTAAACGCGTCATACTTTCCAAGAGTAGTTAAGCCTGCTCCCATCCTTACAGTTTCCAAGTCGCTACATCCATAAAATAGCGCTAAGCCAATAGTAGTTACGGTATTAGGAATAGCGATTTCAACAAGTCCGCAGTTTTGGAACATTTTTTCACTCAGAGATGTAATTGTGGATTTTTCAAAGCCGATAACTCTTTTAAGTGAAGTACAACCGATAAAATGCTGAGTGCCTTTAACCGAGGTAAGACCAGCAAGATTGATTTCCTCAAGTGCGCTTGCACCGTTAAAAACATTAGAATTCACAAAGGCATAGCGTGCATCCTCAGGGAAATCGCAAACCTTCATATTGGTAGTTCTAAGAAAATGATTGCACTCGATTGATGCAATGGTTACGGGTAAATAAACATATTGAACGATAGAGCTATCTTCAAAAAGTCCAACATAGTTGCTATTAGGAAGAGTGGTAAATGTAAGACCTCTTAGGTTGGCAACAACTATACAGTTGTAGGTTTTCTCGCCGATTCTTTGGAGACAGGTTTTCTTATCCGCATCCAAATAAATTTGTTGCAGGTTCTTGCCGTCGTTTGCATAAATGATTGTAAGGTCCTTCGCTTTAATGCTTGTAACGGTTGCACCGCCGTCAAGTGTGTACCATACAAGCTCGTCTCCGTCCGCATCGTACAATGCGCATTCCTGTGTTCCGTTTGTAAGCGTTACTGTTACTTTTTCAGTTTTATCGTATGCAGTGCTAACTGACGCGCTTACCGAAATAGCAAAGACACAAACAAGGATTGCTGCCATAAGGGTAACTAAAAGAATTCTCTTTTTCATTGTTTTTCTCCTTTTCAAATATATTCTGTGATATAAAAAGCCATTTGACAAAATCGCACAGAGGTTCCTTCATCAAATTGCAATTTTAACTATTTAAATCCGTATTAGTGGTATCAACCTCGTTTTCTCAATATTATAATACAGAACTTTTGTCAGTCTATCAAGACATATGTATGCGAAATATAGACATTATTCAGTATTTTTTTCTGAAAGTATTAATTGTATCATTATCTATGGTATAATGACAATACAAAATCTATTTTTTATTAAGAGGCTTATATGCTATACGAAATCCATCACTCAACGCTTTCAAATGAGGCGGTTCTTTGGCGCAATACTAATCTTAATTTTCCTGCACATATCCACAATAGCTTTGAATTAATAATAGCTGCAAAAGGCGAATCCGAAGTAATAGTAGGAGAAAAGAAGTACACTGTATGCGGAAACGAATGCGTTTTGGTATTTCCAAACCAGCTTCACCAAACAAAAAGCAATGAGAATTCCGAGCTTGCTATTTTGATTTTTCCACAGCAGCTTGTAAAAGCATTTAGCCAAAGCTACGAGGGCTATGTACCTAAGAACAATAAGTTTAATTTAGATAGCTTTTTCATTAACAGAATTACTAACTTTAAAAAAAATAAAACCACAATAGAATTAAAGGGACTGTTATACTCTATTTGCAGTGAATTCGATAGCACCGCAGAATACATAAAATCCAAGAATAATAATGACCTGATTTTCAAAATTTTCAACTTTGTTTCTAAAAACTATAAAAAGGAATGCTCTCTTCACGAATTAGCAAAAGAAATTAACTATAATTATGCTTATTTATCGCAGCTTTTTCTCAAGGTCATAGGCATCAGCTACACCGAATATGTATGCCGTTACCGTATAAATGAATCGTGTTATCTTTTGCTGAACACAAATCACACCGTGCTTGATATAGCTTGCGAATGTGGCTTTGACTGTCTAAGAAGCTTCAACAGAAACTTTAAATCAATAATGGGAATAACGCCAACAGAATACAGAAATCGCGATGTTACAAGATGTTGCTGATTTAGCTAAAATCGTTTTTTGAATGCTAAACAACATTGGTATATCCACCGCAGCAATATAAAATGTAAGACTTTACAACTACAAATATAAAAATAAATAAAAACACATGCTATTTATAGGAGCGAAAATATGGATTTACAAGCTTTACTAAATAAAATGACACTTAAAGAAAAGTGCTATCAGCTTCAACAGGTAAACTCAAATATCTATATGGCAGATAAAAACATGCCAATAACAGGTCCTGAGTTTTATTTGCAGTTTGATAAGGACTACAAATACGACATTGCGTCTGTTTATAACTCCTATGGCGCTAAGCGAAATATTGCTATACAAAAGGAATTTTTAGAAAACAGTAAAAATAAAATTCCTCTTGCGTTTATGCTTGATGTTATTCACGGATACCGCACCATTTACCCAATAAATTTAGGTCTTGCTTCATCCTTTGACAGACAGCTAGTTAGAGAATGCTGTCAAATGGCGGCAAAGGAAGCAAGCGTTGACGGTATTCATTTAACCTTTGCACCTATGCTTGACGTATCAAGAGATGCAAGATGGGGCAGATGCATGGAAAGTTGTGGCGAGGACACTTATTTAACATGTGAAATGGCTCGTGAAAGTGTTATTGGCTATCAAGGAAACGGCGGTCCTTACACAATAGGTGCAAGCGTAAAGCATATTGCAGGATATAGCGCGCCAATGAGCGGAAAGGACTATGACTCCTCAGATATTAGTGAAATAACATTAAGAGAGGTATATTTGCCACCCTATAAATCGGCAGTTGATGCGGGGGCCATGGTTGCTATGCCTGCTCAAAATGCCATAAACGGTGTACCCGGAAATGGAAATTCCTTTATTTTAAAGGATATTTTAAGAAATGAATGGGGATTTGAGGGTGTAACAATCAGCGACTACGGCTCTATTGAAAATTTAGTTACCCACGGCTACTGTGAAAATAAAAAGGACGCCACATATGAAGCGTTAAATGCTGAAATTGACATGGAAATGGTATCCACCTGCTACATAAACAATATTGAAAAGCTCCTTGACGAGGGCAAAATCACAATGGAGCAAATTGACACAGCAGTTATGCGCGTGCTTAAATTAAAGGAAAAGCTTGGGCTTTTTGAAAATCCATATGGATATATGGATATAGAAAAATCAAAGGAAATTTTAGGCTGCAAGGAGCATAAAGAAATAGCAAGAAGAAGTGCTATGGAAAGCGCGGTGCTTCTTAAAAACAACGGTATTTTGCCTTTTAGCAAAAATGCAAAGCGTGTGGCGGTAATCGGTCCTCACGGTAACGAAAAAAGAGTCGTTGGCTCTTGGTGGTGTGCTTGCAATCAAGATGAAACGGTTACTGTTTTAGAGGGAGTAAAATCATATTTAAACGACACAGAGGTAACTTTTTCTAAGGGCTGCGACCTTGATTTAAACAGCGTGGACTACTCTAAAATTGATGATGCGGTGGAATTGGCGCAAAATGCTGACTGCGTTATTTTATGTGTTGGCGAGGACCAGCTTGATAGCGGAGAGTCCAACTCCAAGTCAAATTTACATTTACCAAATGTACAAGCTCAGCTTATTAAAAGAGTATGTGAGGTAAACAAAAATACTGCGATAGTATTATTTACAGGCAGACCTCTTGTGCTTACGGATATTGAAGGCTATGCAGGCGCAATACTTAATATGTATTTCCCCGGAACGGAATGCGGTAATGCGGTTGCAAATCTTATTTTCGGCGAAAAATCTCCATGCGGTAAGCTAACCATGTCCTTCCCAAGAAATGAGGGTCAATGCCCCATTTACTACAATCATCACAGGACAGCCAATTTGCGCACTGACGATAACAAAAGAATTCTTTACGAAAGCGGATATATTGACAGTCCTAACTCTCCTTTATATCCATTTGGCTATGGTTTATCCTACTCTGCATTTGAGTACAGCTGTTTTAAATTAAGTGATAAGACATTAACAAATGATACGGAAATAATTGCTTC
The DNA here is from genome assembly GCA_045127235.1 of Eubacteriales bacterium. Taxonomy (GTDB): domain Bacteria; phylum Bacillota; class Clostridia; order Oscillospirales; family CAG-272; genus RGIG2000. Next base: position 111,138 of record JBGVPY010000026.1, read on the forward strand.
CGTTACGGTTAAAAACACAGGCAAATATAAGGCGAAGGAAATTGTTCAGCTTTATATACGCGATTTAGTTGGCTCAGTTGTAAGACCCATTAAGGAGCTAAAGGGATTTGAGAAAATTGAGCTTGATGTGGGAGAAGAAAAGACGGTTGAATTTATAATAAACGAAAGCATGCTTCGCTTTGTCCGCAGAGATTTAACATTTGGCTCTGAGACGGGTAAATTCCAAGTGTTTATCGGCAAGGATAGCACTTGTACTTCATTTATTGAATTTGAGCTTATTTAAAAGCCTTCCTCCGAGAGGAAGGTGGCACGCGGCAGGGGTTCCCCGAAGCGAATGAAATGAACTTTTGGGGTTCGCTGCATAGCGTGACGGAAGGAGATAACGGTACTTGAAGCTTATTACGATTTTATTGTTACGCATTCTCCCTCAGTCAGCTTCGCTGACAGCTCCCTCCCGGAAGGAGCCTTTGGGTATTTATCGGCAAGGATAGCACTTGTACTTCATTTATTGAATTTGAGCTAATATAAAAAACGCCTTGGAGTGTCGATAAAAGACACTCCAAGGGATTTTTTATATAAAATTAATCAACCTTGATACATATTACCTCGCCATATCTACCATCGACATAGGGGACTACCGCTATATAAAAAGGTTGATAGATATTCAGCGATACTCTGAATGTGGCACTTAAGACTTCCTCGCCTTCAATTTCGGCAGAGGCTTTCGGCGCAAAAATAAAGTTACCCTCGGTTATCTCGTTTCCGCTATAATATATTTCATAGCCCTGCGCACCCTCTACGGGGCTAAAGGTAATTTTTATAGTTTTAGATGCAATTTTTTCAACTATTATACCTTCAACTCCATCTAAAAGCTTTGGTGGAAGGTCCATTACCTCTGTTGTGTCACAATTTGCGCATTTGTATTCCCCACTACCGCCCGATGTGATTGTAGGCTCAACTATGTATTTTACAAGAATTTCAAACACATGGTCGGTTTTTTCTGTGGTTAATGTACTAGGCTCGTTACAGTCCTGACAATATCTTATATACTCGCCCCATTGTTGACAGGTTGGTTTAGCAATTTCTTGATACTCGCCGAAATTGTGTGGCGGGCATTTTTTATTATTGTCGCTTGTATTGTCATCCTTATCAACATTTGTGTCAACGCTCGTATCAATATTTGTGTCAGTGTTTAAGTCTGTATTTTTACCGCCATCTGTGGCAGTATCTACATTAGAGTCGGTGTCAACGGGTCTTTGTATATCGGAACTGAAAATTATGCTATCTGTGCTTGTGTCGGTATCGTATTTAATATCGATAACGCACGAGGTGAGCATTAGAGTAAGCACCATTAATATAATCAAAGAAAGTCTTTTCACATTTTCTCCTAAAACATAAAATTATAGTTTTATTTTAGCATATGAATTTATTTTTTCAAGTGCTGTTTGTGATGCAATTACATACACGCTACGCGGTTACATGCACAGCATTGCTGTGATTACATTCCGTACCTTGTACGGATTCCATACAATGCGCTGCATTGATTACATACACGCTACGCGTGATTGTTTTTAAAGGAAAATAAATTTTCCTTAAAAAACAGGATAACCGGCCTTTTCGTGAGCTTCAATAAGCTCATCGCACATTGCTACAATTTCATCGGTTGAGAGCTGTGCGCCTGTGTGTGGGTCCATCATTACTGCTTGATAAAGCTTTTCACGGCTCATTTCGTGAGCGGCTTCGATTGCAAGCATTTGCGGATAGATATTTGATGAATTCATTGCTGCAAGCTGAAGTGGAAGGTTACCTACATATGTTGGCTGAATTCCATTTCCATCTACTAAGCACTTAACCTCAACGCACGCTTCGTATGGAAGATTAGAAATAACTCCGTGATTAAGCACATTACCGCCGATGGTGTATGGCTTATTTGTGTAAATTGCTTCCATAATGTAGGAAGCATATTCCTTTGAGCGTGTATGCTCAACCTTATCCCCTGACATTAAGGACTCATACTGCTTTTGCCAGCCTGCAATTTGATTTACGCAACGGCGTGGATATTCATCAAGCGGAATATTGAATTTTTCAATTAAGTCCTCTCTGCCTGCTTTTATGTAGAGTGGATTATACTCTGCGTTATGCTCGCTTGATTCTGTGCAGTAGTAGCCAAGCTTATCAATATAATCGTATCTTACCATATCGCCATGCTTTTCGGTAGCGTTCTTTTCCTTAGCGCGCTTTTTGATTTCGGGGTAAAGGTCGTTTCCGTCCTTGTCGGTAATTTCAAGAAGCCACGCCATATGGTTAATGCCTGCGATTTTTTCAAGTCTGCCCTCTAATTTATCGCTCATGCCTAAATCCTTCAAAAGATTTTCGGAGCAGCATTGTACGCTATGGCAAAGACCTACGGTCTTAACCTTTGTATAGCGAAGCATATAGCCTGTAAGCATTGCCATTGGATTTGTGTAGTTTAAAAACCACGCATTAGGGCAAACCTCTTCAATGTCCTTGGCAAAATCCTTCAAAACATGAATTGTTCGCATCGCACGGAAAATACCGCCTACACCAAGAGTATCGCCGATGGTTTGGCGAAGTCCGTACTTCTTTGGAATTTCAAAGTCGATAATTGTGCAAGGGTCGTAAAGTCCCACTTGAATTGCATTTACAACGAAGTCAGCACCTCGTAGCGCGTCCTTTCGCTTTTCAACGCCAAGATACTTTTTAACGGTTGCTCTGCCCTCATTTACGCTTTCATTCATTTTTGTAATTAATAGGTAGGATTCATCAAGTCTTTGAGAGTCAATGTCGTAAAGTGCAATTTCGCAATCGTGAAATGCTTCGCACATCATTGTATCTCCAAGTACATTTTTTGAAAACACGGTGCTTCCTGCACCCATAAAGGTTACTTTCATTTTTATTCTCCTTAAAAATTAGTTTGCTTTAATAAAGTATGGTAAAATTTCAAGCGGACTGTCAACCGTAACTGTTTTTCCGCCCTCATATTCGGTATTTCCAAGGTATTTCCACTTACCCTTTGGAAGAACAACCTCACGCTTGAATTGTCCTTTTACAACCACAGGGGCGACTAAAATATCGCTTCCCAGCATAAATTGGTCATAAATTCTTTCGTAGCCACAGTGTGGAAATTCATATTCCATGTAGCGCACAATAGGCTCTCCGCTGACTGCTGATTTTTTCACTTCCTCGATTATGTAAGGCGCGAATTTCTTATGTAATTTAGCAGCCTCAAGGCACATTTCAGCGTGCTTTTTATCAAGCATGCGCCAAGGCGCCCATGAAAATTGCATCATAGGAAGTAATGCGCTTACCTGTGCCATTCTGACAAACAGCTCCATATCAAGCTTGAAGTCTGGCTTATAGTTAAAGGACCATTCTCCGCCACCTATCATATCGGGGCAAATAAAGGGGTGTCCTATAATTCCTTGCATAAGTATTGATGGAATAATTGTATTTATGCCCTCATAGTCCCAGCTATGACATCTATCACGAAGCCTTTGGATAACTGCTTTACCGCCACCCTTAAATGTGTCCTTATATTCGTGATATTCGTATCCCTCGCCAAATTCATTCCAAGCGATATTTAATTCAGCAGGAGTATATTTTGTTTGAGTGCCATTTACAATATGCTTTGGGTGATACATTTCAATAGTTCCACCGTCAAACTTAAAGCCGTCAACGCCGTATTCGGAAATAAGCCTTTGAAGCTTTTTATCAAGGAAGTCTCTGTCCTCTTTTTTGCACATGTTAAGAATTGCGCTAAAGCCGTTCCACCACTCTATAATAGCTACCTTGTTATCATCTGTTCTTAAAAAGTACTCTTTATCGCCACATGCTCCATCTAAATAGCTAAGATAGGAAAAGTAATTCATAATAAAATGCTGTCCATCGCATGTAACAAGAGGCACTATCCAAAGCATAACCTTAAAGCCTAAATCGTGTAGCTCCTTTATCATTGACTTAGGGTCGGGGAATTTTGTAAAATCCCATTCCCATGCGCCATATCGTGTGTGCCAGCCCTCATCAATCATAATAACTCCCGGCTCGTAGCCGTTTTCCACAATACCGTGGGCGTATTTTAAAATCGCTTCTTGATTTTGGTTATAATCAAGCTCCATCCATGTGTTATACTGAGCGCTCTCAAAGAATTTAAGAGGGGGCACCTTGCCTGTAAACTTAAAATACTTATTTGATGCATCTAAATATGCATCCCTTAGTGTTTTGCCACCACTCCATAAAATAATTTTATCAGGAGCTATTATATCTATTACGCCATTTTCAATAGTAACGGTCATGGGTGCTTCACACCAAATATATCTGCCCTTAGTGGATAAGAAAAATGGCATTGTTTGGTTTAAGCCGCATTCCATATCAAGAAAATATTTTGTATTTTTATTAAATGGAGCTTTCATTGCATCGGCAACGCTACCGCCACACCAAAGCTCATTTTCTAGGATTTTTACTTGTAAATTCATTTAAAGCTCCTTATCAAATCTTGGTTTAATTATATCATTTTATATATTGTTTTGCAAGTATGTTACACTTGATTTATTTTATCTTTTATGATAAACTTATAATATAACTTTTTAGGGGGATTTTATGAAAATTACTAGCTTTAAAATGGATTATGAAAATTACCGCGGGCTTGAATGCACCGTACCTTGCGATATGTACAGTGTGCTTTTAAAATACGGATACATTCCTGACCCATATTACGGTACAAATGAGGAAATTTTATTTGAATATTCAAAGAAGGATTGCACATTTTATACTGATTTTGCTTTAAGTGAAAATGAACTTAAAAAAGAAAAAATTGACTTAATTTTTTACGGTCTTGATACCATATGCGATATATATTTAAACGGTACGCTTATTGGTAGCGTTATGAATATGCACCGCAAATATGAATTTGATATTAAAGGCTTGGCTAAGGAAAATAACGTTCTTCGCCTTGAGTTTAAGTCTCCTGTAAATTACTTCTACGAAATGGAAAAGCAGCACCACGTATATATGGATTTAGGCTCAACCGTGGGTGCTTGTCATTTAAGAAAGGCGTTTTACATGTCTGGCTGGGACTGGGCGCCAAAGCTTCCTAACATGAGTATTTTCCGCGACGTTGAAATTTGCGCTTATGATGTTGACAAAATTGAAGATTTTGAAATACTTCAGCACCACGAAAATGGCGCAGTTACACTTGATATAACTGTAAATACCAAGCACTGTGTGGATAATTTAGATATTGTGTGCGAAATTGATGGTCAAAGCGTTACGTTAAAAGACGGCAAGGGACAAATAAAAATTGAAAATCCTAAGCTTTGGTATCCTAACGGTTTCGGGGAGCAAAATCTATACGATATTACGTTTAAGCTTTATAAAAACACCGATTTAATCGACACAGTATCAAAGAAAATCGGTTTAAGAACAGTTAAGCTATGCCGTGAAAATGATGAGGATGGTCAAGAATTTTGCTTTGAGGTAAACGGCATTAAGATTTTTGCAATGGGTGCAAATTTTGTGCCGATTGATTCATTACCATCACGAATGACAAACGAAAGACTTGAAACGATTGTAAAGGATTGTCTTTTTGCCAACTTTAACTGTATAAGAGTTTGGGGCGGTGCGTTCTATCCCGATGATTACCTGTACGATTTATGCGACAAATACGGTCTTTTAATTTGGCAGGACTTTATGGTAGCTTGCGCTAACGTATGGTTAAGAGATGAATTTGTAGAGGAATTTAAGGCTGAGGCAATTTACAACGTTAAGAGATTTAGAAATCACGCTTCTCTTGCGCTTCTTTGCGGTAATAACGAAATGGAAATGGCTATTTTATATTGGCCTTGCGCTGACGGTAACGATCCCCTTGTAAGAAAGGATTACTTAGAGCTTTACGAATCTATTTTACCAAAGATTTGCGCTGAGTATGCGCCACATCATCCTTACGTGCCATCAAGCCCAACATCTGGGGGTAATTTTGACGATCCAAACGGACACAACCGTGGAGACGTGCATTTTTGGGACGTTTGGCACGGAGATTGCGGCTTTGACGAATACAGAAAGCATAAATTCCGCTTCTGCTCTGAATACGGATATGAGAGCTTGCCGAACATAAAAACCATTGATGCTTTTTGCCCTGAGGATGAAAGAAATTTAGTTTCTTACACCATGGAAGCTCACCAAAAGTGTTGGGGCGGTAACACTAAAATATTAAGATTTTTAGCGGAGCAATACCAAATACCGAAAAATTTAGAGGGAATCGTTTACGCTTCACAGTTAAACCAAGCAAACGCCATTAAGTACGGCGTTGAGCATTTTAGAAGAAACCGTGGCTACACAATGGGCTCTGTTTATTGGCAGTTAAATGACTGTTGGCCTGTTGCATCATGGTCAAGCATTGACTATTACGGCAGATATAAGGCGCTTCACTACTTTGCTAAAAAGTTCTATCAAAGCGTGTCCCTTGGCTTATTTAACGAAAGCGGAAAAATTTCAGTTAACGTAGCAAACGAAACGCTAAAGGACTTTAAGGGTTATATTAAAATTGGCGTAATCAAAAACGATTTTACCGTAATTTTTGAGGACAAAAGAGACATTTCAGTTTCCTCACTTGCTTCATGCGATGTTGCGACATACGCTAGCGACCTTATTGACAGTAGCCGTGATACGTTCTTCTACTGTGAGCTATACAATGAAAATAACGAAATTTTAGCAAGAAATACTGAGCTTGGCACTCCGCCTAAGCATTTTAAATTCTTAAATCCTAATATTTCAGTAAGCGTTAAAAAGGAAAACGGCGTTGCACAAATATCGCTAAAAGCAAGCGCTTTTGCAAAAAATGTTGAGGTGTCATTTAAAAACCACGATATTATATTAAGTGATAACTATTTTGACCTAATAAGCGACACTCCTTACACTATTTCTGCAAAAACCGACCTTACGGAAAAGGAAATTTTAGAGGAAATTTCCTTTATGTCAGTTTATGATATAGCGAAATAAATCATGCAGATTTTGGTTGCATAACGGTTAGCTAATTGATAAAATATCTAACAAAAAAGAGCTCTCAAATTGAGAGTTCTTTTTACGTTGTGAAATGTACGATGTTGTCTGCTTCGCAGAGCGATATAACCGAATAAATTCGGTCGCGATATGCTTTCGCTTTACGAATATGGCTAGTTAATTCAATAATCTAACCTCGCTGACCGCTAACCGCTAACGGCTGACGGCTGTGAGCGAAGCGAACCAATAACATGTCTGCTTTGCAGAGCGATATGCGTACTATGTACGCGCGATATGACCACGCTTCGCACGGTCGTGATATAACCAAATAAATTCGGTCGTGATATGCTTTCCCTTGGCGAAAGCGTGATATGCACCTTCGGTGCGTGCTGACCACTGCTATGCAACCTAGCGGTTGATTACATACGACCTTCGGTCAATTCCATACAATGCTTTGCATTGATTACATACAACCTAACGGTTGATTTCATACACGCTTCGCGTGATTATAGTTAGATAATTCAATAATCTAATCTCGCTGACCGCTAACCGCTAACGGCTGACGGCTGTGAGCGAAGCGAACCACTAAAACACGAATTGCACAAGAAGCATATAGGAAATTGTGCCGACTATTATGCTAAGGAGTGTGTTGCGTTTCCATACGTAGAGGGTGGCAACGATAATACAGCCGATACTGGCGGGCAAAAAGCCACTTACTGACGTAAAAGAAATATCCTTTAAGCAATAGACAACAAGCATGCCCATAATAGCAAACGGCAAGAGCTTGCCTAATTTGTCAATGATTTTTGGCATTTTTTTACTGCTTGAAAGAAGGATAAAGGGTAAAAATCTTGTAAGCGCAGTAACCAACACAATTATCGCGATAGCATACCATACTTGAACGTTAGTCATTGTCCTCTACCCCCTTTTTGTCAGGATATAAGCAAAGGGAAAATGCGATAATTAGCATAGCAGGGATTAGGAAGTTATCCTTGCCAAAAATAAGTAAGCAGACAACTGATGCTAAAACACCCATGATTGCAGGGAAATGGGCGTTTATATCGCGTTTTAATGAGTATTTTTCCTCTTTTTTCTTGTTAGAATTTAGCCACTGGTCAACAAAAACCGTTACAAAAAGTGCGGTCAAAGCAAACTCAATTCCCTCGCTGTTAAACTTAACTACTGAGCCGATAATTGCTCCTAAAATTGAGCCTAAAACCCAGTAGATGTGGTTAAATATCGACACATATAGGCAGTATTTCTCTCTTTCCTTGCCTAAAAATCCGTGCTTATCGGTGCAGACAAGGGAGTATGTTTCATCAGTTAGTGCGAAAATAAGGTAGAGCTTTTTAATGCCTGTCCCTTTATATCTATCTATCATTGAAATTCCGTAGAAAATATGCCTTGCATTTACCATAAATGTGGTAATTGCAACTGTAATTAAGGAAGCACCGCCTGTGAAAAGTCCGATGGCGGCATACTGCATTGAGCCGGCATATACCAAGGCACTCATTAAAAATGCATGTAAAAAGCCATAACCGTACGCTTTAATTATAATTCCAAAGCCAAAGCCAAGCACTAAATATCCCGTCATAACGGGGAGAGTGTCTATAAACGACTGCTTTATAACTCTTTTCATAGGTAGCTCCTTTCTGTCGCAGGGGATAAGGGATAGGGGTTTGCTTTGCTCACAGGGGTGGTTAGAAACACCTATTGCGTAGCAATAATTTACCTATGTTGCGTGCAACGTAATTTACCTGTTTTGCATTCTGCAAAACAATTTACCTTCTTTGCAAAGCAAAGAAATTTACCTTAAGCAGTATAGGGTACAGGGGTTCGCCTTGCTCACAGCCGTTAGCAGTTAGCCGCCAGTCGTTAGCAAGGTTAATTTTTTGATTTATGTAATTATACCATAGATTTTGTGATAATGCAATCGTTTATCAAATCTTAGCGCTTGGGAAAGCTCCCGCCCGGGTCTGCGTTAGAAAATCAATTTAGTGAAATAGCGTTGATTTTTACGCTATACTCAAAGTCATCGCCTGAAATTGTGATAAGCTCAGGCAAATTGTTTTCTCCGTAGGTAACGGTGTATAAGATGTGGTCTGTATCAAAGGTAATAACGCCCTCGTTTGTGGCGGTGGTAATTGCTTCCTCACTTAATGAAAATATTTGAGAGAGCGCATATATACCGCGGATATTTTCATTATCAAGAGGAATTTTTATTTCGTCCTTAATAACAAAGGAGCTTTCCTTGCTAATTTCAAACACAGTACCGCCTAAATTCTCAGGAGAAATCACGCAAATTCGCACACATCCCCCCGCTTTTTTGATTTCTAAATCGAATTTTTCGTTCACTTGGCACTCAGCCGTAATTTCATTTTCTTGGTACGATAAAATATCGTATTCGTTGCCACAAGACATAAAAAGCAACGCAACCAAAGCTAAAATAAACAGTATTCTTTTCATATTTTCCCCCAAAACGTTCTTAACTATATTTTATTGTGTACTCATGGAAGTTATGATTATTTGCGCAACAACGTCCCACAGACACGCCCCCGTCCCCTGTCCGTGTGTGCTTGCAAGCATGTATTTAAGCGTAAAAATTAAAAGTTGTTTACTTTTTAATCATATTATGGTATAATTTAATAAGAAAAATATAAAGGAGTACAAAATGAGAAGAATTTTTACTTTATTATTGACAGTTTCCCTTTTAGTTGTTGCTTTAGTGGTGCTTGCTTCATGCGGTAAAGCAACAGAGGGTCTTGAATTTTACGAGTACGGAGATGGATACTCCGTTGGTATTAGCGACGGCAAATATCTTGACAAAATCGTAATTCCAAAGGAGCATGAGGGCAAAAAGGTTGTTGCCATTGCCAAAAAGGGCTTCCTTGGATGCGAAAATGCAGTTACTATTTCATTACCTAATACAATTACGGAAATTGGCGAGGGCGCGTTCCAAAATTGCTATAAGCTTGAGGAAATTGAGCTTCCAAATGGTGTAAAGTCTATCGACAAGCAAGCATTTAAGGGCTGCAAAGCGCTTACATCAATTACCATAACAGATGGCGTTACATCTGTTGGCGAGCTTGCATTCAGTAATTGCAGAGCCCTTAGATCAGTTACAATTTCAAATACAGTTACAGAGCTTGGAAATAACGCCTTTGAGGGCTGTATTGCCCTTACATCTATTACTATTCCATCTAGCGTAACGTCTATTGGCGAGGGAATTTTTACCGGTTGCACTGCTCTTACTAATATTTCAGTTGATGAAAGCAGCCGAAGCTATAAATCTATTGACGGCAACCTTTACACAAAGGACGGAGCATCATTTATTCAATACGCTCTTGGCAAAAAGGAATTTGAGTTTGTAGCTCCTGACACGGTAACATCTGTTGGCGCATATGCATTTGCAGGCAATACTGCACTTACAAAAATCACACTTCCCGGCACAGTTACAAAGGTAGGGGATAAAGCATTTGATGACTGTCCTATTGAAAATGCGACCGTACCTGTGTGCGCAATTAAGGAAATTTCACAGGATAATTTAAAGATAATTGAAATAAACGGCGGCGACGCTATTTCTAAAAATGCATTCAGAAACTCTCAGCTTTTAAAGCGTGTAACAATTTCAGGCGTTAAGGAAATTGGCGATAGCTCATTCTATAACTGCGTGTCATTAAGAGAAGTAACAATCGGCGAGGGTCTTGAAAAAATTGATGAATATGCTTTCAAGGGATGTGTATATCTTTCCGATATTTCTCTCCCCGACTCATTAAAGGAAATTGGCGCAAATGCATTTAAGGATTGCAACAGACTTACAAAAATCGTAATTCCGCTAAATGTTGAAGAAATCGGCATGTATGCATTTGAGGGTTGCGCGTCAATTAGACTTTATTGCCGTACCGCAAAAGCTCCTGAGGGCTGGAATAAATGGTGGTCAGAAAATACTAACTCCAAATATACAATAACATGGGGCTATATGGTAGATATGAACGCTGCTGAAATGGATATCCCACTTTACGATGAAAACGGATTAACAGAAAATACATTTAATATTGCAGACAATAAAAATGGCGTAACAGTAATTACATTCTGGGGAACATGGTGCGAGCCAAGCCTTGCGCTTTTACCTGACCTTGACAGACTTGCAACAGAGCATGATGGCAAGATAAAGGTGCTTGCAATTCACACAAACGGTCTTTCAACACCTGCCCTTGAATACATAAACGAAAACTTCCCTGACTCAAAAATCCTCTTTGGCAGAGACTTACCAAATTCAAGCGGAAAGCTTACTGACCCTGAGGAATACTACTCACTCATGGGTGGCTTTGAGGGAACATATCCAATAACCTTGGTTGTTGACCAAAATGGCGTAATCACCGCCCACTACGCAGGCGCTTTTGAGTATAGCGTGCTGAATAGTGATATTAAAAAGCTGCTTAAGTAAGGCTCGCTCTGCGTAGCAGCCATCAGTAGCTCGCTTCGCTCACGGGTAAATTGCAAAGCGTTGCTTTGCAGGTAAATTACAAAACTATGGTTTTGTAGGTAAATTGTTGCTTCGCAACAGGTAAATTACTTCGCGTTGCTCAGTAGGGAGATTATCGCAGACAGGGGACGGGGGATTGTCCGTGCTTAAGAGTGGTCGGTAGTCAGCCAAGTTAGATAATTGATTTAATTTAATATAAAAAGCGATATTTCCGGTAAAAGTGTACCGGTTGATACCGCTTTTTTGTTTTATAATATTTTTAAGGTTCGCTACGCGAACAGCGGCTTGCCACAAGCGGTTAGCAGGTAGCGGTTAGCGAGATTAGATTTGGTTCGCTACGCGAACAGCGGCCGACAAGATTACTTTGGCGCCGTTTTTTTAAACCTCTAACATCTCGCAATAAGCATTAAAATTAGGTATGTAAGTATGCATACCAACATACTAAAATTAAAAAAGAAAAAAGAAGCACCAACGTGCTTCTTGGCTTATAGTGATTGTTCCTTGTCCATCATTTCGCGAATGATTTTATATTTTTCTTCGTTGCCGATCAAATATTTAAAAATATCAGCAGGTAAATCATTTTTTGCCTTGGCAATTAAATCAAAAAATTTAAGCTCATCCTCTTTTTGTGGCTGTAAAATAGAAAGCATTTTAAATTGTACCTCTAATGATGGACTAATTCTTTCGGCAAGAATGTCATAAAAATACGCCTTGCCAATGCCTACCTTCTGAAAGAAAAAGCTTTGTGTCATTTTCTTTTCTCTTATTAGCCTTGTAAGTAGCTCGCCAAATTCAGTTTTTTCGTAAATCTCCATTTTAAATCTCCTGATTTTCTATTTTTTGTTTTCTATTTTTGCTTTTGTTTTTGTATTTCATGATTTTTTACCAAAATTCATACGTTTTAAATTTAGGTCTGTATGTATACATACTAACATACTAAAATTGGAAAATCAAGCGTAAGATTTAAAATTTGCGTTTACTTCGCTGCTTTGTGTGCGAATTTCGACATCAACAGACTACTTTCCTTAGATACCGCTTCATGTTTTTAACTTGGTATGTAAGTATGCATACCAACATACTAAAATTGGAAAATCAAGCGTAAGATTTAAAATTTGCGTTTACTTCGCTGTTTTGTGTACGAATTCCGACGTCAACAGACTACTTTCCTTAAATACCGCTTCATGTTTTTAACTTGGTATGTAAGTATGCATACCAACATACTAAAATGAGGTATTGACTCCGTTAATACGAAAAATTTGTTTTCAAGCCCGAAGCACTTGCGTTAGTCTTACAAAGAGAAAAACGATATTATAAGTTAGGTATGTAAGTATGCATACCTACATACTAAAATTGAAGCATTAACTCCGTTAATACGAAGAATTTGCTTTCAAGCCCGAAGCGCTTGCGTTAGTCATACAAAGAAAAAAACGATATTATAAGTTAGGTATTTTAACCTCTAACATCTCGCAATATGCATTAAAATTAGGTATGTAAGTATGCATACCTACATACTAAAATGAGGTATTGACTCCGTTAATACGAAGAATTTGCTTTCAAGCCCGAAGCGCTTGCGTTGGTTATACAAAGAGAAACAAAATCGATATTATAAGTTAGGTATTTTAACCTCTAACATCTCGCAATATGCATTAAAATTGGGTATGTAAGTATGCATACCTACACACTAAAATTGAAGCATTAACTCCGTTAATACGAAGAATTTGCTTTCAAGCCCGAAGCGTTTGCGTTAGTCATACAAAGAGAAAAACAATATTATAAGTTAGGTATGTAAGTATACATACCTACATACCAAAATGAGGCATTGACTGCGTTAATACGAAGCGTTTGCCTCGCAAAAAGTGTACCGGTCAATCCCGGTTTTTTTATTTTATAATGTTGTTAAGGTTCTCTACGCGAACAGCCATCAGCCGTCAGCGGTTTTCCACAAGCTGTTAGCGGTTAGCAGTTAGCGATTAGCGAGACTAGTTAAATGATTATAAAGGAGAATTTATGGAACAACAAGGCTGGGTAAAATTTTATAGGGAATGGT
>JBGVPY010000027.1:0-25132 GCA_045127235.1 Eubacteriales bacterium
TATGAAGTACATCCAAGCCGATAAGATCCCCGTTAAGTATATGGACGGCGCACATAAGATCGTATTCGGTATTCGTCCCGATGACGTACGTGTTTACAACAAGAACAATTATAATGACGGTTCTTGGGCACCTGCAAAGGCGGTTGTCAGTGTAGTAGAGGTTTTGGGCGGCGAGACGCTCATTTATGCAAACCTCAATCTCGATACCCCCGATGCACAAAGCGGTGCCATCATCATCAAGGCAAACCCTGATACCGAGGTTCGCCGCGGCGGCATCATCGATATTGAGATCTCCCGTCGTAAGTTCCACGTTTTCGATAAGGACACCGAAAAGAGCATTCGCAGAAGAATTCCTGAGGAGAACGTTATCCTGGCATCGATCGCCGGTGGTACGCTCAGCTTTGAGACAGAAAGCTTCCGCCTGCCTGCAGCCGTTCAGTGCGCAGATGGCAAGAATGCTGAAATCTCCATGCCCGTTAGTGCTCTTACGCTTGGTGAAGGCAACGGACACGCAAAGGTACAGTGGATCGAGACCATCGAAGGCAAAACGCTTTACTTCCTTAAGGTGGGCAGCTTAACACTGTTCTCCTTGGAGCAGGGCGAGGCAAGATTTGCCGTTGGTGATGATGTTCAATTTGATATTGACTTTACCCAAATGGCAATCGAGTCTCTCGGTGTTACGCCTCTGTCGCTCACCAACACGCTTGACGGTATCTTTACAAAGGTTAAGGACAAGTCTCGCAAGTTCTACCACTTCTATATGAACGTGGGAGAGGCAAAGCTTGTTCCTACCGATAGCATTTGCGAAAAGGTATTTGCTTGCAAGGGCAATAAGATCTTCCACACGCCGCTTGAATACATCGTTGAGGCAAAGTATTTGACAGTGGCACCTCATACCGAGGGCGCAGAAAACGTTCTGGTTGGTACGGTTCTTGAGATCTTGGACTACGGTCGTGCAAAATATGCCGTTATCGACGTATACGGTCAAAAGCTGATTGCCGCGTATAACGGCAACGTTGGAGAGACTGTTGATGTCACCGTTCCCGTAGAGGCAGTTACCATTAAGGATAAATCCATCGATATTATTATCGTATAAGACAAGTCAACACAAAGAAAGAGGCTGAGTCAAAAGCTTTTAATTAAGCTAATGGCTCAGCCTATTGCTATGCAATTTTGCGCGTTTCGGCAAAACAAAAGAAAAAGCCTCGAACTGAGGCAAAAAAGAGTATGACGAAAATAGGATCGGCAAAATCCTCGTTTCCAAGGGTTATACAATTCCGCAGAGAATTGGTTTAAGAGGCGTTCAACCTGAACAAATCTAAGCCAATTCTTCCTTTTTTCGTGCGGTTGCATAGTTTTTCAATATTTAACGCAAACGCAAGAAGGAAAAATTGCGTTTCAATATTTTTCTTTCCTCTCGTCAAAAAACGCCTGAATCCGTAATCTTCTTTGAGTACACCAAACACACCCTCAACCTGAATAGATCTATTCATACGCAGAAGTGTTCCTTCTTCACTCGTCAAGGCTTCAAGTGTTTTTGGTCTGTGCTCAAGGATTACTTGGTTTACTTTAACCGTTCTGTAACCGGTTTTAGATTTATGGCATTTATCTCTGTACGGACACCTTCCGCATTTGTCGTTGCTGTAATATTTTGTAGAGATAGTATATCCGTTCTCAGTGGTCTTTCTGCTTTCGCTTCTGAAATTAAGCTTTCTTCCGCCCGGGCAAGTATACTCATCTCTTTTAGCATTGTAATCCACATTTTCTACAGTATACGGATTAGCCTTGTAGCTTATTTTTTGTCCCTATACTTACGTTTCATATTTACCTTTCGCCCGAGTCTATTTTAGCACAGGTGTCGCAGATGTCAAAAGCGTCTATAACCTTGTTTTTAAGCCGAAATTTTTCCTGTTTACATCTGCGATAACTGTGCAAAAACCACCAAAAGCGAAATAAAAAATTCAAGTATAGCACAAAATAAAGAACAATAAAAGGAGGCATACCTCGGGAAAAAATGAATTTTTAGATTGATAAGTACAATGAATATGAACAGTGTACTAAAATCACGACATTATAAAATGATGGGAATTTTTCTTCAAAAAACCTATTGACAAAGGTTAAATTGGATTGTATAATGAAATCAATCTAAATGAAACAAATGTTTCAAATAGAAAGGTGGGCTGCTAAATGAGAAGTAAAAACCAAGAAATAATGAACGAGATTGTTTCTTATATAAACGATTGTTTTTTGAATAATTATATCGTACCTTCGCTTCAAGAAATATCGGACAGAATTGGGCTGTCAAAAGGAACAACAAGTAAGTACATTAGTGCTATGGAAAATCAAGGAATGCTTGAAAGAACTACTGACCGTAGGGGTTTACTCACGCCATTGATAAAACAAATGAGTAATTTCCACTTAATCCCTGTTGTTGGTAAAATAGCTTGTGGTACTCCAATTTTAGCAGAGCAAAATATAGACTCGTATATGTCAATATCGGGCAATTTCTTAGGAGCAGGAGAATTTTTTGTTCTTGTGGCTCAAGGTGATAGTATGATAAATGCCGGAATTGATGATGGGGACTATGTTGTAATAAGAAAACAAAACACCGCAAATGAAGGTCAAATTGTCGTTGCTTTAATTGACGGCGAAGAAGCAACTCTGAAAAGATTTTATATAGATAAAAGGAAGAAAAAAATCAGATTGCACCCCGAAAACGATAATTTGAAAGATATGTTCTATGACACTATTGATATTCAAGGAATAGTGGTTAAAGTAATAAAAGATGTAGAATAATATTCTTTGTAGAAATAGTGTTATAAGCCCCCTAATTATAAGTATTTGGTTTTCAAGGTGATAAGCTGTAGTTTTGGCTGCCAACCACTCTAACGGTATATCTAATTGTCCTTGTTTTTCGTTGGCAACAGGAGGTTTATAGTGGATTTTTCAATCTATCAATCTGTTGAAATGTTTTGTCCTAATTGCGGGCATAAAATAACAGGTTATTTAAGCGAAGATGGCGCTTTAAGAATTATGTGCGACAGATGCAAGGTCGTAATTTATAGTAAAAGAAAAAATGTTAAGGAGTTTAACATTAAGGTAACAAACCCATATGCGATTAAAGGAGTAGGTTAAATGGAGCAAAGGACGTATATAGCAATAGACTTAAAGTCTTTTTATGCTTCCGTTGAATGCAGAGAGAGAAATCTCGATCCTTTAACAACAAATTTAGTAGTAGCAGATGCAAGTAGGACAGAAAAAACAATAGGACTTGCTGTTTCACCTTCTTTAAAATCGTTTGGAATTGGAGGGCGACCAAGATTATTTGAGGTTGTTCAAAAAGTCAAGGAAGTTAATGCTGAGAGAAGAATGAAAGCAGGAAAACTTGTAGGAGAGTCTTATGACTATCTGGAACTAAGGAAAAATCCGAAGTTAGCAGTTTCATATATCGTAGCACCACCGAGAATGGCTTATTATATGGAATATAGCACAAGGATTTACAAAGTTTATCTAAAGTATATTGCACCAGAGGACATACATGTATATTCAATAGACGAAGTTTTTATGGATGTTACAAATTACTTAAAAACATATAATTTATCGGCTAAAGAATTGGCTATGACAATTATAAAGGATGTTCTCAAAACAACAGGAATAACAGCTACAGCAGGTATTGGTACAAATATGTATTTATGCAAGGTTGCTATGGATATAGTAGCAAAGAAAATGCCGGCTGACGAAAACGGAGTCCGTATTGCAGAACTTGATGAAATAAGTTATAGGAAAACTCTATGGAATCATAGACCTTTAACTGATTTTTGGAGAGTAGGACAAGGCTATCAAAGAAAGCTTGAAGCAGAAGGACTTTATACTATGGGTGATGTTGCAAGATGTTCCATAAGTGAAAAGGGCTATTATAATGAAGAACTCTTATATAAGCTTTTTGGAAAGAACGCAGAATTACTTATAGACCACGCATGGGGTTATGAGCCATGCACAATAGCAGAAGTAAAAAAATATAAGCCAAGCACAAACAGTTTAAGTTCAGGTCAAGTGTTACATTGTCCTTATACAGCAGAAAAGGCAAAGCTTGTTACAAGAGAAATGGCAGATGCACTTGTTCTTGACATTGTAAGTAAGGGCTTATTTACCGACCAAATCGTTTTAACGATTGGTTATGATATAGAAAATCTAACTGATGAAAATAGAAAAAGAGCATATGTAGGTGAAGTTACTTACGACCATTATGGTAGAGCTGTACCTAAGCATGCTCACGGAACTCATAATTTACCTAAATATTCTTCATCAACAAAGGAAATTTTAAAAGCGGTTGATGAATTGTATGATAAAATAGTAAATAAAGACTTGCTTATTCGTAGAATAAATATAGCTTTCTGTAAATTACTTGATGAAGAAGGCGTCAAAAATGCAACACCGGCTGAGCAACTTGATATTTTTTCTATTCTTGATACTAAAGAGCCAGAACAAAAGGATGAATACCTTGAAAAGGAAAAGAGAATGCAGCTTGCATTACTTGAGATTAAAGGTATGTATGGTAAAAATGCTGTAATGAAAGGAATGAACCTTGAAGAAGGTGCAACTGCCATTGACAGAAACGGTCAAATCGGAGGACATAAAGCATGAACGATAAAAATTATGATGATATTATCAATTTGCCTTGTCCTACATCAAAAAGACATCCAAGAATGGCAATGATAGATAGAGTTGCACAATTTGCTCCATTTGCTGCATTAACCGGTTATGATGATGCAATTACAGAAACAGGAAGATTAACCGGGACAAAGTTAGATTTAAGTGAAGAAACAAAAGAAGGAATAGACTTAAAAATAAACTTCCTTATAGATAATATTGAAGAAAATCCTGAAATCACAGTAACATATTTCGTGCCAGATAAAAGAAAGTCTGGAGGCGAATACCTAACTGTTACAGGTAAGCTTAAAAAGATAGATGGATATGAGCAAACACTACTGATGATGGATGGACTAAAAATATCAATCTTTGATATATTATCAATAGAGTCGGAAATTTTTCATAGTTTATTTGATTAAAATTGAATATATACGCTTATATGACAAAGCAAGGTCGTGCTGAAATAGAGCTCAGGTAAATCCTTTCTCCCTATCAATATAAGTAAGTGGTCGTAAAACACCTATTATATATAGGTGTCAGAGCAAGAACTTAGTGCGTCTTGGCGAGCAGAATTATTCTAAGCCCGTAGTGGGTATTTAGGATTTTTCTGCTCGCTTTTTTTTGTTGCAAAAAGAAAATCAAAAAATTTCAAAAAATTTGAAATTATTTTTTCAACCATGAAGTAGGTCTTCGTGGTTGAATGCGATAATGGAAATACAGAAAGGGAAAAGGAGGTGAGATAGTGAGTAATGCTCTTGAACGAAGGGATAAAATGATAACTCTTTTATGTGAAATTCGATACGCAAAAATTGAATATTTAGCAAATTACTTTGGTGTTTCTAAAAGAACAATAAGTAACGATATTTTGGAGCTCTCACTATCTTATCCTATTTACTCTAAATGTGGTAAAGAAGAAGGAGGTGTGTATGTAACCAAAGGTTACTACAGGGACAAAGACTATCTGAGTTCTAAGCAAAAGGAAACGCTTGAGTCTTTATTAGGAGAGATTGATGAAGAAAGAAAATTAGTATTGGAGTCAATCATTAAAAAGTTTGCAAGACCTGAGGCGATTTAATATGACTATAACAAAAAAGAAAATAAAGCAAGAGTTAGAAAATATAAAAAACTTTTTCTTAATGCAAGACTCTATTGTGAATGGTACGCTTAAACCTTGCGATAAATTAGTATTTTTGATTGAAAAATATGTAAAGCTTATCGAGGATGCACCACCAGAATTACAAGGACTCTTTAATGAAAAATATAGATTTGGTTCTACTATTCAACAAATGGCAACAAAATGGAACGTATCAGTTGCAACGGTGAATAGATTGCAGTCAAAACTGTATGAGTATTTATTTGAAAATCTGAACAAGGAGGAAAAGTAAATGACTAAATGTGAATTGGAAATCTTACTTGATGAAATAGATTTTCTTGACAATGCAAATAACATTTATGAAACGAAAACCTATTTAGTTAGGCAGGAAGTTTCAATAGAAATCATCAATGGTATTACTGTTGTATATAGCAGAGATATATTTTACTCAAAGACAAGCTTAAGAATGAGTCAGTTAGAATTTTTACAGTCTATTAGACCATCACTTGTTAATGCGAAGCGAGTACCGGCAACAATGACAACTCGCACTTATGTAGATTAAACGGGATAATAAAAATCCCTTTAATACTTGAATGTTTGAGTTAGAGAAAACGATTCGGGATTGCGGTTTTTCGAGGATATTAAAAGGTGGCCACCTACCAACAACTATCGCATAGACAGAATGTCAAAAAGCCACTCAAATAGTTCATTTTAAAAATTGAATATAGGCGAAGAGCCGAACCTAACTACTTTTATATTATAACACTATTTCAAAGGAGAAAAAATTATGGCGAAAGCTATCGAAAAGAAGCCTGAGGCGTCAGGCGAAAACAAGTACGCACAAAGAAGATGGGTAAAACCAAAGCTCAGAGCAGCATCCTACGCATCTGAGCGCAAGGCAAAGAAGCACGAGCACGGTCCTAAGAAGGACAAGGATCTCACCGATTACGAGGCAGGTATCCGTTCAGGTTATCTCCAATGTCAAACCGACCACGCAGGCCTATATAAGTATAAGAAGGCTATCAACGAGGGTAAGAGCAAGGAAGAGGCACGAATCATTTCACAGACTGTGCAGAAAAAGAAATAATTTAATAATTTTTGGAGGTATTTAATTTATGGAAAAGAAGATTTTTGTTGAAAGAGAAACCTTTGAGTACAAGGGAAATACATATTTCTCTTACTTTATCAAAGGAACAATCAGAGGTAAGGATGTTAAACTTGCGGTAATTCCACCGGACAAGGGTGGATATGTAGTTCTTGATATCGTTTTTGATAACGAGATGGCGTGCGAACTCGCACTCAAGCCTTACGAAATGAAGGACGACAAGGGCAACGTAACAGCAGCAGGTAATACATATTCCGTAATTTCAGTTGATGAAAACGGTCTTGTATATGAGTGTCCTGTTAAGCCTGCAAAGTCATCCGACAAGGCTCTTCTCAATATGCTTATCAGATAAGGCGAATTGAGGACTAAATAATTAACGAAATGGGCTTGTGTTCATATACGAGCACAAGCCTATTTTTAACTTTAAAATCAAATTTTAGGAGGATTTTTATGAAAAAAAGAATTTTTGCACTTATTTTATGTGCTCTTATGGCGTTTACCTGCGTTTTTGTAACAAGCTGCGCACCTGAGAACGAAAACACAGACAATTCATCCACAGGTGAGGATGAAAATGAAAACGGTGGACCTGTTTTTGTAGATAACGTACCAGATGTTGCTACACTTGAGGGAACACCAATGGTATCAAATGTTGCCTATAAAATGGCACGTTCTGGAATGGTATTTGCTGTTCCAACAGTTCTATCAGAAACAGCAAACGAGGGTATCACTCTTGTAGCAACTGTAGAGCCTTCATACGCAACTAAAACAGCAGTAGATTGGTCTGTTTCTTTTGCCAACCCAGAAAGCGAGTGGGCTACAGGCAAAACTGTAACTGATTATGTAACTATTACACCAACAGAGGAAGGTAGTTTAACTGCTACACTTGAATGTATTGCACCATTTGGTGAGCAAATTATTGTAAAGGTTGTTTCTAAGGAAAAACCAGAAATTTCAGACACTTGTCCCCTCGAATATATGAGAAGAGTTGAAAGTGTAAGCCTCAAGGTAGGTAGTGATTATGTACTAACACCGGGTGTCAACTATGTTGATTTTGAGGTAGCAACAGGCAACAAAGGTACAGGTGGTAAGGTAACACTTGATGTTGATTTTACCGACACTTATACTATTGAGTCTTGGGATGGTGATAGTTATGATGCAACCGACCTTAGTCAATGGGGTGTAATTGGTGGTAATTCATCACTTAATACAATGGGAGCAGGCGAGTCTTTCTCTGGTATGACATCAGACGGTATGAAATATACAGGTTTTCCAAACATGTGTTATAGCGAATTTAGTGCTAAAGACGAGATTTATTTTGACGTAGATAGCCTTTCAGAACTTGGTGCATATTTAGTTCAAGACTCAAGCGGAACAACTACAAATATTTACAAGCTTGATCCAGCACTACTTACAGAAATTCTTGAAAGTGCTAAGCAAAGTGGAACTGATACGTTGTTCTGGTTGGAGGTAATTCATCCAACAAATAACAGAATCCATTTTGAAATTAAAGTAGGTGATATTGTAAATAGTGGAGTTGCTCCATCATCTATCACACTTAACCAAACAACCTTTAATTTCAACGCAACAGAGCTTGATTATATGAAGTTTGGAGAGTGATTAAATGATTAATAAGGTGCTAAGAATTTGTGCAATAGTAATTGTTGTACTCATTGCAGTAGCGGTAGTAGCTTTTATTAGTATCAATGTAGTTAGAGAGTCGCAAAAAGCGAATTTCTATTTAGTGCATAATGGCACGCAAATCACTGAAAATTCAAGCGAAATATTGCTTGAAAGAGGAATGCCAGAGAAATTTGAAATAGCATATTTTGAAGGTATGGAAGAGGAAAAGCAGGAATATTACGTTACTGTTGACTGTATTCCAGACGGAGCGAATTTTTATTTCAAAATTCAAGGTCAAGACTCTTCATTTTATGCGATACGTTCAGATGTAACAGATTTCTTTGAAATTGATACACAAGAGGAATATTTTGCTATTACTCTTGATGAAAAGTTCAAGGCTACAGATGTTATTGAATGGGTTTATTCAGACAAAAAGGTTTACTTCCCAGAGGAAGTAGACTGTTCAAAGACTTTCTTCAAAATTGTAGTTCATTTGAAGGATGGAACAGCCGTATATAGCCTTCCATTTAGATGTGAATATGAGGCAGAAGGAATTAACATAAACGAAAATACAGTACCAAATTATTTCGGAGGTGGTTTTGATTATGAGCAAAATTAAAATTGTAATAATCGTTGTATTGTCATTGTTGATTATTGGCTTAGTTGCTGGTGTGATAGTTCATTCTGCTAAAGAGAATGAAAAGAACGAACTTACAAAAAATGAGGTTGAAAACAACGAAAGCAACAACCAAGACTTCAACTTTGATATTAAAGAAACGGAAGCTATTTCCCTTACAGCATCACCAATAATTGTATCAGATAAGGGTTATGTAACACAGGTGCTTACAGCAACAGTCGTTCCAGCATCAGCAGAGGAAAAAGCGGTTGATTGGTCTGTAAAATGGGAAGATAGCACAAAAACAGAGGATGTAACTCAATATGTAAAGGTTGAGCCTCAAGGTGATGGTTCTAACGTATGCAATGTAAATTGTTATAAAGGATTTGACGGAAAAATCATTGTAACAGTAACTACACGTACAGGTGGTTATACAGCAAATTGTGTTGTTACCTATGTGGGTAAGCCATCAGCTCTTGAGATTGTACCTACAAATTTGACTATGACAAATGGTGGCTACACCATTAAGCCAGAGTCTTCATATAGCTTCGAGTTAAAGCAAACCAGTCTTTTAGGTGATGTGAAAAGTGGTTATACAAACTATCATATCACTATGAAAGGTACAGGTAGTGTAATTTATAGCTATTGTGAAGCATACAAGAGCGGAGGTTTTAATTGGTACGACACAAGTGATGAAGTGGTTGCTTATGACACACTTTTATCTAAGATTTTAACTGTGAAGGCAAGTGGCAATTATCTTGAAATCACAACATTAGAGCCTATTGAGGAAGATTGTGGCACAATGACATATCTTGATAGCCATAGAACAAAATCGTGGGATGATGTTTTCCGTTCCTACGTAAATGATTGTTATATTGATATAACAGTTACAGAAACAAATACAGGCTTAAGCGATACAATTCGAGTAAGACTTGAGCAACAAGAAGTAGTAGAGAAGGTGTATTGATATGAAAATAGCAGGAGCAATAGCTAAGGTTTTAATTGTTGTTCTACTTTTAGGAGCGATAATAGGTGTTGCTTTGTATTTCTCTGGCTATACATTTTTTGTAACCTGTGAAGGACAAACCGTTTTTGACTCGGCAGGAGGCTTCAAAATGAAAGAGGACGAGGGAATGAGGGTTGATGTAGGTTATGCCTTTAATTTTGGCGAAAAAGACGTTACAGGCTATTCTGTAAAGGTTGTACCAAACGCCATCAGTGGTAAAAATTTTGATTTTGAAATGAATAGGTCTCTTTATTCATATCAAGCAGAAAAAGAACTTACCGCAGGTTTTAATATAGTTGAAGAGGAAACATATTTCACTATTACACCAAAAGGTGGAATAACAGACATTCTAAAAGCGGTTTACCCAGACGCAATAATTGGGGATTGTAGGCAATATGCCTACGATAATATGTATTCCTTAATCGTTTATTCACATGACGGAGAAGAATACGTTAAGCTTAATTTCTCTGTAACAGAAATGCTTGAGGGAGTTGAGCTTGACAAGGAGGCGATAGAGTTTTGAGTAACACAAGAGTAAACAGATATATTCTAATATTTCTATGGTTGTTGCATCAGATAAAATCTATACAATGTTACCTATTGTTTTTTATTCGCAAGCTCAAGATATTGACAGTGTATTTAAGTTTTTATACTCAGATCCCGTTTCAGGTTCAGTAGAAAGCACAAGAGTAGCAGAATATCTATATAATTACTCAAATACAGAGAATATATTTGTATGTAATTCACCTGTATCGAGTGATAACCAATGAAACTTTTTCATAATCAAACCTCCTCAAAATCGTTAATATTTATTTTGTCGAAGTAGATGCCATATTCAAAGTAATAACCATTGTCATTCTTTAAAAGGTCATATGTTACAACTGAAATTCTACCTCTATTGCTAATTGCAACTGTAATTTCTTCTTTAACGGTATTTATATCAACTATGTTGAAAGTTATATCAGCTTCACCGTCATATAGCTGAAATTCTCTTAAATAAAAAGCTTTATAATCAACTATTTTGTTTTGATTTTTAATTTTCTTATTTTTCTTTTTCATTTTCTTTACCTCTTATTTTTATTTTTAGCCTTTCGGCGACCACAACCCAGCGCCACAGTGGAGTGGATAACTCAAATTTAAGTAATGTTTTTCTGCTTTTGTCAACGAACCTGTTACTAACGGTTAGTAACGAAAAATATTACGTCAGAGTAAAAAAGAGCCAAGTATTGCTACTTGACTCTCATTTTAATTTGGCTTTAAGTTTTCGGTCATATTTTTCTTTAGATAGGGCGATTGACAAAAGACGAAACTGTGGCAAGACAACCCCGACGAAAGGCTAACAAATAAATTTAAGTATTGTTAAAATACGTAAATCAAAAAATTTCAATTTATTTTTTCAACCATGAAGTAGGTTTTCGTGGATGAAATATATAATCTAATTGTAAAGATTATTAAAAGGGAGGTATAGCAAGTGAAAGAAGTTCCTATTTGGGAGAAAAGTCATTTAACAGTAGAAGAAGCTGCGGCTTATTCAGGAATAGGTGAAAATAAGATAAGAGCATTGTCTGACAAAGATAATTGTGAATTTGTTCTGTGGGTAGGCACAAAGCGACTTATTAAAAGAAAAAAATTTGATGAATACTGTGAAAAAATGTTTTCAATTTAAATAGTAAATTCTGAAAAAGCCTTGAAGATATTCCTATTCTATGGTATAATAGATATGGTGATCAGCCAAGGCTTTTTCCACTTGCAAGAAGGAGAATAATTATGGCTGATAAAAACACTAATAACAAGAAAAAAAGAAGACTCGATTCTAACAGAATCGCTTTGAAAGCAGGCGAGAGCCAAAGACCAAACGGTACTTATTGCTATCGCTATCGTTCACGTGATGGTAAAACTCATGCAATTTATGCAAAAACTCTTGAAGAGCTTAGAGAGAAAGAGAAAAAACTTTGTGTTGATTTGTATGACGGAGTGAGAACAGATGGAGCGACATTATCTGTAAATGATATGTTTGACAGATGGTGTGAGTTGAAAAGAGGACTCAAAGACAATACTTTTTCAAACTATAAGTATATGTACAACACCTATGTTAGAAAATCATTTGGAAAGGTTCGTGTTAAGGATGTTAAGAAGAGCGACGTAAAACGTTTTTATAATCTTCTTGCAGATGACCATATATTATCTATTGCAACAATAGATAGCGTTCATACTGTTCTTCACCAAGTGTTCAATTTAGCAGTTGACGATAACTACATAAGAGTCAATCCAAGCGACAATATGCTTAAGGAACTCAAATTATCTCACAACTTTGGAGTAGAGAAAAGAAAAGCATTAACAAAAGCTGAACAAGATTTGTTTTTGGATTATTTGAAAAGAACACCTAAATATAATCATTGGTATCCGGTTTTTGCTGTAATGGTTGGTACAGGAATGAGAGTTGGAGAAGCAGTAGGACTTAGATGGTGTGATATTGATTTAGATAAAAAGTATATCAATATCAATCATACTCTTGTGTACTATAATCAAGGTGGTTGTGGAGGCTGCCATTTTGCTGTCAATACTCCAAAGACAAAAGCGGGATGCAGAGATATTCCAATGTTCGATTTTGTGAAAGAAGCATTTTTGCAAGAAAAAGCTTATCAAGACGAATTGAATATTTCTTGTAAGGTTTCCGTTGACGGATTTACCGACTTTATTTTCGTCAACCGTTTTGGAGAAACACAACATCAGGGGACATTAAACAAAGCGATTAGAAGAATCATTCGTGATTGTAACGACGAGGTTTTGCTTAATCATAATGGGGACGGAGAACCACTACTTTTGCCACCGTTTAGTTGCCATACCTTAAGGCATACTTTTGCTACCAGATTGTGTGAAATGGAAGTGTATTATAAAACGATACAAGACGTTTTAGGACATTCTGATATATCCGTAACTATGAATATTTATGCTGATGTAACTAAGGAGCATAAAACTACAACATTCTCTAACATAGAGAACGGTTTTGTTTCTTCATCCGGCGTAAACAATGCTTAAACAAAACTTAAACATTTTTATACACTTTGTGTAAGAATTTATAAGAACTTAGAACAAAGATGAAAGCCGAGAAAGCCAAGCGGTACAAGGGTTTTAAGAATTTATGGAAACTTATGTTAGAAATCAAATTTAATTCCCAACAATGAAACCACTTAGCGATAACTAAAACCCAAAAGCCTTGCACCGCAAGGCTTTTTCTTGTTTTATAAAACTCAAAATCCCGCACCGTATGCAAATTTTGATGAAAATCTCGATAAATTGAATTAACCCATATGATGAATTTCGCATAGGTTTTCTTTTTGTTTGCATATTGATAACAAAAGTTTCTCAAAAGTTGCTGTTTTTATTGAAAAACAACGACATTTTATGTTATAATTACTCTGTATAAGTATGTATTGAGGGCAAGCATCCTCATAACACGACATCTAAAATTTTACAAGCTTATTAATTATTTGATAAAATGTACTTAAAAGAGTATGTGCAAGGAGATAAACAATGAAAGAAGTAACTAATGTGGGAGTAAATATAGCCGAAAAATCAACAGTGATTTGGAATGTAGCAGATATGTTAAGAGGACCATTCAAACCACATGAATATGGTCTTGTAATTTTGCCAATGACCGTTATAAAAAGATTTAATGACTGTCTTGAAGGCACTCACGAAAAGGTGCTTGAAACCTATGAAAAGGTTAAACATTTAGAGGTGGTAGATGGCTTTTTAACAAAAGCATCTGGCTACCAATTCTATAACATAAGTGATTTTACATTTGAAAAACTTGTGTCCGACCCTGAAAACATTGAAATAAACTTTAAAGATTATTTGGCTGGATTTTCCTCTAATGTGCAAGATGTACTTGCAAAATTTGAATTTGATAATATCATCAAAAGAATGGTAGAAAGCAATACTCTATATCTTGTAATCAAGGAGTTTAACTCTAAAAAGGGCTATTTAGGCCCCGATAAGATAAGTGCAGTTGACTGTGGCTATATCTTTGAAGACCTTGTTCGCAGATTTAATGAGTCCTATGGCGAAGAGGCAGGAGCCCACTTTACAAGCAGAGATATTATCTACCTAATGACCGATTTGCTTCTTTGTGATGTGAAGTTAGGCGATAATATGACCGTATATGATATGACAATGGGTACTTCCCAAATGCTTTCTTGTATGGAAGAAAGAATAAAAGCCATTGACTCCGAAATAGAGGTTACTTGCTTTGGTCAAGAGTTTAATCCATCTACATATGCAATCGCAAAAGCAGACATGATGATTAGAGGTGGAGACCCTAACAATATGCGTTTCGGCGACACACTCTCCGAGGATAAATTTGAGGGCTATACCTTTGACAGAATTATATCAAATCCACCGTTTGGCATTGACTGGAAAAGAGAGCAAAAAGCAGTTGAAAATGAAGCAAAGTTGGGTGAGCATGGCAGATTTGCTCCGGGACTACCAAAAATTTCAGACGGACAACAGCTCTTTGTACTAAACGGACTTAAAAAACTTGCCGAGGACGGCAAAATGGCAATAGTACAAAATGGCTCACCACTATTTTCAGGTGATGCTGGTTCAGGTCCTTCTGAAATTAGAAGATATATTCTTGAAAATGATTGGCTTGATGCTATTATTCAGTTAAGCACGGACCAATTTATGAACACTGGCATTAGCACATATATTTGGGTGTTCTCAAAGGACAAGCCATCATATAGAATAGGCAAGGTGCAGTTAATTGATGCATCCCACTGCTACGAAGCAAGAAGAAAATCAATAGGCACAAAGAGAAACGATATAACAGATCAATGCCGTGACCTTATTGTTAAAGCATATGGTGAGTTTGAAGAAGGCATATACGGAGATAAAGACGGTATTTACTGTGAAAGCAAAATTTTTGAAACAGTAGAGTTTGGCTACAACAAAATAGTAGTAGAAAGACCGTTAAAGGACGAAAACGGAAAGGTTGTAACAAAAA
Source organism: Eubacteriales bacterium (assembly GCA_045127235.1). Classification (GTDB taxonomy): domain Bacteria; phylum Bacillota; class Clostridia; order Oscillospirales; family CAG-272; genus RGIG2000. Next base: position 15,096 of record JBGVPY010000027.1, read on the forward strand.
AAGGAAAGCCCGTTGCCGATGCAAGTTTAAGAGATACCGAAAATGTACCTCTTGATGAAGACATTGACGCATATTTCAAGAGAGAAGTGCTCCCATACGCACCTGATGCTTGGATAGATAAAACAAAAACCAAGGTCGGCTACGAAATTCCAATGACAAGATATTTCTACGAGTACAAAAAACCGGAGCCTTCAGACGAAATTCTAAACAGAATTATTGGACTTGAGGAGCATATTTCCGAAACTCTTAAAAATCTCTTTGGAAAGGAGAATTAACCTATGCCAAGAGAAATGAAAGATAGTGGTGTCGAATGGATTGGGGAGATTCCTAGGCATTGGGATATTGTAAGAATGAAATCTTGCATTTCCCAAAGAGATAGTGGTGCTTGGGGAGAAGAGGCTCAAGGTGAAATTGGTGATGAAATTTGTTTAAGAATTGCAGATTTTAATTATGCAACGTTTAGGTTCAAAAACCCCCCAATTGAGGAGTTAACCAAAAGGCATTATACTAAAGAAACCATTGAGTATTTAAAATTACAAAAAAATGATATATTAATTGAAAAATCTGGTGGCGGTGAAAAGACACCTGTTGGTAGAACTGTGATTTTTGACAAGGAATATACCGCACTTTATGCAAACTTTATGGATAGGTTGAGATGTGCTTATTTCGTGTTACCCATGTTTATGCAATACGTTTTTGTAACTTTTTACAAAAATGATTACACAAGGAATTACATAAAGCAAACTACGGGCATACAAAATCTTGATTTAACATCAATGTTATCACAGGAAAGTGTGCCCCTTCCTCCAATTGAAGAACAAGAAGCCATAGCCGATTTTCTTGACAAGCAGTGTGCCGAGATTGATTCTGTTATTGAGCAGACCAAAGCAACCATTGAGGAATACAAAAAACTCAAACAATCAGTTATCACCGAAGCGGTTACCAAAGGTATCCGCGGACCAAGACCAATGAAAGAAAGTGGCATCGAGTGGATTGGCGAAATCCCCGCCGAGTGGGAAGTGAAAATAGCATCACAAATATTTGTTCAAGTAAAAAGTAAAAATGAAGGGTTAATAGAAACCAATCTTTTGTCGTTAAGTTACGGTAAAATCAAAAAGAAGAGCATCGAAACTGTTGGTGGATTATTGCCAGAGAATTTTGACGGATATAACATAATTGAAGCTAATGATATAGTGCTTCGATTAACTGATTTACAAAATGACCACACGAGTTTAAGGGTGGGTTTGTCAACACAAAGAGGCATAGTAACATCTGCTTATGTTACATTGAGAAACAAAAGCAGTAACTTGTCACCATATCTATACTATTACTTGCATTCGTTTGATATAGCAAAGGGATTTTATGGAATGGGTGCAGGAGTGCGACAGGGGTTAAATTGGGATGGAATAAAAAAATTACAAATCGTTATTCCTGGTAAACAAGAACAACAAGAAATAACCGACTTTTTAGACCAAAAGTGTACCGAAATAGACTCACTTATCGAAAAGAAAACAGCATTGCTTGAAGAACTTGAAACCTACAAAAAATCTCTTATTTACGAATATGTAACCGGCAAAAAGGAGGTTGTATGATTGAACGCATATAACAAAACACTTAAACAAATCATAATAGATGATCAAAGGTATTTGTTGAATGATTTAAAACAAAATCAAATGCTTTTGGCAGCACAAAGGGCAAACCCTAATGTTCAGTTGCAAAATCTTGTGTTGACTATACAGGACCAAAACAGAATTTTAAATGAGCAGGTAAACGAATTGAAAAAAGAAAATGAGTTAAGGAAACAAGAAAGCGAAGAAGCAAAAAAAGATGCTAAAAAAGCAAAAAGATTCTCTTGGATTTCATTTGGCGTCTCTACTCTTATTGCTATCGCATCATTGATAGTTGCAATTATTGCTATAATTATTTAGGAGAAAGAATGAAACGAAAAATTAATACTATTTGTAATTTTATAAAAAGCAGATCATATAAAATACTATTGTACATTTCAATGTTTGCTTGGATGCTACCTATGATATTTAATTTTTCAAAAGTGAATATTGTCGCGAAAATTTTTGTACTATTCGGATTCGCTTTGGGTTTACTTGGCTTTATTTGGAGTTTGTTTTTCTTTGATAAAAAGAAGGACAAGTCTGAAACTACAAAATTGTTTTTATTAAATATTGAACTACTATTTCTCTACTGTATAGGAATACTGAAACTTTTTAATTATGATTTATGGGGAAAGAATAGTTTTTTGATGGGATTAAACCTTATAATAGTGGCGTTTTTTGAATTTTATTATTTTGCCAAATCATTTGTAAGTAAAAAACACGAAAATGAACATCTTTTCTTTGTGCTAATAGCACTAATATTTACTTTTTGGTTTGTTGCATTAGGAAATGAAGAGACCGACAATCATAAATATGCCGAAATTTGTTTAAAAATCGGTGTTGGTATGTGTTATTTGGTGCTTACATCAGTGTTTGTAAATAGTTTTCTTTATAAAAAAGCACACAAAGAAAGTCAATTAAGTAAGATAATATTGTATGTACTTTTTGGTGGGGCTATTTTGATATCATTTCCGTATTACATACAATGGTGTGGTTTAAAAGATAATAATTTCAATACATTTGTTTCTGTGTATTCTGCATTTATAGGTGGTGCAATAACACTTGTAGGTGTTGCTTGGACTATAAAAGATAGCAACGATAAACGCAGAGAAGATTTAGAACGCATTGAAAGAGAAAGAATAGAAAGCGAAAAGAAGAAAGCAAGACCGCTATTTTCCACTGTTCCGATTGAAAAGATGCCAGAAGATGATAGCTTATCGTGTTGGGCGGATCCTAAACATTACAAAATAGGAGGGACAAAGGTAGTTGCAAAGATAGTCAATTCTGATAACTCTAATTTTTACATACGAAAAATACTTATTGAGAATTGTTGGTGTGATGTAATAGGTGCAACTCATGTACTAAAAGGCAGAGAAATAAGCATAGGTTATTTTCGTGATTTGAACAATGAAAAGACAACGGCAATTTTGAACATTGAAGATGTGTTGGGACACAATTACTATTACAGATTAGAATACTATCCCAATATATATGAAGGATTTTTTTATGCATGTTCTGCGGAACAAATTTCTGAGGAGGAACTTCCTAAATGATAACAACCGAAAAACAATTTGAAACCGATATAGAATCCTTTTTCTTGACAGAAGAAGGTGGATATATAAAGCCAAAGGAAAAGTACAATGCTTCAGTTGGCTTATATGTTGATACTCTTATTGGATTTATAAAAACAACACAACCCAAAGAATGGGAAAGATTTGAAAAAAGTTGTAATTCTGACCCCGTAAAGAAGTTTATCCTTGCTTTTGATAATGCTGTTGATATGGACGGTTTAATTTCTGTTTTAAGACACGGATTTAAGCATAGAGGTATCACCTTTAAAGTGTGCTACTTTAAGCCCGAATCTCACCTTAATAAAACAGCAAACCAACTCTACAAGGAAAATATTTGCTATTGCGAAAGACAATGGCATTATTCAACCGAAAATAAAAAGTCCGTTGATATGGTACTTTCCGTAAATGGTATTCCCGTTGTTGCTCTTGAACTTAAAAACCAATACACAGGACAAACCATAGCACAAGCAAAAGAACAATGGATGTATGACCGTGACCCCAAGGACTTGCCATTTAGATTTAACAAAAGAATACTTGCATATTATTGCGTTGACCATACAGAAGTATTGATGACAACCAAACTTGATAAGGGCAATACATATTTCTTGCCATTTAATCAAGGCACAGGCGGTGCTGGATGTGACGGTGGTGCGGGAAACCCACCAAATCCAAACGGATATCCAACCTCATACCTTTGGGAAGAGGTTTTAAGAAAAGATAGCTTGCTTGACATACTACAAAAATTCATACATCTTGAGGTTAAGAAAAAAAGAATAATTTTCCCAAGATATCACCAACTTGATGTTGTAAGAAAATTAATAAATGATGTAAAAGAGTTTGGAGCAGGTCGTAATTATCTAATCCAACACTCCGCTGGCTCAGGAAAATCCAACTCCATTGCATGGTGTGCGTACCGTTTGGCATCATTACATAACGAAATGAACAAGGCAATATTCTCGTCAGTGATTATTGTAACAGACCGTACCGTGCTTGATGCTCAATTACAAGATACCATTTCATCATTTGACCACACCTTAGGCACAGTAGAAACCATAGGAGAGGGCAAAAATTCAAAGGATTTAAGAGACGCTATTAACAATGGAGTTAGAATTATTGTTACAACCTTGCAAAAATTCCCTGTAATCTATACCGAGGTTGACAAGGCGGATGGCAGAAATTATGCCGTTATTGTGGATGAAGCACACTCATCTCAAACGGGCGCTTCTGCTATGAAGCTTAAAACCGCTCTTGCCGATACCGAAGAAGCATTAAGAGAATATGCAGAAATTGAAGGTAAGGAAGAAGACGAGCTTGACGCAGAAGACAGATTAATCAAAGAAATGATAACCCAAGGTAAACACAAAAACCTATCATTCTTTGCATTTACTGCCACTCCAAAGGGACAAACTCTTGAAATGTTCGGCACAGAATATAGTGACGGCTCTTTCCATCCATTCCACACATATTCAATGAAGCAAGCAATAGAAGAAGGCTTTATTATGGATGTCCTTCAAAACTACATGACATATAACACTTGCTTCAAAATTGCTAAAACCATAAAAGAAAATCCGGATGTACCTTCATCAAGAGCAGCAAAAACCATTAGACGCTTTGAAGAATTACATCCATACAACATAAGCCAAAAAGCACAAATTATTGTTGAAACCTTTCTAAGTACCACCAAAAAAGCAATAGGTGGAAAAGGCAAAATGATGGTTGTAACATCATCACGATTAGCAGCCGTTAGATATTACCACGAGGTTAAACGCTACATTGAAGAAAAGAAATATGACAATGTAGAGGTGCTTGTTGCTTTTTCGGGTGCAATCAAAGATGGCGAAAACGAATACACCGAAGGCAAACTCAATATACGAAAAGACGGTAGCCACATAACCGAGGAGCAAACCAAAGAAGAATTTCACAACAATTTTAATGTTCTTATCGTTGCAGAAAAATATCAAACCGGCTTTGACGAGCCACTTCTACACACAATGATTGTAGATAAGAAATTAAAAGGCGTAAAGTGTGTTCAAACTCTTTCCCGTCTTAATAGAATATGCACAGGCAAAACTGATACATTTATCCTTGATTTTGTAAATAGTGTTGATGACATAAAAGAAGCATTTCAGCCATTTTATAGAGAAACATCACTAACAAACGAAATCAACATTGACTTAATATATCAAGTAGTCAAGGAAATTAACAGCTACAATGTATATATCTATGGCGATGTTAATGCGTTTATAAATCAATATCAAAAAACCGACGACAAAAATGCTATGGGCAAAATGACCTCTGTGCTAAAGCCGGTTGCTGATAAGTATAATAGTTTAGCACAAGATGAAAAATATCAATTCCGCAGATTACTTCGCTCATTTAACAAGTGGTATGGTTATATATCACAAATTGCTCGTATTTTTGATAAAGAACTGCACAAGGAATATTTGTTCTGCTCATACTTGTATCACCTAATACCGCCAACTTCAACACCAATAATCGACCTTGACGGAGCATTAAAACTTGAATATTACAAACTTGAAAAAACCTACGAGGGCGAAATTAAGTTGATTGACGGTGTAGAGCCCATTGAACCGGCAGGAAGCAGAGGCGGAGGCGGACCAGAAAAGAAAGAACCACTTGAAGAGGTAATTGACAAAATCAATCTTCTTTTCAATGGCAACTTTACAGATGCCGACAGAGTTATTCTTTATGCGTTACACGAGGCATTAAAAGAGGATAAAAAATTAAGAAGAACGGCTCGCTCTTCCAATCCACAAATATTTACAGAAAGCATATTCCCAAAAGTGTTTGATCAAATAGCACAAGCTAGTTATGTTGACCAAACTGAAGCATACACATCTTTATTCCAAGATAAGAGCAAGTACAATGCAATAATGTGCGCTCTTGCAGAAATGCTGTATAGAGAATTTAATAAAAGAGATTAAAAAAACACTATTTTGGAAAACAACAAAACACCCCGTATAGACTGAGGTCTGTGCGAGGTGTTTTTGTGTTGATTGGCTTGTTATTTTAAAAGGCTTTTGCCTTCCCATTCATCGTCGGGGGAAACGCCAAGGAGGTTGACTACTGTGGGGGCGATGTCCTTAATGCTTGCACCCTCAAAATCAAGGTCGATTTTTTCTTTTTTGCTAAGTACCATAATAGGAATAATCATATCTTCGTTAAGCTCTGTGCCGTGAGTTCTGTCGTGGCCGCCGTGGTCGGCTGTAACTATAATCACATAATCATCGGGAAGCTTTTCGTATAGCTTGGAAATATTTTTAAAGCTATTTTCCATAGCCGCCATATATTGTTCACTCATCCAACCGTAATTATGTCCTGCCATATCAGTATAGCCTAAATAAAGGAATGTAAAGTCAATTTCATTTCTTGTTAAAAAGTCAATTGCCGCATCTGTGATTATATCGTTTGCTTTATCATAGCCGTATAATCTGCCCTTGCAAAAATATGAAAATGCAAGTGAATTTGGTCTTGCAAGGTCTCTTATTTCTTCCCAGTTGTAGAAGAAAGCAGATGTCTTTTTGTAATTTAGCAAAACCTCGCATAAGCCATTTATGGGTCTTACGTTAGGCGTATAAACGTTTGTAGTTGTGCCGTGGCGGGATGGGTCCACGCTATGGAAAAGGGACATATGGCAAGGCAGCGTAACGGACGGAGTTACCGTTCTTGCATTTAATGTGTATTTTGAATTTTCTAAAAGAAATTTGGCATTTTCAGTTTTGACAAGCGCATCAGGACGCATACCGTCAACAATAGTTACTAAGATTTTCATATAAACCCCCTAAAATCAATTTATGGCTATATTATACCATAATTAAAAGGAATAATCAATTAATTTTTGAAAGGACACACCTATTGAAAAGAGCGGCGCGGTATGTTATAATAAAATCGCCTTATATCAATAAATTCACATTTATTGCGGCGATTTCATTGACGGCTAAAAGACACTTCTGCGTCTATGACTTAAAGTGCTAACGGTCTATGACCGTTTCAAACACATTCGTGTTTGCTTTTATGGTATAATCATCAATAATGGTAAAATTAAAAAATTAAAATGAAGGAACAATATATGACAAAATTTATTTTAGTACGCCACGGACAAAGTGATGCCAATGCAAACGGATATTTAGTTGGCATAAAGGAAGCACCCCTTTCCCCTAAAGGCGAAAAGCAAGCCAAGGCGGTAAGCGAATATATTTTAAAAACATACAAGATAGATGTAATTTATTCAAGCCCCTTAGAGCGCGCATGTAACACCGTAAAGGGAGTAGCAGATGCTCTTAATTTACCAATCAACACCGAATACGAATTAAGAGAATTTAACTTCGGCGATTTAGAAGGCTTAACCCACGAGGAAATTAAAAACAACCTTGATGATGCTTATAGCAAATGGGCAGCCGACCCAGGAACAGTCATTCCGCCAAACGGAGAGTCTATGACACAGCTACAAGCACGAGTTATAAAAAAATTAAAGGAAATAGGCAAAAAAGAGGACGGAAAAACCGTTTTAATAGGCTCCCACTCCTCTGTAATTCGTTCACTTCAATGCTACATCCAAGGACTGCCATTATCAAAAATGAAATATACCCCATGGGTGGTAAATGGCTCAATTGCAGAAATAAACTTTGACGGAGAAAGCTTCTACATTTTCAAATACGGATTTGACGGACATTTAACAAATTTATAAAATAGGGGGAAGTATGTATAAATATATACTTTGGGATATTGATGGCACGGTGCTTGATTTTCATAAAGCCGAGCATCTTGCAATAAATGCGCTTTTTGAAAAGTACAAAATCGGCGTTTGCACCGATGAAATGCTATCACTTTACAAGGAAATAAATATAAAATATTGGCAAAGACTCGAAAGAAACGAGCTTACAAAAAACGAAATTTTAGTATGCAGATTTAGAGATTTTTTTGAAAAAATCGGAGTAGATTCTAAAATTGCAGGTAGCTTTAACGATGATTATCAATTAGCCCTTGGCGACTATATTATCTATGTTGATAATGCCAAGGAAATTTTACTTTCCCAAAAAGGAAAATACGTGCTTGCGGCAGTTACAAACGGCACAAAAATCGCCCAAGAAAAGAAGCTTAGACTGTCAGGTCTTGACAAGCTTTTTGATGAAATTTTTATATCGGAATGTATCGGCATAGAAAAGCCAAATCAAGGATTTTTCGACTATGTGTTTGATAAGCTTCAAATTACAAATAAAAAAGAGGCAATCATAATAGGCGACTCCCTAACGAGTGATATGAAGGGCGGCTTCCTTTACGGAATTGATACCTGTTGGTTTAACCCAACTCATCAAAAAAACAACTTGCAAATTGACATAACCTACGAAATTGATAGCCTTAGTCAATTAAAGGATATTATTTGCTAGTGGCACACAGAAGTTAATAAAAAGGGGCTTAATACAACAGCCCCTTTTTGTTATTGAAATTTTTTGCTTATTTTCTGTTTACTATCCATTCTATGGCTTCGGTAGGAGTTCTTCCTGTGATTTTTTTGTAAACCTTAGAAAAATAGGAGTAGTCGCTATATCCGCAATTTTCAGCTATTTCTGATATGCTAAGTCCACCCTTTTCAATAAGCTCGTTGGCAAATTGTATTCTTAAATTATTAAGATAGCTGACAAATCCGATTTGCATATTCTTTTTGAAAAGAGATGACAAATATTTCTCCGTGTATGAGAATATGCTTGCAAGTCTGCTTAGTGACATATCATTTTCGCGGTAATGGTGGTCCACATAGTTTACTATTGCTTGAAAAAGTCCATCTGCATTTATTTGATTATCCTCTTCAATAACGGGCATATCATTGTCAAAATATGAAAGAGCATAGTACAAAACCGACTCCGTAAGCATATTTGCGTTGTGTGGAGTTACTCTTCTTATTGCATTTTCAAACATAGTACACAAAAATCCTAAGCTGTCATAATAGGGAGAATCGGGAGTTATTTTGCATTTAGAAAGAAGCGAGGTTGCGCCGCTGCCCATAAAGCTAATGTAGATGTATTCAAAATCATCCGTTGCATCAATATAGAGAGGGAATGCGGGAAATGCAAAAAAGATATCTCCTCTTTTTAGACTATATTCCTTGTCGTTAACTCGCAAAATGGCAGTGCCTTGAGTTACCATGTGAAGCACATAAATCGGATGAACGAAGGGCTGAGTAAATGTTTGACACTCAGTTTCATAAACAAATCTTACAGTCTTAATAGTTGCCTCCTCGTTTTTTGCAGGCATAAAGCGACATATACTTTTGCTCATAGACTCCTCCTTGTTGGTTTCATAATCTAATTATGAATGCTTTCTTTAAAAATGTCAAGTAGAAAATTTAAAATTTCAATTCTTGAGGATTTTCTCCATATAAAACACGAAAAATTGCATTTAATAAAATGTCTTTTTATGATAAACTACAATTAGTAAACAAAGTAATAGAGGTATTTATGGAAAATAAAGTAATAAAGCTTGGAGTTGTAGGTCTAAAGAGAGGGGCATATGTTGCGTGGACAATAATAGGAGATAGCAATGTTGTAATCCGTGCGATAGCTGATAGCGACCCAGCTACCTTAAAAGCATGCAAAGAGGACTACGAAAAAAACGGAGTTACAGATTTACTTTGCTTTGATAATATTGAGGACTTACTAAAAAGCGACATTGATGCAGTATATATTGCAACAGATAAGCCATTACATACAAAGCATACCTTAATGGCGCTTGAAGCGGGAAAGCATGTATTGAGCGAAATTCCATCAATAGAAACATTAGAGGAAGCAAAAATTCTTCGTGATGCCGTAAAAGCACATCCTGAGCTTAAATATATGGC
>JBGVPY010000028.1:0-8024 GCA_045127235.1 Eubacteriales bacterium
CTTAGTGTATAAAACGGTAATTACAGCAAGTATTCCTAAAATCGCTATGCCAAAGTAGTCAATATTAACCGAGCTTTCAACAAATCTTAAATTCAAAATTTGCTTTAAAAACATGGTTATAGTTACTGACACAATAAGACCCACAATGGCAGGTCGCATGCCTGTAAGCGTAGCCTTAACACCTGCATATTTTAAAAGATTATTAGCAACGGAAGCCACTATCAAAATAATAATAAACGACGGCAAAACAATACCCAGCGTAGCCAAAAATGCACCCAATATTCCACCTTGAGTTGAGCCTACAAAGGTCGCCATGTTAACGGCAATAGGACCGGGAGTTGACTCTGCTATTGCTATCATATTAAGAAGCTCGCTTTCAGTAAGCCACCCAGACCCAACACATGTATCGTGAATTAAGGAAATCATTCCAAGACCACCGCCAAAGGATAAAGCACCGATTTTCAAGAATTCTAAAAACAACTGAAGATAAATCATTTTCTTTTATCCCCCTTATTTTTAAAATATGCAATAAGGTATATAACAAGACCTAAAAATCCGCTAAACAAAATATAAAAAATAGCGGAAAAATTAACCATCATTATGCTAAATACAACGGAAATTACAACAGTCAATGACAAAATCGTTATATTAAAAGCAGTTTTTTTCATATTTTTAAGCATTTTAAGTCCCGCCATAAAAATTATGAAAATAACGCCAACCTGTATGCCCTTAAATGCACTTGCAATAATTTCGATTTCTAAAAATCTATTTAAGAAAAGGGAAATCACATAAATAATAGCAAAGGAAGGAATACACATTCCCGCCGTTGATAAAAGTGAGCCGAGAAATTTTTTCTGCCTATATCCAATATATGTGGCAAGATTTATTGCAATAGGACCGGGAGTTGACTCCGCTATTGCTACCACATCCATGAACTCATCACTATCAAGATACTTCTTCTTAGTAACAAATTCACTTTCCATAAGTGCAATCATAGCATACCCACCGCCAAAGGTAAAAAGTCCTATTTTAAGCATTGTAAAAAATAAATTAAAAAGCTTTTTCATATGCTCCTTTCAAATATTCTAATGACATATATGATTTGATTTTTATGACTCATATTATAACAGCAAAAATTAAAAATATCAATATTTAAATAAATATTTGTGTGTATTGACATAGCTGTGTAGTATATGATATAGTAATATTATAAAGTATTTTATATTTTAGGGAGAAGAGAAAATGAAAAAATTTATCACTTTGATTTTACTAACAGTCATTTTACTTATGCTTGCCTTGATATCATGCGGTAATGGTGGGAGTCAAGAGCACCAGCATTCGTATTCTGAAAAGTGGTCTTATGATGATAAGTACCATTATCATAAAGCTACTTGTGAGCATGCAGAGGAGACAAAAGATAAAGCAGCGCATGATTTTGGAGAATGGGCAGAAACAAAAGCTCCAACCGTTAGCGAGGCTGGCGAAAAAGCGCGTAGCTGTACCATCTGCAAATACGCGCAAACAGAAGCAGTCCCACCGATATCAACCCCTGAGCATACACATAGCTATTCAGAAAAAACATACGAGCCAACCTGTGTTGAGGATGGATATAAGGAATATGTATGCGAGTGTGGAGCATCATATAGAGATAGCTATGTTGATGCATTAGGACATAACTATCTTGAAAATGTCTTTGCCCCAACATGTCTTGAAAACGGATATACAGAGTACCAATGTGAATGTGGTGCATCATACAAGGATAACTATGTATCATCCTTAGGACATAGCTTTGGCAATAGCTATCATTTTAACGATTCTTATCACTGGTATAAGGCTACCTGTCAGCATACTGATGAAATGAACGGATATGAAAAGCATACATATAAGGAAAGCAAGGTTGAAGCTACCTGCACAGAGGGGGGCTATACACAATACACCTGTGATTGCGGATATTCCTTTGAATCAAATTTAGTAAAGCCAACAGGACATACCGCTATTGAATGGGACCTTAATCAGTCCACCTTAATAAACGAGCAATCCTGCGAATACCTCTGCGTTTATGCAAGCACATGCGAGGATTGTAGCGAGTCCTTAACAAAAACAGAAATAACTGAAAAGCATGCATATTATTGGGCGATTTCTAAGCCCTCAACATGTCAAAGCGATGGCGAAAAGGTTTATATTTGTGCAAACATGGGATGTAAGCAAAATACACCTAACGAGATAACACAAATACAGTCATACCGTGATAGCGAGGCTCATATTTGGAGCATGGATGAAAGCAATACTACCGAATCAATTGTTGCATATGCTTGCAACTGCGGAGCATCTAAAAAATCCGTATTATCAACTAACACGAATGTTGATGTATCTAAATCAGATTTTGAAAACGCCAGCGAGATTAAATTACCAAGTGCCACTATCGGCTTTGATAGCGGAGTAAAGGAAAATATATCAAGTAGCACAAGCGTAAGCGTATCTGCAAATACACTTGACAATACTCAAAGGGAAGAAGCAATATATAATGCGGGACTTTCAAGTGAGCAATTAAAGAGCCTAGAGGGTAAGGAGATTTATAATTTCACACTTTCGACAGGAAGAGGTAACAATATCAGCTCCTTAGGCGGCAATGCTACTATCCGTATTGAATATACATTATCAAACGGCGAAACAACTGAGGATATTGTTGTATGGTATTTAGGAAATAATAAAATAGAATCTAAAAAAGCTATATATTCCGAAAGCGCTGACGGCAAGGGATATATTACCTTTACAACAGACCACTTTTCATACTATACGATTGCACAGCTGACCCCGGCTATGCGTTGCGAAGCAGAGGGACATATTGAAAATGCAGTTAATGCAACCTGCATCGAAGCGGGCTACATTGCTTGCTCAAGATGTGATGTGGTTTTATCAACAATTAAACCCTTAGGTCATAGCTATCAAAAGACAGTATCAAAGGAAAATAATTGCTTTGAAAATGGCATCATGACACTAAGCTGTGTAAGCTGTAATGACACATATGAGGAAATAATCCCTTCAACAGGACACTATTATGTAGTAAGCGACTCAAAGGAATCAAGCTGTGTTGAAGCGGGATATAATACAAGCAAGTGTGTATATTGCGACCACTCATATACAGTATCTATACCGACTGTTGATCACAGCTTTATAACAAAGGTTGTTGAGCCAACCTGTAAAAAAGCAGGATATACAGAAAACGCCTGCATAGGCTGTGGATATGTATATACAACAAATCCAACTGCAAGGACTGACCATAAATATTCCGACCAATACCAAAGCACCGCAAGGGGACATTATTACGCTTGTGTTGACTGCGGTATAAGTGGCGAAATATTAAGACATAAATCAAGCGGAGCGCCAACTGAGAATAATCCTGAATCCTGCACAGAATGTGGATACATTATTACTCCTGCACTTGCTCATGTTCATAAGCTAACAAAATCTTATGCAAATGAGCCCTCATGTGTAGATGGCGGTAGCATTGAATATTATGTATGTCAATGTGGAAAATGGTTTAGCGATAAGGATGCAAAAATCTTAATTACAGACCATGAGTCCGTATATCTTAGCCCTAAGGGACATGTAATTGAAGTTATCTCTGCAAAAATGCCAACATGTCAAGAAGAGGGATATACAAGCGGCGAAAAATGTACAGTATGTAATGAAATCTTAAAAGGATTAGCCGTAATTGAAATAACTGACCATAAATATGTGCCAAGGGTAACAGCGCCAACATGCACAAAATCAGGTTATACAGAATACAAATGTGCTTGCGGAGAAAAATATACCGCTGATGAAACGGAAGCGCTAGGTCATAGCTATGTTGAAACAGTAATAGCGCCAACCTGTACGAGAGAAGGAGAAATTTTATATAGATGCTCTCGTTGTATGTTTTTACATCTAGGCGACAGGCTTGCAGCATTAGGACATAGATATAGTAACGAATATACCACTAATGAGGAAAGCCACTATTTCAAATGCTTAGGCTGCTCATCATATATAGGCAAGGAAAACCACATTCCTGACTACAATGAGGCAACAGAGGAGCATGGCATAACATGTAAGGTATGTAAATATCAAATAGAGGATGCCAAGGACCATACACATATAATAGTTAAAACAACACCATCTGAAGAGCCTACCTGTACGAGATACGGCAACCAAGCATATTATAGCTGTGCATGTGGAGCACACTTCCTTGATGAAGAATGTATAAATCAGGTTACAATCATCGAGGTTCTAATAAGTGCATTAGGACACGATTTACAGACCATCAATGGTATACCGGCTACATGTACATCAGCAGGTACAAGCGACTATGTAATTTGCCAAAGATGTAATGAGCGTTCATATAGCTATATAATTCCTTTATTGGGACATTACTACGAGAACGATATTTGTGTTCGCTGTGGCAAGGAATATGAGTTAGAATGTACTCACCAAAATAGAACATATTTTGAGCAAATAGAACCGGATTGTGAGAACGATGGCGTTATCGCCTTTGAATGTAATGATTGCCGAGTTGAAATATACGAGTACCCCGAAAAAACAGGACATATCTTTAATGAAAATAATGAGTGTGTAGGCTGTGGACGACCAAAGAGACAATGTGTTGAATATAGATACATTGAAATAAATGGAAGAATTCTTACCCTTTACTCTGACGGAAGCTGTGTGGTACATACAGAAGGCATTGAAAGAACCGCAACATGGTCATATAAGAGTGAAATCACTATTGAGATTATATTGAAAAGCGGAGAAGTCTTGTATTATAACCTAAGGGCTGATAGCGACAAGTGTACTCATGCTATTATAAGAACAACAAGATACAAAGCGTCAACATGTATTGAAGCTGGATTTGCGGAAGATAAGTGTAAATATTGCGATAAAATCTTTTTCCAGGAATGGAAATTAGCTCCTCATCAACCGGATTCTGCTAATACAACATGTATTGTATGTAACGCACATTTAAAAATATGTTATGCAACAATAGATGAAGGAGAAAACCAGTACACATTCTATTATGACAAAACATACGAAAATACTTATTTTGTAACAGATGAAAACGGAGAGTCTGTGAAAGAAATATTAGATACAGGCACATGGGTTTTAGATGGCGGAATATTCTATTTAACATCTGATAGCGGAGAAGCAAAGGAGCTAGAATGTCCTCATAAATACTACCAAACAATGGGATATGTAGAGCCAACATGCACAAGCGAGGGCTTAGTGCAGAAGCAGTGCACTTTGTGCGACACATATATAGAAGAACCGATTGAAAAAAAACCGCATGACAAGGATTTTGATGATATATGCGTTAATTGTGGCGATTCAACTCCAAGAGAGATATTCTATAAGTGCGTATATGAACAAATTACATTTATTTTCTACACGGATAAAGCGTATAAAACAATATACACCGATAAAGATGGAGAACATATGTATCTGTACACATCTTGGTATCTCGATAATGAAAATATAATTCATTGCGATGTAGATAAGCCTTATCGTGAAAATTACTATATTCCGTATGACCCATCAAAGTGCGGGCACTATGAAAGCGAAGAAATCAAAACAGTCATGGGATGCTGTATCAGCACAGGCTATGTCGAAAGAAAATGTTTGGATTGTGGAGAAATATTCAATGATTACTCCGATATGACCTACGGCTCTCACCTTTCACTTAGCAGTTCAGAAAGCTGTATTTACTGTGGTTTTATTACCCCTAGGTATAATCGTCCTTCCTCTGGAACTAATGTTGAGGGTTCAATAATCTATTCTACATATATTGAAAACAAAGGTCGCGTATTCCTTTACGACAGCGGAACAGCTGTGATGGTTACAGTTGAAGGAAATGAGTTTGTAACATCAGTAGGCACATATACTATTGATAGTTCTTTTAAAAGCAAATATGTTTCTCTCGATCGTTTGGATGTAAGCAGCTTTAAAATATTCTATTGCGAGCATGTCAACAAAGAGGTACTTAGCTACAAAGAGGGCACTTGCTCTTATGAGGGCATAATAAAATACAACTGTAACGATTGCGATGAAGATTTTGTAGTAGGAACAGGCTTAAATCGTCATAGCTACAATGAAAATAAAGAATGTACATCCTGTGGCGTAGTAGCACCTACATCATTAGTTTACATTATGGAAAGCGATGGAGCAGTTTACGAGCTTTATCAGTGTGATATTGTGCTTTGCATATTAGTAAATGAAATCACACTTGAAATTAAGGTTAATGAATATTTTGCTGGCGCATGGACCGCAAGCTCAACAACCGCTTCTATAAAAATAGAATATAAGTATAGTGAAATAAGAAGCGAAACTATAATTATAAGCTGCAATCACGAAAACGCAACCGTAACCAGAGTAGAGCCAACATGTACAAAAGCAGGAAGCGAAACTATTAGATGTAGTCTATGCTCTTACAACAAGAAAACAACTCTTCCTAAGCTAGGACATGATGAGGATGAAAATGGTAAGTGCACGCGTTGCACATATTGCTCTCACAAAAATAAAACATATGTTTCCTCAACCGTTGGCACGTGTAAAGTAAAGAGTTACGATACCTATGAGTGTAACGGATGTAGTTCATTAGTAATAGTTAGAACAGAATATGGCCCTCATAAATTTGTTTCAGGCGTTTGCGAATACTGTAAGAAAAATGCCGAATTAATCTACACCTATACCTATAAAGAATTTACGGCTTTACTATACGAGGGCGGCACTATGAGCGTGGTGATTAAGGATGAAAACATCACAGAAATAGAAAAACAAGGCACATATGAGTTAAATGAGTCAACCGGTGTTATTAATGCCACAGTAGATGGAGAAGCTATGATTTTCCAAATCATTAATGGTAGCATTAAAAAAATTGCAGATTGCTCTCACGAAAAGAGCTATAATGACTCATATAGCGGCACCTGCTATGAAATAACATATACCGAATATTATTGTGCAGAGTGCGAAGGATTTTCCTATGAAATTTGGGGCTTTGAATATCACCAATATGATCAAAACGATGCTTGTATTTATTGCGGTGTAGGCAGAGAGTCTTTAATGATAATGAGTGATGGATACGGCATTTACTTCCATGATGGTGGAAAATGCATCAAGTACATTTCTGATATTGAAACCGGAGTAGATATTTCCCGATATGATGGCGAATGGGCGTTATCTAATGGTAAGGTTGTTGCCACTATTGAAAATAGGGAATATACCTTTGATTTATCAGAAGTAGAATGTTACCACGCAAGTGGAAAAGAGATAGAAAGAGTAGAACCAAACTGTCTATCTAACGGATATTGTGTAACAGAATGTCTAATTTGCAAGCAACAAACTAAAATGACATTATTTAAGGTATCGCACTTATATAACCAAAATGGTCTTTGCAAAATGTGTGGCACTAGTTATGCATTTGCAAGAACATATACCGATGATGGCTACATAAGATATTTTATTGATGGAACATGCTCGTACTATTTTGATGAGGATATTGCAGCTGATAAGGATGCGCAAGCAAGATATAGAGGCGAGTGGGAAAAAATAGGAAACAATCTCGTTGCCTATATTGATGGCTTAGAATATGTAAGGGAAAATTATTTCTACGATGACTGCTCTCACAGCGTTAGCTTAGAAGCAGGCAAAATAGAACCAACATGTCAAAATGAAGGTCAAGAAGCATATTTCTGCGCAAGCTGTGCCGAATACTATACGGTGGTAATACCGAAGGCTGAGCATGCATACGAAAATGGAGTATGCACAGAATGCGGCGATACAAGGATTGAGGAATAATCCTAAAGGCACTAAATCTAATCATAATTAACTGCTTACTACCAAAGCTTTGATCATTAGCAGAAATAGCATAAGAAAAATTACACAAACAAAAATAGACTAACCTCGGTTAGTCTATTTTTATTATATCTCCGCTTGAAATATATTTTATATTATTTGCAAATTCCTTCATAAACTCAAATTGCTCCTTGCCTGTGCAA
>JBGVPY010000029.1:0-40717 GCA_045127235.1 Eubacteriales bacterium
GTGTATGACTTATACGCTCCGCCGTATTCTCTTTTTACATATGATATTACAACATCAGATTGTTCAATCATATATCTGTTTCTATATATAATTGCAAGCTTTTTAGGAATTTTTTCAATTTCGGGATAGATAATTCTATCATAGCGATTTTTAATATCATCGTTTATATTTTCAAGATAAGGCGTTACATATACAAGTGCTACATTACTGTGTAGCGCTTTATATTTTTTAGCGCACTGATACGCGAACTTATCAAAGCTTCCGTATTCCCCCAAAAACAATTCTGCCGTCTCATTGCCAACCTCTTTTTCTAAAATAGACAAAATTCTGTTTTCATGCTCTTTTGTGGCGATAAAATCAGAATGTCCGCAAAATGTAACTATCATAATCAGCATTCATTTTTCGTGGAATTCCGCTATTTATTATAATTCAATTCGCACAAAATGTCAATATCGTGGAATTCCACGAGAGTAATTTTCTTTATAATCATATAATATTTGTGGAATTCCGTGATTTTGAGGTAAAAAATTATGAATTTGAATGAAGCAATTATTAAAAGAATTAAGGAAGTTTGCAAGGAAAATAACGTTAAGGTTTGCGATGCGTGTCTTAAAGGTGGCATGTCCCCTTCAGCTATTTATGACTTGCAAAAGGGCAGAACAAAATGTTCAACCGTTATTACGATTAAGCGCTTTTGTGAGGGCGCAGGAATTACGCTTAAAGAATTTTTTGACAGAGATTTTTTTAACGATATTGAGGATTAAAAAAAGATGTGCAGAGATGCACATCTTTTAGTTTTTTATTGCGTTTTGAATAATAGACAACGCTTTTTCTGCTTGCTCAATTGTGGCTTCGGGAATGTTTTCTAACGGATATGAAAGGTTTAGCGCTTGGTATTTTACCTTGCCTAAGGTATGGTAAGGGAGCACCTCGATTTTTTCAAGTGTTTTTAATTCCTTTAAGAATTTACCAAGGGAAATAAGGTCGCTTTCATTGTCGGTTAGCGTTGGCACAAGCACATAGCGAATACGAAGTTTATTTCCTTTTTTGCTAATATATCTTGCAAAGTCTAAAATATTTGCATTGCCCTTGCCTGTTAAAGCAATATGCTTTTTTTCGTCCATATGCTTGATATCAAGCATAACAAGGTCGGTTGCCTCTAAAAGACGGTCGATTTTTTCCAGCTTTGCTTTATCAAACATTACGCCAGAGGTATCAAGGCAGGTATGTATTCCCTCTTTTTTAGCAAGGGAAAACAGCTCTATAAGGAAATCTATTTGGCACATTGGCTCGCCACCTGTGACTGTAATTCCGCCTGTTAGGTAAAATTCCTTATTGCGAAGCATTCTTTTAATAATGTCGCTTGCTTCGTACTCTGTGCCTAAGTTAAATGACCATGTATCGGGGTTGTGGCAATACTGACAGCGAAGCACACAGCCTTGAAAGAATACTACAAAACGCACTCCGGGGCCGTCAACGGTGCCAAAGGTTTCTAACGAATGTATTCTGCCCGTCATATTATATGCAGCAGTGGAATGTTCTTGAAATAACCTCGTCCTGTTGCTCCTTAGTTAATTTAATAAAGTTAACTGCATAACCGGAAACACGAATTGTAAGCTGAGGATATTTTTCAGGATGCTTTTGAGCATCAAGTAATAATTCCTTATCAAATACATTTACATTTAAGTGGAAGCCACCCTTCATTGAATAACCATCAAGCAATGCTACAAGGTTGATTACTCTTTCCTTATGGCTCTTACCTAGTGCGCTTGGAACGATTGTAAATGTATTGGAAATACCGTCCTGTGAGTCCATAAATGGCATTTTAGCAACAGATGCCATAGAAGCAACTGCTCCGTTTGTATCTCTGCCGTGCATTGGGTTAGCACCAGGTGCAAACGCCTCGCCTTGCTTTCTGCCATCAGGAGTTGAGCCTGTATTCTTACCGTAGGATACATTTGAGGTAATTGTTAAAATTGATGTTGTAATAATACCATCACGGTATGTGTGATTTTGGCGAAGATACTCAATAAATGTATGAAGAACCTCTTTTGCGATATTATCTACTCTGTCATCATCGTTACCATACTTAGGGAAGTCGCCCTCAGTAATATAGTCGGTAACAATGCCCTTTTCGTTTCTTACAACCTTAACCTTAGCGTACTTAATTGCGGAAAGCGAGTCTGCAACTACGCTAAAGCCTGCAATACCCGTTGCAAACCATCTCTTTACGTTTTTATCGTGAAGAGCCATTTGAAGTCTTTCGTAGCTGTATTTATCGTGCATATAGTGGATAATGTTAAGGGCGTTTACATATACCTGTGCAAGCCATCTCATCATATCCTTATATTTTTCCATTACGTCGTCATAGTCAAGGTATTCGCCCTCAACGCCACGGTATTCAGGTCCTACCTGCTCTCCCGTAATTTCATCAACACCACCGTTGATTGCGTAAAGCAAGCATTTTGCAAGGTTTGCTCTTGCACCGAAGAATTGCATTTCCTTGCCTATTCTCATTGAAGATACACAGCAAGCAATACCATAGTCATCGCCGTGAAGCGGGCGCATAATATCATCGTTTTCATACTGTACCGCGTGGTGCTTAATGGAAATTTCTGCACAGAACTTCTTAAATTCCTCTGGCAAATTCTTTGACCAAAGAACTGTTAGGTTTGGTTCCGGAGCTGCGCCGATGTTGTTAAGTGTATTAAGATATCTGAATGATGATTTAGTTACAAGTGGTCTGCCATCAATAGCCATACCGCCAATAGACTCAGTTACCCATGTTGGGTCTCCTGCGAAAATTGCATTATAGTCAGGTGTTCTTGCAAAGCAAACAAGGCGGAGCTTCATAATGAAGTGGTCAATAATTTCTTGAATTTCCTTTTCAGTAATGATACCTGCCTGTAAATCTCTTTCGGCATAAATATCAAGGAATGTTGATGTTCTGCCAAGGCTCATAGCTGCGCCATTTTGCTCCTTAACTGCTGCAAGGTATGCAAAATATACTGCTTGAACTGCTTCCTTAAAGGTGGATGCAGGCTTGGAAATATCACATCCGTAGGAAAGAGCCATCTTTTTAAGCATTTCAAGAGCGCGAATTTGCTCAGAAAGCTCCTCTCTTTCTCTAATAACATCCACATACATAATGATACGTGTGCCTGACTTTTTGTGCTTCTTGTCCTCAATAAGCTTATCAACGCCGTAAAGGGCTACTCTACGGTAGTCGCCGATAATTCTGCCACGACCGTAAGCATCCGGTAAGCCTGTAATAATATGGCTTGAACGGCATTTTCTCATTTCATCGGTATAAACATCAAAAACGCCTGCATTATGTGTCTTTCTATGCTCTGTAAAAAACTCAACAACCTCAGGGTCAACCTCGTAGCCGTTGTCCTTGCACGCCTTCATTGCCATTCTGATTCCGCCATTTGGTTGAAGCGCACGCTTTAAGGGCTTATCGGTTTGTAAGCCTACAATTTGCTCCTTATCCTTGTTGATATATGCGGCAGGATGTGATGTGATTGTTGATATAATTTTAGTGTCCATATCAAGAACACCACCCTTGGCAATTTCCTCTTTTTTAAGCTCTCTAATTTCATTCCAAAGGTCAGTTGTATTTTGAGTTGGACCTGCTAAGAAGTCGCCATTACCGTAGTATGGCGTTACGTTTCTGTGTATAAAGTCGCGAACATTTATCTCAGTTTCCCAAGGTCCGCCAACAAAGTTTTCCCATTCCTTTATCATAGTTTATAACCTCTCTTTAATTGAATTCACCTGCCCTAAATTTGCAGGCACTCTTACGTATATAATATACCATTTTTTTTACTTAAAGTCAAGGAAATTCGCATGCGCAAAATAACTTTATATAATTATACAATTTTTTATTTTTCCGCATATATTTTTTGTTTATTTTATTTATTTAATAACATTAAGACAAAAGCGCCGAAAAATTCGGCGCTTTCGTTCATAGGATATTTAGTGAAATGAAAAACATTTCGTTTAGTTAAACTCATTTTGCTTTCTCTCTGCGTAAGCAGTAGTCTCTGTGTTATTACGTACCCACTCAATCCCCTTTATGCCGTCTGCGAAGGCGCTGTCCCAGCCACTTGGTACTGTATCTACTTGACAGTATAACGTGAGTCCACTAAGGTATGAAAATGCATTTTTGCCAATCTCAGTTACGTTTGATGTGATTTGCACCTTTTTAAGATTTGTTGCGCCTGCAAATGCGTTTTCCGCAATTTTTGTAACGGTATCAGGAACTATAAATTCCTCATCAGCCTTTGCGCTTGGGTATCTTACTAAGGTTTTGCCGTCCTTTGAATACAACACTCCGTCTAATACGGAATAGTTGCATTGTTCAGGATCAAGCCCGCCTTGAATTGAAAATTCTAATATTTCACTATTGTAAAACGCAAGCGGATGAATTTCCACGGTGTTATATGGAAGTATTAATTTGTTAACACCTTTTAAATTAGCCAAAGCATATGGACCGATAACAAGCTCCATTTCATAATAATGGCAAATGTCATTTATTACATCTGTTCCTGTACATGCAATCAATGTAAATACATTATTTTCTTCATCTACTTTAAATGCTTTTTTTGAGCTTATGGAGTCAGTTGCCACACCGTAATTTATGCTTGATACATCTGTATCCCAGCGTTCATCCCAATTTAACCAATCAACATATGGATTATTAAGTTCAAAATCAACGGTTACATCGGTACAGCCCTCAAATATCTCTGCGCCCAGGTTGTGGGTAGCAAATGGAATATAGATATTCTTAATAGCAGTATTTGCAAACGCTTTCGCGCCAACCGTTCTCAGATAGTTCGCCTCGTTGTTAAACTCACTAAACGACATGCAGTTATTAAACGCGTACGCTCCTATATTATCAATATCCTTGCTTACCGTAAAGGACTTTAAGCCAGCGCAATTTTCAAAGGCATTATTCATAATACCGTCTATTGGGTCATAGGCGTTTGTTTCAGCTAAAAACAGTACGCTTTCAATATACTGACAGCCATAGAATGAGTAGCTGCCGATTTTTTCAACCTCGTAAGGAATTGAAAACTCCTTATCCGCTTTTGCAGCAGGGTATCTTACAAGAGTTTTCATGCTTTTGTTATAAAGAACACCGTCAAGTGCAGTATATTCTGTGTTTTCCGCATCTACTGTAATGCTTTCAAGATTTATTAATCCATTAAACGCTTTTACATCAATGCTGGTTATGGTTTTAGGAATATGAATTCTTGTAATTGAGCTTTGTCCTGAAAATGCGTTTTCGCTAATCGAGGTAACGGTTTTTCCGTCATGCTCGCTTGGTATTGTTACCTCGCCCGTGCCTGTAAAGCTATTTAAGCAAAGTGTGCCATCTCCGTTTAGTACGTATCCGTCGTAGCTTTGAGTATTATTATTTACGCCCCAAGACGTATTTAGAGCTTCTTCCTCTCCGTCGATTACGGTATAATTCCATTTTTCGTTCCAGTCTGCCGGCTTAACAAGCGCTTGGCAGGAAATTTTAATATCGTTTGCACCCATAAATGCAAATTCATCAATGGTGGTAACGATTAACGGAATAAAGATTTCTTCAAGCCCTGCATCTAAAAACGCGTTCTTTTCAATTTTAGTTACTGTTGATGATATAACTACGCTTTCAAGGCTTGAACAGCCCTTAAACGCTTCTCCGCCGATAACTGTCGCGCCCTCGGGAATGATTATTCCCTTAAGTGATGAGCATCCCTCAAAGCATCCCCAGCCAAAGGTTTCAACTTTGCCTGAAAATGCTACGCTTTCCAGGTTGGTGCAATATCCAAAGGATTGCCAGTTAATTATACCAACGTCCTTTTTAAAGGTAACGCTTTCAAGGGAAACACAGTTTACAAACACCTGATTCATTATGAAGGAAATTACATTATGGCAGGTTAATTCCTTTAAGGAAATACAGTTTTTAAACGCTTCCTTATCGAAGTAGCCAACCGCACAGCCTTCAACGTATTGAAGGGACGTACAGCCCTCAAATCCGCCCTGCTCTATTTTGCCAACGTAGTTGTCGCCATCAACGTCGCTTGGTAAAGTTATTTTTGTTAAGTGGGTGTTGTTTTTAAATGCAAATCTTCTTATAATGTCAACATTTGTTGGAACAACGTATTCCCTGTCCTTTTTGCCCTCGGGGTATTTAATTATCGCTCTGCCGTAATCGCCGAATAATACGCCGTCCGCGGAGCGAATTTCCGTATATGCGCCGGAATTTGCGTAGGTTATTTTTTCAAGTCCAGGACAATTTTCAAAGGCGGTTACATCAATAGACGTTACGCTTGACGGAATGATTATTTCCGTAATATTCTCATTACCCGAAAAAGCATAAGGCTCTATTCCCGTTACGGTATATCCTTCTATGATATAAGGCACGGTTACAACGCCTGTGCCGATACAGCCTGTAATAACGGCTTTATTGCCGATTAAGCCATAGGTAAACTCAGCCTCATCTTGCGTGTCGTTATCATCATCGCCGTTGTCCGCTCCCCATATTACCTGATATGAGCCGTATGACCAGTTATATGCCCAATCGGAAGGCTTTGAGGCTGCTTCGCAATAAACGATAATTTCATCGTATAAGCAATTAACAAATATTTGGTTGCCAACATAGCTTACGCTTAACGGAATATAAAGCTCCGTAATGCCTGACTCTGAAAATGCTTCAGCGCCTATTTTTTCAACCACCGATAAGTCAAGAGTGGTAAGTGATACGCAGCCTGTAAATACGTTTGTGCCGATTTCCTTTACAGAGGAGCAGCTAAATATTACGTCTTTAAGCAATAGACAGCCCTCAAATGCTCTTGCCTCAATGCCCCACACCGTTTCTGCTTTAAATTCGATGCTCTCTAAGGACCAGCAGTTAGAGAAGCAGCCTGCTTCAAAATAATTTGCAATATAGCCAAGCTCAACGGTTGTAAGGCTTATGCAGCCCTCAAACGCGCTTTGACAAACCTTGCCTACACCGTAGGTAAGAGTTGGGTCATTTGGCAAATATACCTCTTCAAGGTAAATTGAGTAAGCAAAAGCATAATCGCCTATAACATCAACGCTATTTGGCGCAACGTAAACCGTATCCTGTCTGCCGGCAGGATATCTATAAAGCCATGTGCCTGATTTATTAAATAAAACGCCATCAATAGAAGAATATTCAGAATTATACTTATCTACCGTAATTGTTGTAAGTGAAATACAATCTGCAAATGCAGGCAATTCAATAGTATGCACAGTTGAAGGAATAACGATTTCCTCAACGTGAATGCAACCCTCAAATGTGTTCGCGGAAATTCCAACCACGTCGCCGTATAAGTAGGTGTCAGGGATAACTACTATTTTGCTAGTACCCTCATACTTAGTGAGCATGAAGCCGTCCCCAAGCTCTGTAAACTCAAAGTAGCTTTCATCCCATCTTGCATAAAGAGTTAAATCCTCGCCAAATTCCAATGACATTTCCGAATCGAACTCAAATAAGAAGTTCTCATCGTAATACCAGCCGTCAAAATCAATGTTGTCCTTGGTTGGAGCTAAAAGAACAATTTCGTTGCCTACCATATACTCAGTCGGATTGCTTGTATGGTTTGCACCGCCGTTTAATACGTAGGTAATCTTATACTTAATAGGGGAATATTTAGCGCTTAGCGTTAAATTTGTTACAGTTCCCTTAGGAACGGTATCATATTTCACATTATTTTCATCATACCAGCCGTCAAAGGTATAATATTCCAGCTCAGGTATTGGTAATGTAATTGTATCATTAGATGTGAATTTTTGGGGATATGTATCGCTAATTACGCCATTTCCCAGATTTAATGTAAGGGTAAATTCATCAAGCACCCATACAGCATACAGCGTTACAGGCTCTGTACCCATTTTAAACGTGTCGCAGTTGGAGTACTGCTTTTCTCCGTTTGGAGAGGTAGCCCAGCCGCCAAACGTGTAGCCTTCCTTTTTGAAGGTGTTTGAGTCAAGAACTACCGTTTCATCGGTTTTTGCGCTTGTTTCGTGTTTTTCGCCTGTTTCATAATTTATGTAAGTAATTTTATTTTCGTTGGCAATCCATTTGGCAGTAAGGGTAATATTACCTTTTACCTTATCCTTATCAAAATCCCACTTTTTGTCGCCTATATACCAGCCGTCAAAGGTATAGCCGTCCTTAATAGGTGTTGTTACGTTATTTAAGGTTTTTCCGTCCTTTATTACTAGGTCGGACATAACCATTTGGCTTTGAGTATCAAATTTAACTAAATAGCTATCCTTTTGAAGAACTATTCCAAAAATAATGTAGCTTAATGCACACAAGCAAACAACGATAATTGCGGCAAAAACGCAAAGGGAAATAACAAGCTTTTTATTTGCAGGCTTTGGATTTTCCTTTGTGCAGTTTATTTGCACAGCCACTTCGTTATGTACCGTTTTTGAATTTTCGTCCTTTGTTACATTTTCTAAGATTTCAACATGAGGCTCTTCCTCGTTTTCCTCTGTCTTGGGCTCTACCTCTACTATTTGATTTATAGAGGGAAGCTCTAAATCGTCATCCATAAGCACGTTATAGGAAACGTCAAAAAGGCGCGCTATTTTTTTAAGCTTGTCAAGGTCAGGCTGATTTATATCCGCTTCCCATTTATAAACCGCTTGACGGGAAACCTCAAGCTTAACCGCAAGCTGCTCTTGGCTCCAGCCTCTTTCTTTTCTTAGCTCGGCTATTTTCTCAGATAATTTCATTTTTCTCTCCTTGTGGGATTTTTGCATTTTCATTATATCACAAAACCGCAAAAATAGCAAGAAACCTACGGTTGCTTTTGTCAACCGTAGGTTAGCAAGTGTATTTTTAGCCGTACCTGTGTGGATAATTACAATAATATTTTTTAATATTTAATTCAAGCTCCACCGTTTGTTTTTTTGTCAACTCAGGTTAGCAAGCGTTAATTTACTGCACATCAAATTGATATTTGGAGTTTCTGTCAAGATAATAATTGCAAAGAGATTTAATGCTTTCCTCGCTCTCCCATACATTTTTGTCATAAACGCCTACGATTTTAAATCCGTTTGCATGGCATGTTTGCATAGCGTGGATGGCGTCCTCAAAAACGTAGGTTGTTTTCTTGTCTGTGCCTAAAAATTCAAGTGCCTTTTCAAAAATCAACGGAAATCTCTTGCCCTTGCCTACCTCTTTAGAGGTAAAGATGGCTGAGAAAAATTTATCAATATTAAGTCTTTTAAGTATCTTTTCAACCACCTCTCTGTCGGTTGCGGTGGCAAGGACCATTTTAACTCCTGCGTTTTTTAAGCGCGTGAGCATATCGTAAACGCCGTCCTTTAATTTAATATCCTTATCGTAATACTTTTGCATAAGCATATATATATCGCTTGATACTTCTTCAAAGGGATATGGAATTTCTTGATACTCATACCACCATTTCATTCCCATATCGGTAAAGAGGCGGTTTGTGTCCTTCTTTTTCTCGATTCCCTTTAAATCTAAATATTCACTTGGCACAATAGCCCAATAGTCCATTGAGTCCATAAGTGTGCCGTCCATATCAAAAATTGCGCCTGTAATTTTCATTTTATCCTCTTTCAATATTTTTTTATCTTCTTCTATATACCAACTCGCCTGTTTCCGTTATATCAATTATAACAGGATCGTTGCCATTATTTGAGTCGGTTATACGTCCTGTAGTTTGAATATAGGGACGTCCAAACCTTAATCTTAGCAAGCAACCCAAATATGATATAGCGCAAATGGCGGTAAATATCATAAAGAAAGCGCTCTTTGAATATATAATCCAAATCAGCCCACCGCCCACAATAAGCGGCGCTGTAAATATAGCTGCGCCGTATTTATTTGCAAAAAACATTGCAAAATGCGGTTCGTTTTCTCTTTTTTTGTACACGGCTGTACAAACTATACTTGAAGCTATTGCAAGCACTGCAATTATTGCTCTTAAGATACTGTAATATGCAAATGCGAAAATTCCGTATCCCACTGTGCCTATTATTAAGAGCGTTAAAAATCCGTTGTTTACATAGAAAAATTCTTCAACGTTCAGGGATTTTGTTGCGTTCCAATGAATTATTGCGCCTACAACCATTCCAACAAACGTTGTAATAACAATAAACGTTTTTGCAGGAGACCAGAAAATAAAGCCGTATAATGCAAATTCAAGGATAGCTATTACGCTTACGGTTAGCCAGCCCTTTCTTTTTATGAAAAAGTTCTCGCAGCTATTGCAATCGCATGATGAATAGTGAACCGCGAGAGCTATCATCAATAACGTTAAGCCGATTCCCCAATATAATGAACGTCCTGTGTTTCCGTAAACGGCGCCATATACGGTAGCGCCGATTATGAAAACAAATAAATCAGTTATCCAGCCAAAATGGTCAATAAAATAATTTTTAAGCGACGAGCATGATAAGGACGTGTAATGTATCGTTGATGCGATTATCATAATCAAAAGCGTGATTCCAATAATTAATGAACGTCCCGTGCTAAAAAGCACAGCGCTAGCAATAGTTAGCGCAAGCGTTACGAAAAAGAGCGGGAAAACAAACAGATTGTTATCAATCATCAACTCCTTTAGGTCATTAAACGACACCTCATAGGAAAACAGACAAACAGATGAGATAGACAAAATTATAGTCAAGCCTATAAGAAGCGACCATCCTACGCTCCAATAAATACAGCCTATTAAGGTTAAGCCGATAGCCGAAATAAGAAGAACCATTACCCAGCCGTAATCGTCAATTAAATATTCACGCAAGCTGTCAGCACAATTTTCATTATACATATATATGCCGCAAATAAGTATTGCGCCAATAGTTAACATCATTAAGAAGGAAAACCAAAACGATAAATAAATACAGCCTATAATGCCTAAGCCTAAGTTTGCACAAAACGCTATTGTCAGCCATCCGCCGTTTTCTGTAAAAAAGTTATATAAATTACTGCCAGTAACAAAATAATGTATTACGCATGCAATAAAAGTAACTAATACAGTGCATCCTAAAATATAAAAAATCATGATGTCCCCCCTCTCGCTGACGTTTAAAATAATTATAGCATCGCATGCAAAAATATTCAATAGGAATATTGAATAACTACTTTAATTTTAGATTTTTTTGTGCTATACTTAGATAAATTTAATTTGCGAGGTAACTGTCGTGAAAATATCTACTGAAATTTATTCATCCGCAAGACATGTTGGCGAGGAAAAAGCCATTGAGCTTTTAGCTAAGGCAGGCTTTGACTGCTGGGACTTTTCAATGTTTGAAATGGCAAGAATTGATTGGTCAACCTATCAATTAAAGGAAACCAACCACCCTCTTTCAAAGCCCGATTATATCAATTTTGCAAAGAAATTAAAGAAGGTGGCTGACGACTGCGGCATTGAGTGTAATCAATCCCACGCTCCGTTCCCAACAAGAGCCGTTGGCTTAGATAACATTAGACGCGCCATTGAATGTACTGCTATTGCAGGGGGCAAAATCTGTATCGTTCACCCTGATAACAATTTTACCGCTGAGCAAAACGCTGAGATTTTTAATGAGCTTTTACCTTTTGCCAAGGAGCATAACGTAAAAATCGCCACTGAAAATATGTGGAACTGGAAAGCTAATGCTCCAAGAGGCTGTCCTGCCGCTTGCTCACTTGCCGAGGACTTTAAGAAGCATATTGATATTGTAAACGACCCATATTTAGTAGCGTGCCTTGACATCGGTCATGCTGAAATGGAATGTGCAGGCGACGGTGCGGCGTACATGATAAGAGAGCTAGGGGACAGACTTCAAGCGTTACATATTCACGATACCGATAAAATCGGCGACAACCATCAAATTCCGTTTTCATTAAAGATTGACTTTAATGAGGTTGCAAAGGCGCTTAAGGACATTAATTATCAAGGCGTATTAACTCTTGAAGCAGACACTTACTTAAACGCTTACAACAAGGATAACGTTTTTGAGGGAATGAAGGAGCTTGCAAATAGCGCAAGAAGAATTGAAAAGTTAATTTTGGAAGCGTAAAGCTTAGCGGTTAGCACCCTATCTAAAAACGGAGTTTTTTACCATGTTAGAATATAACAAAATAAATGAAAAAATAATTGACACACATATGCACCTTGAAGCGTGGGAAAATGAGGAATTTTCCGATTTTACAAAATGCTTTGACAAATATACGGAGATAACCGATGCAAGAGCAATCAATATTTGCTCTGTGCCTACCGCTCAATCAAACGTGTGTAACAATATAATGCTTGCTCTATATAAGCTGGCAAACGAAAACGCATTCGCTCACGGCGGTTTTGAGCATATTATTTATCCTATGACGGAAAACATGCCAAACGGTATGGATTTAGTTACACAATACCGTGAGCTTATGGAAATTGGCTTTGACGGAATTAAGCTAATTGAGGGTAAGCCTATTTGCTTAAAGCCACTTGGCAATAATCTTAACCATCCTGCATTTGACCGCCTTTACAGTGAAATGGAAAAGGACGGCACACATATCGTTTTCCATATAAACGACCCACACGATTGCTGGGACAGAGACAAAACCTCACAGGAGTTTATTGACAAGGGCTGGTTTTACGGCGACGGAACGTATTTAACCTTTGATAAAACCTATGAGCAGGCTATGGAAATTTTAAAAAATCATCCAAATATTAAAGTAACACTTGCCCACTTCTTTTTCTGTGGGGACGCTCCCGAAAATCTTGTTGAAATTTTTGAAAAATACCCTAACGTGTGTGTGGATATAACCCCGGGATGTGAAATGTACCATTCCTTTGAAAAAAATCACGACTATTACGTGGATTTCTTCAATAAATATTCGGACAGAATTTTATTAGGTACAGACGGCACGTTTCCTTGGGCTACAAAATGCCATTCATGGTGTCTAAATATTCTATACGAATTTATCGCAACCGACCATAAAAACATGGCGTTTGACGACAGTATTTTAACAGGGCTTAATTTGCAAGGCGAAGCAAAGGAAAATATTCTATATAGAAACTATGAACGGCGTGTTGCAAAAGCTCCAAAGGGAATTAACAAGGAAGCTCTTAGAAAGTACGTAGAAAAATATAAGCAATATATCTCAAAAGAGGACTTTGAAAGACTTATTCCGTATATGGAAAGGTATTTATAATACACAATGAACTTAACTCAGGGAAAAATTTTTAAAACGCTATTTATATATTCCGTGCCATTAATTCTAACAAACGTGGTACAGCTTTTGTTCCACGCGGCTGATGTAACGGTCCTTGGAATTATGGTAGATGAATCTGCCGTTGCCGCCGTTGGTGCGTGCGGTCCTATTATATCCCTACTTGTTTCTCTTTTTGCATCATTTGCCACAGGCGCAAATATTTTAATTGCAAAGCATGTGGGCGCAAGGGATGAAGCAAGAAGCAGAAAAGCAACGGGTACTGCTCTTGTTATCGGTTTTTTATCAGGCTTTATAATGCTGATAATTGCTGAAATATTTGCAAGAGATATTCTCATTTTAATGAAATGTCAAGAGTCCGTATTAGACTTGGCTGTAAAGTACATGCAAATTTACTTTTTAGGCATGCCTGTAATTATGCTTTACAATTTCGTGGCGGCTGTTTTGCGCTCTGTGGGCGATAGCCTACGCCCCATGATTTATATGCTAGTTTCCGGTGTATTTAATATCGGTCTTAACATTTTCTTTGTTGCAGTATGCAATTTAACCGTTGAGGGCGTTGCGCTTGCTACATTTTTATCTAACCTTGTGGCTTTAATTTTGGCTTTAATTGCTCTATTTAAAAATAAAGGCTACTGCAAAATTGAATTTAAAAACCTTCGCATTTTCGGTGGCGAATTCAAGGAGATTGTCAAAATCGGCGTGCCTGCATGCCTTTGTAGTCTTTCCTACTACATAGCAAATTTATTCGTGTCGGCAGGTCTAAACTCCATCAGCGAGGAAGCCATGTCCGCAGGAGCGTTTGCAGGTCAATTTGATGCTATTGTATATAATGTGGGTATGTCAATCGCCATTGCATGTATGTCAATGGTAGGTCAATGCTACGGCGCAGGACTTTTTAAGCGAATTAAGAAAACTATTCTTATAAGCGCCGCTTATGCAACGGTTGCCAGCCTATCTATTGGCTCTTTGGTTGTAATTTTCTCCGAAAATCTTTTAGGTATTATGACCGATAACGCGCTAATTATCGCTATCGGCAAGGAGCAGCTTATTACCGTTTGCTTTACTCACTTTATAACGAGCCTTATGGAAGTATTTTCATTTAGCCTAAGAGCATTAAAGCGCCCTAACTGTACTATGGTGGTTGGATTTATTTGCGGCTTTGGTGTTCGTACTCTTTGGGTAACTGCCATTTGGGACTTGGTAGGCAGAACAATTGGCACACTCTATCTTGCATACGGTGTTAGTGCATTCTGCGCTTTGGTAATCTATATAGCTTTGTTTATTCAAACAATGAAAAGAGAAAGAAATTCCCTTAGAGAAAAAACAATATAAAAATAAAGGACTAACTGCTGTTAGTCCTTTATTTTTACATAGTTTTTATGTAGCTTGCCTCATCTTGGCTGACGCGGTAGTTTTCCATATCGGGAGTGATACCTGCAAGTCCTTGAAGGACATGGTACGCTTTCTTATGGAGAGCATCAATCGCCTCATGCTTTGGTAATGATGTGTTGGGAATAAGCGGCTCGCCTATTGTAAGCGTTGCAAGTGGAGATTTACCGAACCATTTTGCAATTCCCTTTCTTGGACGGAATGAATACGCCATTGGGATAATTGGACGTCCAGATTGAACGCTTAGGCGAAAAACTGACTTTTTAAGAGGTCTTATGTCGGGATAGTAAAACCACATTGACGCTTCAGGGAAAAAGTGAAGCCATCTTTTGCTTTCAAGCACCTCTTTTATGCCTTGGTTAAACTTCTTCATAGCCATTACGCTATCGGTAGGGATAGGCATACCCCCTGCCCAACGGATAAGAGGTCCGTTTGGTCCTTCAAAGTTAGTTTTCCAGGCAGGGAAAACTGTAAGGTGTGGGAAAATCGCCATTGATACGCCTAAGAAGTCCCACATAAATACATGGTTTGAAATTGTGATAGCTCCGTTTTTAAAGAGCTTTTTATTTTTTCTTATGTTCTTTTTGCCTCTTACTCTAATTCCGTGTCGGATTTTGCAAAGTAAAAAGCCGATTGTGCTCATAAGAGCCCAAAATACGCCTTTCTTAATGGCACGCCATAAGCCCTTTTCAAGATAATCGTAATTTTCGTCAAAGTGAGTATCGCGAAGGTGCTTAACTGTAATCATATGCTCATCGCATTTTTCGGGATAGTTGTAGCTTAAATTGTGCTTATAGTACATTCTTTTCTTCCTTTTCTTTAATTGCTTATATTTTACACTATTTTCTCTATAATTGCAACAGTATAAATTTTTACATTACTATTTTATTTTAAAATAAAGTGTGGTATAATGATTTTAACATTATATGGCGAGGTACATTATGAAAGCAAAAATTTCATTTGATAAAAATAAAGTAATAGATAAAATTGACAGAAGAATATACGGCTCGTTTATTGAGCATTTAGGTCGCGCCGTTTATAACGGAATTTACGAGCCTACGCATGAAACTGCTGACGATATGGGCTTCCGTGGGGATGTTATTGAGCTTACTAAGGAGCTTAATGTTCCTATTGTAAGATACCCCGGTGGAAACTTTGTTTCGGGATATAATTGGGAGGATGGTATTGGCGATAAGTCTAAGCGCCCTAAAAAATTAGACCTTGCTTGGTTTACAGTTGAATCTAACCAGGTGGGCATTGACGAATTTCAAGAGTGGGCAAAGCGCGCAGGAACTGAGGTTATGATGGCAGTAAACCTTGGCACACGCGGTCCTGATGAAGCAAGAAACTGCATTGAATACTGTAACTCTACAACTGATACATATTATGCAAATTTACGCAGACAAAACGGATTTGAGGAGCCATTTAACATTAAGCTTTGGTGTCTTGGCAATGAAATGGACGGCTGGTGGCAAATTTGCCATAAAACTGCTGAGGAATATGCAAGGGTGGCTACTGAAACAGCCAAGGTTTTAAAGTGGGTTGACCCATCTATTGAGCTTGTAGCCTGTGGTAGCTCCGATGCTGGTATGCCAACCTTTGGCACATGGGAGCGTACTGTTCTTGACCACACATATGATTATATTGACTACATTTCACTTCATTGCTACTATGGTAATAATGACAAAAATACTCCAAATTACCTTGCAAGAGCCGAGGCTATGGACCGCTTCATTAAGACCACAGCCGATATTTGCGATGAGGTAAAAGCGAAAAAGAATAGCGACAAAACAATCAATCTTTCCTTTGATGAGTGGAACGTTTGGTATCGCACCAAGGATGAGGAAAAGACAAGAGAAAGATGGGAAGAAGCCCCACACCTACTTGAGGAGCATTATAATTTTGAAGACGCGCTTTTAGTTGGCTGTATGCTTATGTCATTACAAAATAACTGCGACAGAGTTAAAATCGGTTGTCTTGCTCAGCTTATCAATGTTATAGCACCTATTATGACAGAAAATAACGGTAAAGCATGGAAGCAAACTATTTATTATCCATATATGTACGCTTCCCTTCTTGGTAACGGCTCTACATTAAAATGTGATATTGACTGTCCTACATATAAATCAAATGAGGGATGGGATGTTCCTTATCTTTATTCCTCAGTTATTCACACAGATAACGATGAAATTATCGTTTTCTGCGCTAACCGTTCACTTGATAGCGATATGGAGCTTGATATTGAAATGAGCGGATTTGAAAATTATACTCTTAAAGAACATACCGAGCTTTATAGCGACAATCTTGACGAAAAGAACACCAAGGACTGCGAAAACGTAAAGCCAACTAACCGTGAAATTACTGACAAAATCACACTTAAAAAGCATAGCTGGAACATGTTAAGATTAAAAAAATAAAGAGTTATTTTTTTAATCTTAGCCGTTAGCTGTTAGCATTTAGCGGTTAGCAGGCTACATAAACAATTTTTTACAAACTATATAATAAAGATAATACAACAAAAAACAAAACAGGTCGATAATATGCGATAAGCAAATTTCGCTGACGGCTGACAGCTAACCGCTGACGGCTGTTTCGACCAAAGGGAGAAACCTATGAGTAAAGCTGCTATATTTATGTTATTTGGACAATCCAACGCCACAGGACATGGCTCATGCATGAGAGAAGAGGACATTATAAAAGAGCCGCTTCAAAACGTTTGGGGCTTAAACAGAGAGCCAAATCAATCATTTGATACAGAAAGACTTAAATTTTCAAGATATACAAGCTACGGAATGAATCTTGCGGAAAATCAAGACAACACATATTCCGTTGCAAACTGTCTTGCAAAGAATTGGCAAAAGGAAATTGATAACGGTGCGAATTTGCCTGATTTATATGTAATTCAAATTTCCATAGGCGGTCAGGGTGTATTCGGAATGTGGTCGCCTACAAGAGAGAAAAAGCTTATCCCCGGAAAGCTATCGGACGTTAATATTTCCATGTACCCATTATCGATACATATTCTTAAATTACTTCGCAAGCACCTTGACGATTGTCAAATTGAACCTGATTTTGTAGGACTTCATTGGCGTGGCGGTGAGCAAGAGTTTTGGCAACACATTAACAATTTAAGAAACGAAGACAGACTAAAAAATCTATACAAAAGAATGATAGACGGTTGGCGTAATGCTCTTGGCTACGACTTCCCTGTTATTATGCACAAGCTTAACTTTGAATTCATTTTAAGAGGTCTTGAAGACGGTAAACACATTCCAAGTATGAACTTTATAAACGAAGTTTACTCCGACCTTTGTAACGAACTTCCAAGCGTTTCAATGCTCGACACATTAAACGCCCCTCACTACAATCCCGAAAGCGGCTACTCCCTTTTCCTCGGGGATATGCTACACTATAACCCCGCCACAAACGATTGGGTATCCCGTGAAATTATAAAAGATTACAAAGAAAAGCGCGGTCTTTAACCTTAAAAACAATCCTTCCACCATCTTAGATGGTCCCCCTCCCTTTACACAAGGGAGGCTTGTAGATTGGGTATCAAAGGAAATTATTAAGGACTACAAGAAAAAAAGAGGACTATAAAACAAAAAACACATCTTGCGGTGCAAGATGTGTTTTGTTTTTATTAGATTACGTCGCTATATGAAATAAAGAAGTATTTTTCACCCTCATTTGGCTCGAAGTCTTGCATATATGAGTAGGTTGTTTTTTCGCCGTCTGTTACCTTGGCATAAGCGCCCATAGCAATTTTAACGTTCTTATTTTCATCATTGAAGCCTGTTATTACAAGCTCAAATGAATAATATTCATTGCCTGTAATTTCAGCATTTACAACGCCGCTTGGTGTTGTACCGTCGCTATTAAATATGTCATTGTTTCCAATATTGGACTGCGAGGTTGCAAATGCGCCGTACGCAAATCCTTTGCCTGTTATCTTTTTGTATTCCTTAATAGCGTCATGATTTACTATAAAGCCGATAACGATCGCCATTCTGCCGTTTTCAGGTGTTGAATATCCTTGGCAAACTAAGAGAGCAGGTGTAGCTTCATCTATGCAATATCCGCAGCCTGTATTCTTGCAGGCTGTCGTCTTTACGCCTTCTGCATCGTAGCTTGCATATGCAATAGATACTGAGAGATTTTTGATTTCTGTATGATTTACAACAGCCTCATTACATATATTACATGTGCCAACGCAAGCATTTACTGCTGTTGTTTCGCCGTGAGCGCCATTTTTGAACGCTTCACAGTAGCTGTAATCATATACTATATATTGACCGCTCTTGTCAGCAAGTGTCTTATATTCTGCATATGATTTTACCGCTTCGCCATCAAGCAAATCTGCAAGAGTTGTTTCATTTAACTGTTCTAACGTACCAACGTAATAAATTGCTTTAAATGATGTGCAGCCACTAAATGCGCCACTACCGATTTTTGTTTTACTACCTATTGAAATAAATTCAAGCTTTGTGCAATTAAGGAATGTGCTTCCTCTACCGATTTTAGTCATTGTTTCCGGTAATTTTACGCCCTTTAGAGGAACACCCTTAAAAGTATTTTCATATTCAAATTCTGTTAATTTAGTTTTTGAAAGGTCAAGAATTTGTCCGTCAAATAAGCTTGTGCATCCTGAAAAATGATCGCCAAGAGACATTTTTTGAAGATTAGTCAAATCCTCCAAGTTTATGTACTTTAATTTAGAACATGCTTTGAAGGCAGAGCCATTAATAGCTCTTGTATCAAGTCGAAGGTAGCAATATTCGAGATTAGTATTGTATTGGAATAATTCCTTGAATTTATCCACAGGAAGACCTACATATTTTTCATTTCCTGTATTTCTGATAACATCATCATCCATCAAGTTGATTACTACGGTGTTTTTTATATTAACATCGGTAATGCTCCATTTCTTCACCTCATCATAGCTTTCCGCTGTCCATTTTACATCCGGGCTATCTGAACGAATTGAGCTGTAAGTGTTCTTTCCATTCTCTTTTCCACTAATGTACCAGATAAGAGCTTCCTTGTTTTCATCAAATAACGGAAGAACTGTTCCGTCATCAAGTGTTACGGTTGCGCTATAATCAACCGTGTTTTCGTTATGTACCGTATCTGCTGATACTGCAAACGCAAGCGTTAAAGCAAAAACAAATATCATAACAAATGTTAAAAATAATCTTTTTTTCATTTTCTCACTCCTTATAAAATTTTATACAACTATATTATATTACATATTTTTAAATCGGTCAAGTATCTTTTTTATTCGCCAACGATTTGTTGAATTTTGCTTACATCAACATCGCGGAGCTTTACGTTATCAATAATCGAAAGTGCTGCCGCTGTGCCTGCTGCCTCGCCAAGAGCTATGCAAACTGACATAATTCTAAAATTAGAGTGGGCTAAGTGGCTGCCGCTTATATTTCTGCCTGAGAGTAAAAGCCCCTCAACATTTTTTGGAAGTAAGCAGCCGTATGGGATTGTGTAATCATTCTTTTGCTTGAAGTGCTTTTGAGCGCCTGTTTTATCAAGGCTTGCCCCTGTCAGGTTGTGAACGTCAAAATTAAACCAGCCTCTTCTCACTACCCAATTATCGTAATATTTCGCCTCTAAAATATCATCCTTGGAAAGTGCTTCTAAGCCTTCAAAATGGCGTGTTTCTCTTATACCGATAAGCTGAGCTGAGCTCATAAGCCAACAATTTTCATATCCCGGCGCATACTCTTTTAGGAATTTTATAATAGGAATAATTTGAGAGTGGCAATCAAACACGCCCTTAGTTACGCTCTCTGCATTTGTGCCATCAATTTCAATAGCGTTTGTCATATTACAACAAACTGTGCCTGGCATTGGCTGTCTATATAAAAGCACATGTCCTGCGGGGAATGGTAAAAGCTCCTTGGCAAGTGCTTGAAGCTCGCCCTTTTCAGTTTCAACCTTAGTTTCAAAGGATGGTGGGAATACGGCTCTTTCTGTATCAACTCCGCCCACATTAAACATAATTGTGCAGGGCTGCATTCTACCGTCAGTTTCTCTGCCCTTAATGTATGGCACGCCTGCTGAAGCGGCAACGTCGCCGTCTCCTGTGGCATCTACTACTCTTTTGGCTTTGATAAAACCTCTGCCACTTTTATTTTCAACAATAACGCCTACAATCTCGCCATTTTCAACTACTGATTTGCATACATGGGTATAGTAAAGGACTTTAATATTTTCCTTTTGCATCATTTCCTCAAGTGCGATTTTTTGCACCTCGTGATAGATTGCATTCTTACCGCAT
Organism: Eubacteriales bacterium; assembly: GCA_045127235.1. GTDB lineage: Bacteria > Bacillota > Clostridia > Oscillospirales > CAG-272 > RGIG2000. The sequence continues at coordinate 20,895 of JBGVPY010000029.1, forward strand.
CCGCTATTTTCGTCCCAGCCTACGCTTTGAGCCTTTTCGTAGGTTAAATCCCAAATTTCTTGCATAATTTTACTTGATGAGCGTCCGCCCCAATGGGACATCATGCCCGCTGTGGCAATACCGCCAAGGCAGCCCATCATTTCAACAACCATGACACTCATGCCAAGTCTTGCAGCTCTTATTGATGCGCCAAGACCCGCAGGTCCTGCTCCGCATACTAATACATCAACATCCGCAATTTGCGGAATTTCTTGCTTTTCTTCTATATAATTCATTGTTATACTCCAAAAATTGTTTTAACTATTGTAACATTTTAATTTCAAAAAATCAACTATATAACTCATCTAAGGTAGCGGCAATTTGGTTTGTATGCTCCCATTTGCCGTCCTCGCCGTATAAAATACGCTTAGCGAGGTCGCCCGAGCCGCACCAAGTGGTTGTTAAAAGTCCCTTGATGTGTCCGTAATCGTGGTTTTTTGCATAATTCAAAAATGCTTCCGCGCCTTCTTTGTCGCGCCATGGGGACACCATCATTTTAAAGCCCTCACGCGCTAAAATATCAACGGATGGATATTTTTCCTGCATGTTATAATGCCAGTCGCAAATTATTACGTCCTTAGATAAAAGCTCTCTTGCTTTCTCCGTACCGTTATTTGATGCTTCCCATTCGTTATATCCTGTTTCATCTACCGACAAAAGTCTGTCGCCCCACATATAAATCTGACCGTTTTTAGATTTAACGTGGTCGTTTATTGCGTTGACCCAACTGGCAATTAGTGTTGGCTTTGGAATTTTAGAGCATTTTTCGCAAAGTCCTACGCCAAATGCTTCATCACATCCTATGTGGATAGAATCGCTTTCAAATACCTCCATAAGCTCATCAATTAAGTCAAAAATTATAGGCTTTACCTCATCGTTACTTAAGCAAATATTTCTTGTGTAATAAATTTCGTCCTTTTCCTTTTCCTCATCAAACTGCGGGTATGCTTCTAAAAGACCGTCTCTTATATCTCTTGATACGTTATTATGACCGTGGATAATACCATCGGTTGGGTTATTATGTACGCCAGATTGATGTGCGATAAGGTTCATTTTTGGAACTAACTTTATTCCGCTTTCCTTACAAGCGTCAAGCAGGATTTTCACATCCTCATAGGACAGTGGATCGTAGCCTCTGATTTCCGGGTGGGATTTGAATTTATAGCGGTAACGTGTCTGTAAAACCACCATATTAAATCCTTTTTTAGCCAAATATTCTCTTATAAATTTGGCAACATCATTAACCTCACTTGTTAGCGGCGCGGTTAAAACAATGCCCTTTATTTTCCATGGCAATTCCATATTTTTCTCCGTTTTTTAAAATGGTAGGTCGTCGTATTCTGTTTTTAGATGGCTTATAATTTTGCCGTCCTTGGTGCAAAGGTGGCCGTCTTTTTCCATATAATTGGGGTTGCTTTCATCTACCGTAAAGCGTACCTGCGTGCTTTGGGAAAATGCGTTTTTGCCTATTTTAGTAAGACTCTTTGGAATATTTATTTCTTTAAGCCCATAGCAAAATTCAAATGCGTTATCGCCTAAGCTTTCAATAGTGCTTGGAAGCGTTACCCTTTTTATATTTGACATACATGAAAATGCTTTTTCGCCGGCAGACATTATGCCCTCGCTTACTACTAATTCCTTAGCGTAGCTGCTATTTTTAAAAGCATTGTCCGCTATATACTTAACTACCGCAGGGATTTCGATTTTGTCCTCGTATCCCTTATATCTTATAAGGGTGTCCCCCTCTATTACGTAAGCGCTTCTTTTTATATACGGGTCTTGCTTTTCTATGCCTTTAAACGGATAAGTCTCCCAAGTTATAGGGCAGGATAAAAAGTCCTCTATTTCATCATCCTCTATATGGCAAAATACAACCTCAGTTGTGCGGAATGCTTTATCAATGGCGCTATCCTTTTTACCACCTATAACTAAGCCGCTATTACAAAAATACGTTTGAGCTTCGCCGTAGGCTGTAAATAAATCTATGCTTTCAATCTCGGTTACGCTACTTGACACGTAAATATGGCGCAAGCTATGACAGCCTGCAAACGCCTCCTGCTCTAAGGTAGTAACGCTACTACCCACCATAACCGCTTGTAAATTTTGACAGCATTGAAAGCTGTATTCCCCTATTTTTTTAACGTGAGACGGTATTTCAAAAAACGCGTCATTCTTATCCATAGGATATTTTACAAGTGTTTTTAAATCCTTTGAATAGATAATATTATCAACGCTTGTATAGTATTTATTATCCTTGTCAACCTTAATTTCTCTTAATTTGCTATTGTAAAAAAAGCATTCTGCTTCAATATAAGATACGTCCTTGCCGATTTCTATGCTTTCTACGTTGCGGAATTTCAAAAATGCAGGACTGACAATTTCTTTAATGCCGTCGCCAATAACGATTTTAGTTGTATTTTCTCGGTAAATAGCGGGAATATTTTTGCATAATGCTTCAATTTTAGCATCATTTCCTTGACCTGAAATATAAAGAGTAGATTTATTATATTTTGTTGTAAATCCAAATTCGCTTGTGTCAATTACACTCTCTGACTCTCTAATTTTCTCATTCATCAATTTCTTATGCTCATCATAGGATAATGAGAAAAACCAATCTAAATTGTCTTTATTTGCTTCTACAAAAAGAATTTCTCTTTCTAAACAGAATTTTTCGGCATAGCTTCCCTTTTTGCCACCGATTACTACTGAATAATAGTCATCATAGCAGTTAAATGCGCTGACGCCAATCTCATTTACTGACTCAGGCACGTAAACGTGGGATATTTTTGTGTAGCAGACTCCGTCACCAAGACTGCAAACACCAATGCTTTTTACGTTATCGCCAAGGCATACGTTTTCAGTATTTTGAGCGAAAACCATTGCAAAGTCCTCTATTACCTCAATTTCGTCATTAAGGTAAACTGTTTTTTCATCTCTGCCAATGGGATATTTTATAAGAGTTTTTCTATCCTTTGTATATAAAGCACCGTCAATAGAGGTTAATTTCTCATTTTGTTCATCCACGTTAATTTCGATTACGTTTTCAAAATCCTCAAACATATCCACGCGGATATCAACCATTGATGCAGGAATATTTACTTTTTTAATTGAGCTACAATCCACGCTATAAAATAAGCTTCTATCCTTAAAATCGGTAACTCCGTCAAAAAAGGTTAAAACCCCGTTTGATACGGTAAATACCTCATCTGCAGTTATTTCTCTATCTAATTCACTTTTGTTGGTCATTTTTCTCTCCTAATAATAAGGTGTTTTAATAATTGTATCACAAATTTTTTTCAAAATCAAGGTTGCACTTGCACACAAAGAAAAAAAGCAGACACGCGGTCTGCTTTTTGCGCTTCTGTTTCGAAGCCAGTTAGCTTAAAGTCATATGAGTCATATGCTTCGTCAATTTCTGCCTTAACTACGTAGCTTGCGGACATGGGAAAAAGTGCAATTATTTGAAAATAATTTGTGTTCACTCATGGGAAATCATCTCTTGATGTAATTCCTTGGCTAATTCCTCAATAAACGTATTCAGTTCTTTATCAATACTGCTATTATACTTTCCGTATGCTTGTAAAATCTCAAAGCTTTCATAATCAAATTCAATGGTAACAAAAGGGGTATTCTTTTCTTTTCTCAAAAACACAATTATGGAGCGACGCTTTATAACATAATTAAAATACTGAAGTGTATATACGCAGTTGTGTTGTACTTCTCCCTCGTGCTTAAATTCAGGAATAGTCTTAGGAACAACGATGAAATATCCATCCTTTTCCCTGTCAATCCACGATAATTCCTTAGCAATCTGAATATACTTTTCGCTGGTTTCCTTTGAATAATATATGTATTGCTCCTGTAACAATGCAAAGTGCCTTTGTTCATAATCCTTGTCAAAGAAATCATCAATAGTTGTTTCTACATTGCGACAAAGAAGCATTATATAATCAAAATACGCCCGCACTCTAAATGTTTCTATTTTTTTCAAAAATCCAATTAGCTTTTTATCTAAAAGGGAAATGTCAAAGCTAAAACGGTTAAAGGCTTGTATTAAATAATCATATACGCTACTACTATCTCTTTTTTTCCTTATCACTATGTGCTCTAATTTTGAAAGAATATCAGCTTCATAAAGTCCGTATTTTTTAATGAACGGTAGTGTATTTAAAGCGTTATGCTTACATGCAAAATCAATTTGCTTTGTAGAAAACGATTCCAAATATTCTACAATATTGTCTATACCAGATGTGGCTTTAAACATTTTATGTTTAAATACAATTTCAGCTTTATTATTGTTAAGAGCACCAAATAACAGCTTGGCATACTGCAAACAGTTGACGTCTTTTTCCTCAACGTAATCATCGATATAGCCACAATCACACCTTTTGATAATTTCGTCCAATTGAACAAAAGCTACAAAATTTGATGATTGCCATTTTTTATGTAGCTTAGAGTTTTTATAGTTATTACCTTCGCATGAAAGGTGCTTTGAAAAGCAATAAAATTCGCCGTCAATACATAAAATACGAATGATTTCAGTGGTGTCGCTGCTTGTAACAATACATCCACCTACTACGCCGGGTGTATAAACATCATTTCTTGAAAGAACTCTTAAAACATAGACATCCTTGTACTTTGATAAAAATCCGACACAATATCTACTTCTTAAGCTGGGGCGAAAACGATAGTCCGCAGGAACAAGATACTTCATTTTAGGATTAAATAAGCTATAATACTCGGATATATCATTATCGCACTCTTCAAATATTTCTTTAACTAAATTTTTGTGCTTTCCTTTAACTGAGCTAAATGTCGCAGGAGATGGCTCAAGTCTCACGCTTACAGAATTAAATCTGACTCCTACCGGTGCTTGGGCTTCCATTGCTTCACGCAAATTCTTTGCATTTTCAGATGCAAGACGAATTTTTTCTGCCGCTTGCTCCTGCTCTTGCTTTTTTCTTTGAATTTCTTCGTTAATATCTTGCTGAAAATTTTCATTTTCATATTTCAAATATTCCTGTTCAAATGCAGTTATTTGAAGCTTTGCGATTCTATTTTTAAATTCAACGCGAATAAAGCTATCATCACATGAAATGATTACTCCATGCTCTCCGATTTTATTTACAACTTTTTCTCCAACGATAATCTTAGACATTCCATTCTCCTTAATAAAATCATTCTTCATCTTCTATATTTTCAATGGTTAATGCTCCATCCTTGCTTATTTAATCGTTAAACTCTTTTTCACACATGGTGCAGTAACTTTTCTCGGGACAGCTACCATCAAAACAGTAGCCGTCCTGATTTTTTGTTACTTATTTTCCATGAAAGCTCCTTTTAATATTAAAATGGTAACTCCTCGGTGTCCAAGACTGTCCATCCCTTTGGCTGTCTTAATGGGACCTCATCGCCATTTTTGAAATAAAGCTTGCCCTCGCTTGATGTGTAAACGGGGTTTTCTTTATCAACCTCAACATAAAGCTTTTCGCAGCCGTAAAATGCATTTTCATCAATACTAACAACTGATTTTGGTATGAATACATGCTCAACATGGCGGAATGCACTTTCGCCAACCACGGTCACATTATCCGGGATAGTTACGCGCTCCCCTTTGCCCTTATATCTTATAAGAGTGCTTCCGATAGTGGAAAACTCACATCTTTTTTCGTATGGGTCTTCGTCTATCCATCTTTTTAATGTTATAGGTGTTTTTAAAAAGTCATCAATTTCGTCATCCTCAAGGAGGCAGAAGTTAACGGCCTCATCAGCAAATATCTTTTCAAATTTGCTTCCGTGCTTAGTGCCTACAATTAAACCGCCAAAGCAGATATAATCTCGCAGCTCATCATAGGTAAAAAATATCCAACTATCTTTAATATCAACATCCTTATCAATATAGATATGGCGCAAGTCTAAAAAGCAAGCAAACGCCCCGTCCTCAATCATTGATACGTTATTTCCAACCTTTATACATTGTAAGCGATTTGTATCGGCAAATGCAAATTTGCCGATTGTCTTAACGTGACTTGGTATTTCATAATACTCTTTTTCTTGCTTAGGTGGAAATTTGACTATTTTTTCAAGGTCAGAGGAATAAAGTATACCGTCTTTAACTATAAAGTGTTTATTTTCGTTATCTACTGTGAGTTTGTGAATATTATAGTCTCCAAAAAGGCATTCAGCGTCAAATACGCACACATCCTTGCCGATTTTAACCTCTTCAATGTAATAATAATCTTGAAATGCTTTCTTTGTAACGTGTGTAATTCCATCGCCTAATATAATGGTTTTTATCTTGTCTCTTCTATCTTTTGAAAGCTTTTCCTTTAAGCTTTCTACCGTGGCTCCGCTACTTATTGCAGACAACGTAAGCGTACCATTATCAAAGGTGGCAGTATATCCGTTTTCGGGAAAATCGACAACAAATTCCGTTTCGTTTTTCGCTTTTTCTTCTATAATTTTACTATGCTCGTTATAGGAAAGAGAGAAAAACCAATCTAAATTGCTTTCATCTACCTCAGTAAATAAAATTTCATTTTTAAAAGCGAATTTCTCTGCCTCGCTTCCCTTTTCTCCGCCGATTATAATTTTGCCATAGCCTTCGTAATGGTTAAAGGCGAAATCTTGAATTTCGGTAACGTTTTTGGGTATATATATTTTTTCTATTTTTGAGCCTCTATCGTAGTGTCCAAAGGAATATGCCTCAATTGTTTTAACGTTTTTGCCTATGGAAACGTTTACAAGCTGTGCGTCATTCATGGCGTAGCTTCCAATAATTTCAACCTCATCGTTAAAGTAGAATGTTTTTTGCTCTCTTCCCCTTGGATATTTTATAAATTTCTTTTTATCCTTAGAATAAATGCAACCGTCATATGAGGTATATTTAGGATTGTCCTTGTCTACATTATATAATAAAACGGAGTCAATCTCTTCAAATGCACACTGGCCAATATCGACACAGGTGGCGGGAATATTGAGTTCCTTTATAAAATTGCAACCACGAAAGCAACCGTTCTCCAATTTAGTTATACCGCTCGGTATATTAACTACTTCGTTAATTGAGATAAGGTCTCCGTTTTCAATTATAAATAAATCCTTTAAGTCCATACTGTCTCCTTAAAATGGGATTTCTTCAGCAAATTCAAATTTACTTTCTTGATGATAGCCTTTTAAAAATTTGTCAATTTTATCGATGTCGTTTTCCACCTCAATAAACCTTATGTCGTTTTTAATAGCGTAGTTATGCGCACTTGAATTCTTTTCTCCACCAATAGTTAATTCCTTTTTTGCTTCCTCTAATGTCATTTTGTTTCTATCGGGATTATCGAGATCATCGAAACTACAAGCACCGAAGTGCTTTTTTATGTACATTTTGTCGCTCATATCGATAAAATCCCTATCAACCTCTGTGTTTGGGGATATATAGATATTAGTTATCGTGCCGAGCTTGAATGCATTCTTTTCTATCCTTTTAACGCCTTCACAAAATTTTATGCGGTAAATTTCCTCGCAATCGGTAAACACCTCACTTGGAACTGTTTCCATATTTATAACCAGTCCATTTATTTTGCTATTTGCAAATGCGGTCTTTTCAATTTCAACATCAGATAAAATTTTAAGGAGGCAAATATCCGCACCGAAGAATGCATTTTTGCAAATTTTCTTTACCGACTTAGGAATAGTAGCCTTGATTGCAAAATCAGGATACGCTCCGTTAATATAAGAGCAGCTTCCCTCTCCGATTATCTCGGTTTCATTGGAAATTGGAACGATTCCTCCCTTTATTTCGTTTGGCATATAGAGGAGTGTTTTCATATCCTTGGTATAAAGAGCGCCGTTTATCGCGGTAAAATTGTCGCTATTTTCAATATGTAAATTTATACTTGTTTTTGGATAATTATCTGATTCGTTATCTCTTTTCCTTCCTATTTCCATTATGGCATAGGGGGTAAAGTATTCAAGTGTTGAGGGCAAGATTATATCCGTTGCAAAATCAAGTCCTAAAAGGGAGCTTTCCAAAATGCGTTTAACGACCTTTGGGATAGTTATTTTTTTGTCAAATCCATTAAAGGTTTGCTTTTCCATACTTGTTCTCCTAATGAAAATTTTTAATCATTTTAACATAAAATCGTTGTTATGTAAAGAAACGCGTGTACTGCTTTTGAGACATTTTTGCAATTATTCACATTACATATGGCGGTAGTAAAATTATTTATCGGATATTTACAGTCTAAAATCTTATTGGTTTGAGCCTACAATATCATAAAATTCTTCTTTTGTTATTCCCCACTTCATCTCACAGTAGTTATAATTACAATCTTCTTCACGATATTGACTCCACGCCCATCCCTTAGGCTTGGAGCGGTATCCACTGTATATTACCCCATATATGCCAAATACTAATTCTTTTACTGTTTTTACGCCTTTTGGTACATATATTGCAGGAATTCCGTGGCAACACCAAAATGCACCCACATCTATAAGCGTAACGGTGGCAGGAATTTCCATATTGTTTTTAATGTTTTCGCAAAAAGCAAATGCATGGTTGCCAATTTCTTCAAGTCCGTCATTTAAAGTAACAGATTCTAAATTGGTACATTCATAGAATGCTTCGTTTTCTATTTTCTTTACATGGTCAGGTATTATAAAGGATTTTTCCTTTTTACCGATTGCATACATTACAAGAGTTTGTCCGTCCTTAGAATACAAATTTCCGTTTATTGATTTATATACTTTATTATTTTCGCTGACCTGTATGCTTTTAAGGGATTTACAATTTGAAAATGCACTACTCTCTATTTTATTAAGGCTGTCGGGCAAGAATATTTTGGTAAATATAGAATCTGCAAATGCTTCTCTTCCTATATACTCGACGAAGTTTGGAATAGAAATGTTTTTTAACGAGCAACCGAAAAATGCTCTAAATTCTATATTTTTAACGGTAGTCGGTATTGCTACGCTACTTAATGATTTGCAACTGCTAAAGGTTTGTTCTTCTATTTTCTCAAGTCCTTCGGGTAAAGCAATGGATTTTAGTTTAGGACAGTATGCAAATGCACCTTTGCCTATTATTTTAACATTCTTACCGATTATTACATCTTCAAGATTGGGAAAACAACTAAATGCTCTTTCTTGAATTTCTACAACAGATTCGGGGATAACAATTTTTGAAATCAATTCCTTGTTAGGATATTTTTCGCATTTAATGATAGTTGTGCCATTTGGTATTTCAAGCGTCATCTTGGCGGTATCTTTAATTTCAAAATCTCCCTTTTTGAAAACAAATTTTGGATTATTTTCATCAACTGTAATTCCGCTATTCTTTAATTTTTTGCATTCTCCGAAAATATTAGAGCCGATATTTGTTACAGTATCAGAAATATAGACCTTGGTTAAATTATCGCACCATCTAAATACTTCACTTCCAATAGAAGTAACGCCTGATGGTATATTAATTTCCTTTAATGATTTGCAGCTTGAAAATGCACCTCTACCGATAGAAGTAATGCTTGAAGGCAAATTTATTTCTTTTAAAGAGCGACAGTCACTAAATGCATCTCTTTCGATTTTTTCTACTTCGTTTGGTATAAAAACATTTTCAAGATTACTACAACGGTCAAACAAACTTTCGCTTATTACCTTTACGCAATTTGGTATAGTTATGGCTTTAAGATTATTGCAACCCAAAAAAGCGTATTTTCCCAAGCTTGTTATTTCATTGTGCAACGATATATCCTTAAGTCCGCTTTCACAGAACGTAAGCGATTTAATTTCCGTTACTTGCGGCGGCACCTTGAAATTTTCCAAAGATCTGCACCCATTGAATGCAGATTCACCGATGGATACAATGGTCTTAGGAAGAACAACCTGATTAAGCTCCGTGCATTTATAAAATGCATAATCTCTTATAATTTTCACGGTGTCCGGTATAATAATTGATTGCTTATTTTTAGGGCAGAACATTAATTCTTCCATATTTTTTGTATATACTACGCCATCAACCATAGTAAAATACTTACTGCTTTCATCAATTATTACATCTTTTACTTCATTAACGTACAAGCAACCTCTAAACGTAACGGGAGCAATTTCACAAATGGTTCTTCCGTCAATTTTTTCTGGAAACCTTATTGTTTTGTCTTTCCCTGTGTAGGAAATAATTTTCACATTGTTTTCATCAATTACTTCATATTCAAATTGATTAGATGGTGTATATTCTGTATTCATTTTTTCTCCTTTTACTCCTAATCTAGCATGGTGTCATCAATATCAAGCTCCGCTCTGTCAAGCTTGATATAAAATCTTTCGTTGCTGCTTATGTATTTCTTGTTTTCCATATTCTTATATTACTTCCTTTAATTTCTCATACACCTTAACCATGGCATAGGTGTCAAGCTTACAATATTCAAGTAAGCTTCTGCGCGCTTTTTCCCTCTCGCTTGGGGACATATCCTTGATTTTCGGAAAAATAGTCATAGCCTCGCCTCCGTTATGAACGCCCTCTAGATTATGGTAATCAAGGGTTGGGTCAGATGGAAATAGTGCAGGAAGCACGCTCTTAATTGAGAATGAGCCGCCCATATTTTTATTATAGTAATGTCCGCCTCTAAATGGCTCAATTAAGTCAACGATATTATTTTCTATGTTAAGTAAATGGTCGCTAAGGTCGCAAAAGGTGTCTGCAAGCTCCCTTATTCTGCCACATTCAAAGCTCTTATTATATGCAATTACGCACACATCACGAGGGATATCACGACATAAGGACTCAGCAATAGCGCGTCTTGGGTCTGTGCCTGACTCTGCTAAAAATTCCTTATGCTTAAGCTCGCCGCCTTCATTTTCAATATAATGTAATGAATATTGGAATGGAATTTGCGCAAAGGGCTTTGTTCCGATAAACTCAGGAACAGCAAGCTGCATTGTTTCAAAGTCAAGGAAGTACATAGGATAAGTAAGAGTATCAAGGAACCTTTTAACCTCTTTCTTATTTACCTCATCCCCTAAATCGTTAAGCTCATGATTTATTTGCATAGCGCGAATTCCCTTAATGCGCTTATCTCCCAAAAGGTCGCTAAATGATACCTTGCCTTCATTGTATAATTCAACCATTTTCTTAAAGGAAAATCCTATTCCGTATAAGTCAAATACATTAGGATGTGGTAAATCCTTTGTGCAGTATCCGTAAAACTCGCAGCCTTTACAGTTAGCGTTGTAAATTGTATCAATCTCATCTTTAGTAGCTAACACGTTCTTTGCATGCAGTGTATCATCTTCAACATAAGGGTAATAGCAGTTTACCTCATCTGTAAGATGATTGATTTTAAATAATTTCATAAGGTCAAGAGTGCCATCAAACACATAATCACTATTTATGCAAACTAAATATGTATCCGTTACCTTAATACCGCAATTTGTTAAAACGTATTTTTGATATGCTAAATCAGTAATATAAGTATCCTTAACCGCAGTTGAGCTTTTAACCTCGTAAATTGTATATCCACCGTTTTCCTTTCTTAATATATCAACTGCGCAGTAGCAGCCGTTATATGAAAAGGATGCTTCGCAAATTACGCTTTCACCACTTGCTAAAAGCTCGTTTGTTCTCTCTATCATTTTAGAAATGTCAGGAGTGCCGTCCTCTTTTAAAACGGTTACCTCTGTAAAATCGCCAAACAATCCCATGGCAAGGTCGCCGATTACGTTGCCTTGGTCCATTATATCTTGCATATTGCCAAAATCAGCATATTCCTTCTTATACTTATGTAGCCATAAGCACTTAGGGCATTTCAAGAATGATTGAAATTTTGACTTAGATAACATGTCTTTTACCTCTTTCGCTTTAATTTTTTATCAATACTTCACTTCATCTATTAAATATGGCTTAAACTCCACCTTGCTCTTTATATCCGTGAATTTGGGATCATTTACAGCAATTTCAATATGGATTACTTCCGGGTTATCCGATTTTACTGCAAATCTTTGCATAACAGCAAGCGCCTTTGGGTCGGTGGCGTCCATTAAGAATAATCTTAATATCTTGTTCTTTTGGTCGCGAAGAACTAAATACCACTTTTTAGTTACGTCCTTTTTCGCCGGAGTTGTCCAATAAACCTCTTTCGCACTGTTTATTGATGCATATCTAAACGGAGTTTTACTGTTAATATTGTGGCCGCGCTTTATAAAGATGTCCTTTAGCTCAGCTCTTATCTGTTTATCAAGCTCCTCTTCCTCTAATTTTTTCCTTTCGGCTTCTATTCTTTCTTTTTCTTCCTTCTCGGCTTTAGCCTTCTTCTCAGCCTCTGCTTTTATTTTAGCCGCGTTCTTCTTTTCTTCCACATAGCTAATTACATTAGCCTTGTCCTCTTCACTTTCAAAGCTGAAGAAGTTAAAGAATCCAGTGGGGAATTGAAATTTCTTTTCTTCCGCATTGTCTTCAAATTTAATAATTATTCTTCCGTTAACTATTCCATCATAATTTTCAACGCCTAGGATTTTACCAATTCTACCAGTTGAATTTTGTTTAACCTTAATTCCTATAATCATTTTCTTTCCCCTCCAAAATTTGTTTTAATTTAATATTTTAATTAATAATTTACTTCATCAATTAGGTATGGTCTAAACTCTACGCGGCTAATTTTGTCCTTAAAGCAGATAATATCATCGCCATCTATTTGAAGGTTAATAAGGTCAGGCTTATCAACTCTTGGAATAAGTCTTAGCATATCAGCTTCAACTGAGGTAGCACCTGCATGAATATCTTCGTTTCTTCGTCCCTCGCCGAATAATTCAAGGTTAGGGCTCATTTCAAATAATCTTAATATTCTTTTATATTGATCGTTTAATATAAGATACCATTTTCCTCTTACAGTATCTACGCTTGGGTTTGCCCAATAGACACCCGTTGTCTTGTTTCTTGATGAGAATATTACAGGCGCATCAAATACGCGTCCGCGGCTTGCAAACTCCGATTTTGCATAGCTCTTGGTAATCTTTACTGTTTCCGATGCTACCGGAGCAGCTGATGCAGGAACACTCATGAACCTATTAGATGTATCCTTAGCCACTACTGCTTCAGGCGATGTAACCATTGGCGCGCTCTTAGCAAAAATAAATTCAGCTGTGCCTTGCTTTACAATTCTTTTTAGTGTTGATTTAACTACGCCCTCAACATCAAGACCGTACTCGTCTAATATTGCCTGCGCCTCGCTGTAAAGCTGTTCCTCTAATTCAATGTTAATTTTCTTCATTTGTTTTTTTCCTCCATTTTTTCCTTATACCGTTATTATAGCATAGGTCCTTTCGTTTGTCAACAGTTTTTTGAAAGTCTTTTTAAAGTCTTTTATCATTCTCCCTTCATTAGTACCGTTATTGAGGGGTTTTCAAGAAAGTCTTTAAAGTCTTTTTGAAAGTCTTATCAGTCATTTCTCTTAGAATTCATCTAATAATATAGTTATTATATAGCTTTTATAATGATTTTTGGCAATAAAATCTCAATTTTTATTCAGCTTCAAATTAACATAAAAAAATTCATCTGTAATTTTTTTGCGATTTTTTGTATATTTTCAAATAAAAAACACACCGTTTCATCAAGAGCAGCCAAATGGTTCTCTTTACAAATACGGTGTGATTTTATTATTTTTACTGATTTGCTTCTCTTGCTCTATCTAGCTTAACATTACGGAAATATAGCATTACATCTATTGAGATTTCAATAAAGTTAAGAACATAGAAGAAAAAGCTTAGGTAGAATATAAATCCTGTTGAATTAAAAACAGAAATTTGAATAATCTTTCTTGCAATTCCGAATGCATAGCCTATAAGCAAAAACACCTCAAAGAATAAGCTTTTGCCCTTTGCCGTTCTTGATATGTAGGACTTGCGAATAGATATAGGCCATGAAAGACCAAAGCAAAATATTGTTAGCGCTTCAAATAAATCTACTATAACTGCCATTTTTACCTCTTTATTACTTTGATTTTAATGGAAACATTATATCATATGGATTTTAAAAAATCAAGGGAATTACAACAAAAAACGAGTCCGATTGCACATCGGACTCGTTTAGATTTCTTGTGGTTTTTCGCCAACGACAACTGTTTAACAGCGTGTCTTTTATTTAAAGTAGTGACGGAGAAATATACAAGAATAAAGCAAAAGCAATTACTAAAATAATTGCAGCGAAGGTGTTCATTGTTTTCCAACCGTTTTTTGTTTTCATTTCAACTGCTTCGTTTGATTTTTGTGAGTTAGCAACGCCGCTGTTTATGTAAGATAAGCCTTCGCTTAACGTTTGTTCTCTAGATTTCAACAATTTATATTCGTTTCTTTGTTCCTTTAGAGTCTTAACGAGTTCCTTTTCGTTATTGTTTAGAGGAACAACCATTTTACCAACACCACGAGCGAAAAAGTAACACCACGCTAGCGCGCAGATAATTGGACATATCATAAACCAAAGCTCTTTTTTCTCATCCACTGCTATACCCGCTGTAATCATAAGCATTACCAAGAAAGGAATAGCGGTAAATCCTATGGCTATAAGAATCATTACAGGCACGTCATTATCTGCAGGACCCGTTAGTATTCCCGATAGAATAGCTACTACAGCCATGCTGATAAATACCGTTAACATAAATCTGAAGTAATTTTTTTTAGATTCTATTTTCTCGCTTAGCTGGATTTTTTGACCCAGACATTCCAAATTTGCTTTTATCTCCGTTATTTCCACGGCAACGTCATTTTTCTTTTTGTTATTTTCCTTGTTCCAAAATTGATCGATGCTTACTGTGTTATCTTTTGACGATTTCACAATCTGTCCGCATTCGCTGCAAAACATTAAGCCGTCTTCAACTTGTTCATTACAATATTGACATTTCATTTTCGTACTGTCCTCTCAATATAATCTGTAATTTTTTACACAACACGTGAAAGCCTCAGGCTCATCATTTCTGTTTTTCCGAAAATATAATCTATGTCAAGAATAGTCTCGGATAGCACTTCCTTTGCCGAATCCACGTTATAGTATTTTATTTTGTCTAAGCATTCCGATATCTCGTTAAGCCGCATCGCGTACTCTTCATCGTTATCATAATACTTTCCGTTGTCGTAACATTCCTTTGCTTGCTCAAATGCGATATCGGAAAGAAACATTAAATGCTCGTATGCAAAATCCTTCTCCAGTAACGACAGCCTTTCAGCCTCATTCAAGCCTGTCCATATTCGTTTTTCGTCCTCTAGGATTAATTAAAAACTCACAGTTTTTTATCAATTAACAATATGCTATACATAAGCATTTTTAATTCATCTTCTGTACAATTATTATAACAACCATTTTCTATTAATTTTGATTTAAAAAAAGCACGCGCCTTATATATTATCTTGGTCATTTTGCACATATTATCATCTTGATAATACATATTCCCTGTTACCATATAATTGCTGCCATAACATCTTTGACAAACTGCTTTTATAACGCAGTCAATACATTTTGGATCTAATTCACTATCCGGAATCACCTCGTTATGAAATTTTAAATTCCGAACTTGTGCAGCTTTTTGTTGACCGATTGCAAGAGGCATAAAAAATTGACAAGGATATGAATCGCCATTGACATCATATGAAATCATATTCCACCCTGCCCCACATGTTCTCAATGCCTGCTTTTCAGCATACGCAATTTGTGAAATTGGATCATCGAGCATGCTGCACGGTTTTATTTCAGGGTGTTCCAAGTAATAATCAATTAATTTCATTAGTTCTTTTTCTAGAACATGCTGATTATCTTTATCTGACCAATCTATTCCGTATGCCAAATTGCAAGAAATCAAAAAACCATACGAGTGAAGATAAATTACGCCGTCGGCAAAATTCTTTAATGTTTCTCGTGATACAGTCATTTTAACATTTTGCTCAGGATACACAGTTGCAAAAAAATCTAAATCTATCAAACTTGCCGAATTAGATCTGTTATAATTTTGCATCTCCTTTGTTCCATCGTAACTAAGGCCCAGTTTTAAAATTTTGCAGTGCTTTTTACAGAAATCCTTTATTTCCTCATTTAGCAATGTGCCGTTTGTAGTTATAAAGACAATTAAATTATAATCACTATAGTTTTCTTCTATATGTTCAACTATCGCTTTAATAGATTCAAACTTAATAAACGGTTCTCCGCCAAATAAATCTATCTCGATTTCATGATTTTTTTCCACCATCGACATTTCTTTGTCAATAATTTGAATTGCTGTTTGAACTGGCATATATTCACTGCTTTTGTGATTTTCATAACAGTAAACACAATCCAAATTACAGCTTTGCGTTAGTGTAATTGTAATTGTTTTTTTAATACTTTCTTTATTAAAATACATATTATCTAGAGTATCTCTGACATGATCCCGTACAATTTCCTCTGCAAGAACCAGCGCATGAACCAGTACAATTGTTTCCACAGCCCGTACATGGATTACAAGGTCCCATACTTTTTACAATATAGCCTTCTACAGGTGCTAAAGTAGGTTTAAAACCAACCAATATTTTCTCAAATTTTTCTTTTAATCTCTTTGAAATTTCAAACATTCTTTTCTCCCTACAATTATAATTTATATTTTATTTCACCTTTTTATTTGGTCCATCATACGATGTGCCCGTCAGTTTCCCGTTTGAATAATTTTTAGTTATAATTACCCCGCCTTGATCAATCTTTTCTCTTAACACGCGTCCGCCTTTATCCAATGTGCGTTCATAATTATTAATTTTCATAGTCCAGGTTCCATCAGCATTTCTTTTGTAATCAGACATACACAGTTACTCCTTTCGAAAAATTTTATTACTCGCTTGCCAAAAAATGTACTTTTTGACACTCATTAAAAAGTTGGATATTATTCAAACAGTTGCTTGAAAAATATTTTATTTTTCTGTAAATTTAGTAATTTATATTGACAAAATATTTTTTTTGAAGTATAATTAGATAAAACTTATATGTCAAAAAGTACACTTTTTGGCATTTTTTATTTTCCGATAAAAAGTTCGCTTACTCATACCACTTTGTTTAGCTGCGATTTCTGCTGTTATTTTACCTTTTTTCCACTGACATACGATTTCATCAAAATTTATAGGAAGTTTTATTTCAGGGCGCCCGAATACTACTCCTTTTGATTTCGCTACCGCTATTCCTTGAGCTTGACGCTTTTTAATATTTTCTCGTTCTGTTTGAGCAACAAAGGATAAAATTTGCAAAACTACATCAGCGATAAAAGTACCCATTAAATCTTTACCGTTTCGAGTATCTAACAATGGCATATCAATAACTGCAATATCAATTTTCTTTTCTCTTGTAAGAAATCTCCATTGTTCTTGAATTTCTTCATAATTTCTACCAAGTCTGTCTATGCTCAAAATATAAATCAAATCTCCTTTCTTTAATTTTTTAAGCATAAACTTGTAGGATTTTCTATTGAAATCCTTTCCAGATTGTTTGTCAACAAAAATACATTCATCTGAAATACCCTGTTTTCGCATTTCTACCATTTGGCGTTCTTCATTTTGGTCTATTGATGAAACTCTTACATAGCCATATTTCGTCATATAAATCTCCTTTCGCTATTTTCAAACATTTTAAGCCCTTGCAAGATTTCTCGCAAGGGCTTTTGTAGTTTATATGTAAATTAGTAAATGTAGCTTTCATAAGGCACACCAAATACTTTGATGTATTTCTTTCTTACCTGTTTTACACGCTCATATATGGCTACATTACTGACTTTTAGATGCTTGGATACTTGGTATGGGTTCATTCCTCCCATAATCAAATTTATGGCTTGCTTTTGCTTCTGTGTCATATTGAGCTTACGCATAATTTTATTAACATCAACATCCTTTTCTTTAACACTTTCCGTTTCAAAGGGTACACTCATTTCAATTATGTTTGGATGACCAAAATCAATTGTATATTCCTCATGCTGCATGTTTTTGTTTATGTATCTAAATACCACTTTAAAGCAAGCATATCTTACATCAATGTTTTGCCCTAAATTTTCAATAGAGCAAATATCTCCAAGTGATTTGCCAATAAATTCACATAGAAAGCAAGTTGCTTCACAGGCTATATCGTAACCGTCACTATATGTTTCATTTGCTCCTTTTTTGTATAGGATATCTCTTATTAAACCGTTATACAGTTGATATCCTCTTTCTCCGTGATAATGCATAACTCTTTTGATAGCAAGTAATGCAATGAATTTTCCCAATGCTTGTACATTGTCATAAGTGATTACTACATCATCCTTTAATGATAAATCACATTTTTTGATATATCTTTCAAAATCAGTCATATTACTTTACCCCCTCAAAATCGTTTACATTAATTTTTTCGTAATTGATACCGTACTCGAAATAAAAAGAATCGTTGCTATCAGTTAAGAGGTCATAAGTTGTAACGCTTATTCTACCTCTATTGCTAATAGCAACGGTTATCTCGTTTTTGTTAGTGTCGATGGCTACGATATTGAAGGTAACATATACCTCTCCATCATAGAGTTGAAATTCAGAGAGATAATATTTCTTGAATTCCATTGATTTTTCAACTTTCTTTTGCATTTGCTTTTTCATAGGACTCTACCTGCCTTTCATATTTAATTTTTACCTTTCGGCAGAGTCAAAAAAGCACAGGTGGAGTTTATATGCCTATCCCTTAAAAATCAAAAAACAGATGTCAACAGATAAAAGAAAAAATATTGCACTAATTTCCTTTATTTCAAAGGCTTAATGCAATATTTTTACGCTGTTTACATCTGCGACACCTGTGCTAAAATAGACTCGGGCGGAAGGTAAATATGACAGATAGTAAATTGACTCTTAAATTATTTTGTGGTATAATTAATATGAGGTGATAATAATGGCAATTTTAGATTATAACAGCAATATAATGGAGCTTTTTGCTCAAAAAACAATTTCTTTATCATATAATAGCATTTATTCAACATTCGATTGGAATAAAAAAGCTGATGATTTTGATTTCGCCAGCCCAGACAAAAAAATTGCACTTGAAGTTGTATCTATTATTCCTAAAAACATCATTGAAGCTTGTAAGTATGAAAAAGAACTCGCTAAAGGTAAAAAGCCTACTTCTAAAAACATAAAAATGGCTAAGATTGATACAAGCGGCTCTTTAATATCTTACTATGGTGGTAGTATGACAGAAATTAGAAGAGCATTTATAAATGCTATAAAAATAAAGCACGAAAAAGCTATTAAACGACCAATAAAGTATGCTGTATATGAGTTGTGTATTTGTGCTGATGATGGCGCTTTATTCGACAGCGACTTGTCATTTGATTTTTTACTTGATTCCGACCTTTTATCGAAAGTTTGTTTTTCTAAAATTTTCATAATTACTAGTGCACATTTCTTCGTTATAGAAAATTCTAAAATCACGGAATTCAAACGAATAATATCTTAAAACACAAGGGATGAAGTTTTTAGTTTCATCCCTTAATTTATTTAGTTCGACACTTTAATACTACAGTTCACCAAAAACAAAAAGGCATACCTGACTTTTAGTCAAGTATGCCTTCTGTTTGTATTGGGTTTTAGTTGAAAAGTAATATAGAACCAAAGTAGTCACGTAAAAAGAAAGACACGCACCGGAAGTGGTTCGTGTCATTCTTGTATGGCTCCCCCTGCTGGGCTCGAACCAGCGACAACCTGATTAACAGTCAGGTGCTCTGCCAACTGAGCTAAGGAGGAATATTTGAAAAATGTTGGCACTGACTTATTTTCCCGGCTCGTCGCCA
>JBGVPY010000030.1:0-36054 GCA_045127235.1 Eubacteriales bacterium
GACTACTTTGGCATAGCGATTTTAGGAATACTTGCTGTAATTACCGTTTTATACACTAAGCTCCGCAAAAAAGCGTTGTCCCCTATTTTACTGATTGTTATTTCAGGTATTTTGGGAATGATATTTTACTAAAAATAACACCTTTGGTAAAACAAAGGTGTTGTTTTTTATTTGTCTATAAAAATGGTTTGGCGTTTAACCTTTTCCCAATCAGAATTTTCATCAGGATTAACAACGCCTACCATTAAATTTGGCTCATCTGCATGAATTCTCAAATACGCATCATCTAATGAAAGGTCAAGCCAGTGTGATGTTGGATTTTCCTCATGACTATATAATGACACAAATTTTATCAATTCATTTGTTGGCAAAACATTGTGATATTTATCTGATAAAAACCAGTTATCTTGTATCGGCACTGCATAAAAATCCCACTCATCATCATTAACCATACTGCTTGAAAGTAGGATTTTTTCATCATCGTCAAAGCAAAAAATCACATGGTCGCAATCACATAAATTATCATCCATCAACCAATATCCTAGGTCAGATATCATGATGCTTTTTATTAAGTGAGATTTAAGCTTTTCAACAAAATACTCCATTTTGTTATTCGTACAACTATCAATCATATGCTCCATTTCCCACAAATGATATGCTTGTAACCATTCTTCTTCATCCTCACTTATTTTAAAGCGGATATAATTTAAAAGCGATTCTCCGTCAACCGTAGGATTTGGATTTGCTCCCGCCCTAATAAGAGCAAGCGCCACCTTTAATTTACCGCCACTTTCTATTCTTTGTTCGTTTTCTGTTTTGCTATCTAAATACTGCAATTCCCACATCAAAGGCTCACAGTCTGCCGATACATCAAAATCTGCGGCTTGATTTTCAATAAGGTCAATAGCAAAATCGTAATGCCCACTTTCTACTGCCAAATGTAATGGCGTTGTTTTAAATCCAAACCGTATTTCTATAATCTGTGTACATCCGCCAATTTTATCAATCAATTCATCACAACGGACATAATCGCAATTATCATTTTCGTATAAGCTTACTAATTCTTTAATTAAGTTTTTCATTTTCTTCCTTTCCAAATACTAATCCATAACTATTGCTAAAAGTAATAATCCTGCAATTATAAATAAAATGTTTAAAACAAACAAAACTCTAAACAAAAATGCCTTGAATGTTAAGTACGGTACTTCAAAGCCCTTTTCAAAAAAGAACCCCAAGGAAAAAACAGGTACAACAATGATAAGAAACGGTAGATTGATTATGAATAGAAATATATTCGTTAAGGTCATTTGATGTTTTTCTTTTCTCAAAATGCGCTTTTCCTCTTTGGTAAGTAAAAAATCCGGATAGTTTTTCCAATTTTCGTTCCTCTTTTGATTTTCTGCATTTTTGTTTGCTTCTTGGCTTGTGCTTTTTAAGTCTGTCATGTAGCCACTCTCCTTTACTGACTATATGATAAACTGTTTTTCATGTGTTGTCAATAAAGATGTGTACCGAAAACGGTACATATAAAAAAGAAGCGATATAAAATCTCTTCTTTTTATGATATTACATTTTAAATTCGATTGAAAAATCGGTTTGTCCTTTTGGTAGGATGTAGTCGATTATATAGACATTATGCTTACCGTGGATATGGGCGCTTACCTCTTTTACTGTTACTTGTGGGGCTATATTTTTGTTGTTTGTAAGTGTTACATCATCAATTACAGCCACGCATCCTGTGATTTTTGGCTCGGTTAGAGAGATAAAGCGTTCTGTTACTTGGACTTCCTTTGTAAAGTCAAATTGGTCGGTTAGAGTGATTTTATCGTTTTCAAATGCGAAACTTCGCTCTGCTTTATTTATAAAATCAACACCGTAGCCCTCTTTAATATCCATTGTGGCAATTTGTTTGTCCCAATCGTAATAAACGATAACATCATCACGGCGAATACCATCCTCAGTAATACCATCAAGGATCGGCAAATTGTGAGAATATGCACTTGGATGGAAGAATGTATATCTTCTGTCGGTATGGTAGCCGTCCTCGTATGGTCCTGCGCCAATATCGCAAATAATTTGCTTGCCATTTCGTGCAATAATAAATGTGCCAACATCAATATGGTTATGGCTTTCGCCATTATTTCCGCCCTTACAAGCAAAGCCGTAATTATCGGTGCGCTTGATAAAATATGCGGAATTATCCACACTGTATGTGATGTTTGTTCTCATTTTGTCAGTAAAGTTATCCTTACTGTGATAAATTACGGAGCGAAGTGAGAAGTTAAAGTGTGTATTATCATAGACAACATTGCCAAGCTCTCTTGGTAATTTTTCAATATCCTCGCCGTAAACTGTGCGAAGCATTTGGTGAAGTCCGATAAAGTATTTTTGCTTTACGCTACTATCACTAAATGTAATTAAAACATCCTTTAAGAGAAATGTTTTTTGCAGGAATTTTGAAATTTCCTTTATCTTTGGAATTTTAAACCAATCAACCTCGCCATTTGTGATTTCTCTTTCAAGCATAGCGTAGCTTGCAAAAAAACCAAATCCAAAATACCAGTATCCAACGCCCTCAACGCACATTCCGTCATCCTTGTAGCTGTCAAGGTAGCAATACATTGATTTATGTATTCTTTCTTGATTTTCAAAAAATGCATCGGGGTCCTCATAGATAAGAGTACCTGCTACTGCGCCTGTGCAAACGGCAGTCCAGTTATTATCGTGGCTTTCCCAAAAGAATTTCCTCGTTTTATATGGGTCTATAATATGTCTTTTAATTTCGTGGCTGATTCTGTCCTTTAAGAGCTGTGGAAAACGGTCCTTAAAAAGATTTTTAATTTCTGCAAGGGAAAATCCCACCGAGGCTGCAAAAATATCTATAAGTCCGTTATCAAAATCCTTTGGAGTTTTGCCATAATACTGCTCGGTATAATGTCCTAAGGGCGCCCATGCATACTCGTTTAAATATGCCCAAACTATCTTTAAAAGGTTGTTATAATATTCCTCGTTTTCGGGATAGATAAGAGACATTAAAGCGGCAGACTGCAAATGGTCAAACTGTAATCTCCATAAGCCGTTATCGTTATTATTTAAAATTTCCTCGACACTGTGGGCTCTTGGCTCAACTGAAAAGGATTTTTCATAAAGCTCCTTAATTTCTTTTCTGTGTTGGGAAAAATCATCACTGTTTCTTACATTTTCCCACAGCCTTTTATCAAGTGCAAAATCTAACATATTTTTCTCCTTATAGTTATGATTTACATCTTAAATAATACCATATATTATAGTAAAATTCAATGGTTTTTCTATAAATGCATTGACAAAGTCTTTCTTTTGTATTATCATATTTTATAAAAAAAGGGGGGTGTAGAAATGATAAGGCTTTGCGATATGCATACTCATTCAAGAAACTCACACGATAGCGTAGCTTCCGTTTTAGAAATGGCTGAAGCGTTTATTAAAAATAACGCTTATGCTTTTTGTGTAACAGACCATTGCGATATTGAGATTTTTGATGAGGCTAACGCTTTTTCACTAACCGAAGCATCCTATAGGGAAGCAAGTGAGGTATCGAAATTACTTTGTGGGAAAATTAAGGTCCTCCGCGGTGTGGAAATAGGCGAAGCTCTTTGGGATATTAAAAACGCATTTAAAATTTTAGATAGCTTTGACTTCGATTTAGTTATTGGCTCTGTCCATGCGGTAAGATATAAAGGCTACACTATGCCCTATTCCACAATTGATTTTTCAAAAATGACCGATATTGAAATTAACGAATATCTTAATCTATATTTTGATGAGCTATTACAAACGCTCAGGCTTAATGTATTTGATATTATGGCGCATCTTACATGCCCGTTAAGATATATAAATGGTAAATACATCTTAAATATTGATTCTAAAAAATATGAAAGCAAAATTATTCCTATACTTGAATATGTGATTAAAAATGATATTGCTATGGAAATAAACACATCGGGAATAGGAACTAGTTTTGGCGTTCTTATGCCCGAAAATTGGATTATAAAAAAATTCAAGGAAATGGGCGGACATATAATAACTCTTGGCTCTGATGCACATGCTCCTGAAAATGTATTAAAGGGATTTGATGATACAATTAAAGCACTTAAGGAATATGGCTTTGATGGATATTATTATTACGAAAATAGAAAGAAAATAAAGATTGAAATATAAAATGGGGATGTTGCAATAAGCACAGACCAAAAACAGACACATATCTCATAAAAAAGCTTTATTTGTATTTCAAAATATTCTTTAATGTTGAGAACTTGCATTTTTTTGCAAGTTCTCTTCATTTTTATGTCTGTTTTTTAGACGCGAACACGGCTCTACCGTACGCAAGTACGCCTACGCTCCGTGTTAAAGCGCGTCTTCTGCACTCATTTCACTATCCCCATTCAAAAAAGGGGCTTTTGCTTACCGCAATAGCCCCTTTTGTTTATTTAATGTATTTGTGCTTTAATGTGTCAGCCTTTTTTATTTTGCCACTGAGTTAAAGGTAAATGGTGTTGCATATTCGTTGCAGCCGCCAAAATCAACATATATGATTTTTGTGCCATCATATACAAATGCGCCCATTACAAGTGATTTTTCGTAGTGTGCTGAGGTAAAGCCTGATAAAATAAAGTCAAAGCCTGCATAATCGCGGCTGACAGATGCCACTATCGTTTTTTCGTTTGCTGCTGTTAAATCGTTATTTACAGCTTTATACTGTGTTGTGCCATCAGTAACAATAGCGGCAGTTACGCCGAATGAGAGTGTTTTTCCCGTCTTTGCTTCGTAAACTAAAAGCATTTCCTTGTTGATTGTATAGCCTATGCAAATTCTGTCGCCACCAATCTTTGCAGAATAGCCAACGAATTCCATTATTGGAGCATATGTGGTTATTGCAGACGTTTTGCCGCATCTTGGGCATGTGCCTTGGTCATAGGATTCTTCAATAAACGAGCTATGCTGATACTCAACCACGCTTGCTGTATGCTCACCGCCATAGTAAACCTCACAGTGATTTGCAAATGTAATTGTTGCATTAGGCAAAACGGATTTAATTTGTGCTACAACAGGATCATTTTCGCTTCCTGTATATACTATTTCTTTAAGGTTATTCTTTGTTGAGCCGAAGAATGTACCGTTATTTGACGTATCAATGCTAGCCACAGTTTTTGGAATAGTTACCTTTTGAAGTGAACCGCAATAGTCAAAGGCTTTGCCGCCTAATGAGGTTAATCCGTCAGGAACAACGAATTCAGTAAAGGATGCAAATTGGAAGCCCTTCATTGTTTTTAAGGTATTTGGGAATTTAACCTCAACTAATTTTGATGCGCTACTCATACCGCCAAAGGTTTCAAAGCCCTCGGGGAATATGAGTGAAGTGATTTTATTTCCACCGAAGTTTGAGCCTGTACTTTTTAATGATTTTGCTTCTGTCATATCAAGCACCTCAAGATTTGAGCATCCTGCAAATGCATAGTTGCCAATAGCGGTACAGTCTCTTGGTACATTAATATATTTTAATGCTGAACAGTTGTGGAATTCATCCTGTCCGATAATCGTTACAGTCGGTGGTAAGTGAATATATACAACATTGGACATATATCTGAATTTCGATTGTGTTTTCGTAATATTTTGAGGAAATTCAATTCTGATAATACTCTTAATATCGTATTCTTTTCCTGTTTTTTCGTTAAGCTCATCAAAGGTTGGCTCGGTTTGCTTGTTATTTTTGCAGATATAGTATGATGGATAGGTGTGGTATTCCGTTCCGTCAAACATAACTACTCTTGATGTTGCGCTTGAAGTTCCATCTATGCCGAATGCACTTTTATCGCTCATTCCCTCAACTATTTCAATTTTGCCAAACTCGTCAGTTGTAGCGGCGCTTATTGAAATTGCAAATAAGCAAATAAGCATACTTAAAATTAAAATTGATAATAATATCTTTTTCATTTTTCTTCTCCCTAAGTTGAAAATTTACATTTTCAGTTTATCATAATGTGCTTGCATTGTCAACAAAAAATCACCGATTGCTCGGTGATTTTAATGTTATTTTGCAACTGTATTAAATGTAAATGGTGTAGCGTATTCGTTGCAGCCGCCATTATCAATGTAGATTATCTTGCTTCCGTCATATACGAATGCACACATTACAAGTGATTTTTCGTAGTGTGCTGAGGTAAAGCCTGATAAAATAAAGTCAAAGCCTGCATATGCGCCGTCAATCAATGCAACTACTGTTTTGTCATTTGCTGCGGTTAAATCGCTCTTTACAGTTTGGTATTGAGTTGTGCCGTCAGCTACAACAGCTGCAGTTACACCGAATGTAAGAGCTTTATTTGTCTTTTCAGTAAATACCGCTAAGGACTCATGATTGATTGTATAGCCTATGCAAATTCTGTTACCGTTAATCTTTGCAGAGTAGCCAACAAATTCCATAATTGGTGCATATGACTTAACAACATTAGTTTTCCCACATGAGCAAACATTTGCATCCTGCATTTTGCTTAGGTAATCTGTATATTGGAAGGTAATCTCATCATTTGTAATATTGCTACACTCCACACAGTTTCTTGTGCCATAAACTATGGTATCAGTATAAGTTTTTGTTGGGTTTTCCTTTATTTCTTTTAAGTATGTATCGTAAGAAATAAAGTTAGTCCAATTCTTGATTTTTGCGAATGGTGCAGCAAATGCTTTAGCATCAGCCTCGGTTGCGCCTGCATAGAAAATTAAGGTAACATTTGAGCCATCAAACATATTTGTTGGTGTTGTGCCTCTTGTTAAGTCAATATTTGTTGAAGCAATTACAAGAGTTTTTATCTTTGAACCATGGAAAATGTGCTTACCTACAACCTCGAGTGTGCTTGGAAGAATCATTTCTGTAACCTTTGAGCTTTGGAAGTTATTACAACCAAGACTAACAAGATTTTTAGGAATATTGATGGATGTTAAATTTTGTGCATTTTGGAACGAATAATCTGAAATCTTTGTTATTGAGTCAGGAAGAACGATGCTTGTTAAAGAGGAACAGCCTCTTAAAAATTCTGATCCGCCGTTA
Source organism: Eubacteriales bacterium (assembly GCA_045127235.1). Taxonomy (GTDB): domain Bacteria; phylum Bacillota; class Clostridia; order Oscillospirales; family CAG-272; genus RGIG2000. Next base: position 7,079 of record JBGVPY010000030.1, read on the forward strand.
ATTTCCTTAAGACAATTTGGTAACTTAATGGTTGTTAATTTTGAACATCCACTGAAGCAGTATTGACCCATTGAATCAAGTCTTTTCATTTCTGAAAGGTCAACCTCAACTAACGATGTACAACTATAGAAAACAGCATCAGAAAAATTTTCATCTGAACCTGAAATTTTAACCTTTGTTAAAGCCGTGCAGTTTCTAAAGCAGTGATCGCCAATAGACGTAACGGTAGCAGGAATATACACTTCCTTGGTTGTTTTGTTGCCTGCCCATTTTGGGTTGGAGCCGGAAAACGCATTACCCGCAACCGTAGTTACTGTGTATGTTACGCCATTATATTCCACCGTTTCGGGAATATTTGCAATCTCTAGCTTACAGTTTACATTGTTGGAGTTTACGGTTGCTGTGTTAACACCGTTAGATGAGCTAAATGAATAATAAATACCATTTACCTCTGTTGCGCTTGATGTAATCGCAAATAAGCAAACGAGCATGCTTACAACTAAAAGCGCTAATAAAATTTTCTTTTTCATAGTTTCTCCTATTTTATAAAATTAATTTACTTTTACATTTTAGCATAATGCTATTGAAAAATCAATATTTTATGTTAAAATAAACTTATAAGATTTTAAGGAGTAACTGATATGATTGATTTTACAAAATCTATTTTTGAAAACAGAAAAATTAAGGGTTCTCCCCTTTTAGTTGCCCACAGAGGAGTTTGTGGTGCAAATGTGCCTTGCAATTCTATTGCAGCGTATAAAATCGCGTTAAGTCAAGGTGCGGATGTGGTTGAAATTGATGTTTCCAAGTCTAAGGACGGCAAGTTTTATGTATTTCATCCCGGTATGGAGCATGTATTTTTAAAGAGTGAGCATCTTTCAACTCTTACTTCTCAGGAAATTGATGCGCTTCGCTTATTAAATCAAGACTCTGTTCCTACAAGCTACCGTGTGCCTACACTTGAAGAGGTGCTTTTACTCTTAAAGGATAAGGCTTATATAAACGTTGACAAGTTTTGGACAGATGTTGAGGGTATTTCAAATGTTATTCGCAAGTGTGGAGTTGACAAGCAAGTAATTGTTAAGACATATGTTGATGATAAAGCACTTGAGGCAGTAACGAAGTACGCGCCTGATTTTATGTTTATGCCACTTATTTGGGGTAAGGATACTGTTACTGATAAGCTGATTGAAAACGGTGTAAATGTTATCGGTGCTGAACTGCTTTTCTCTAATGAAAATGAAGAATGTGCAAGTGATGAATACATAAAGAAAATGCACGATAAGGGACTTATGCTTTGGGGCAACTCAATTATTTATGATGAAAAAGCTGTTATTTCCGCATATCATACAGATGATATTTCATTAACCGATGACCCCGCTAAGGGCTGGGGCTGGCTAATTGATAAGGGGTTTGACTTCATTCAGACAGACTGGCTTTTAATGGTTAAAAATTACATCAACACTAGAAATAAGTAATTTGGAAAAATCTACAAAGCAACAAAACACGCGTTTGATATAATTAAGCAGTAAATTTCTACTGATATTTAAGGGGGACAAAATTATGGATTTAAAGATTGTAGGTTGGACTGATTTTGAGTCAGAGTATCCAAGCATTACTGTTTCAAACGAGGAAATTGGCGAGGTAATTGGCGTAGTTGTTGATGAAATTAAAGCAAAAGGATATGCTTTCTCAGGCGAGGATCACCAAAATTCATACACAGGTGTGCCTGTTTTTGATAACGGCACATGCTTAAGAGCAAGCATGCGTTCATGGGGAATGATTATGACATTTGCTTATCCTGAGGTTGACGGAAAGATAACTCAGTATATGGATTTCTATATGTCAAGCGCAGTTACAAAGAAAATGCCTGGGTCCGCAGAGCTTGATGTTCAGCCTGCTGATAGCGACAACTTTAACGCTATGATTACACAGCAGGATGGCGAAATGATTTCTCAATCATTACAAATGGGTATTCCATTTATGACAACTGATAAAGCACTAAATCGCTTAATGGATGAAATTCAAGAATCTATGGGAGAAATAGACGAGGATTGCGATTGTGATGATGATTGCGACTGCGATGATTGCGATGGCGATGATTGCGATGGCGAGAAATAATTTTTACATAAAAAAGAGAGCAAAACGGGTTTTCCCGTATTGCTCTCTTTTTTTAGATTATTAGCTTTTTTCTGTAAATGCTTTCTGATGCATCAATATCGTTTTGCTCGGTAATTTTAGATACTGTTGTGTGATATTTTTTTGCAATTTCCCAAAGTGTGTCGCTTTCGGTTGGGAAGCAAACGCGGACACATGCAAGGTCGCTTTTTATTTCCTTGTCTTTTTTTAGTATGGCTGTGTCAACAACCTTGTGCTTTGATTTTTCTACTGTATCGTAGGACACAAAAATTTCGCTGTTTACCAAAAATCTCTCTTCATCATATTTTCCGCTTATTTTACCTACCATGAAGCTACATCTTTGTGTTATTTCCTCTGGATATGACTTTAAGTCTGCTTCATACTTAAAAGGAAGCTCATAGCCTTCATATACGTACTCGTTTTCCTCTTCCTTTTGATTTACGCCTATTACGCTAATATCAAGCTTGCCTGTAAATTGCGCCTTTGAGCCTTTCATTTCTGCTTTTTCGTACACAGGGGTGGCTATAATTTCAACTATTTCAATTTTATCGTTATTCTTGCGCTTTAATGATTCGCTTACTGTAAATGACGCGTTTTGGCATTTTACAGCAGAGTACGTGTCGATAATTTTGTAATTTACGTCAGTATCACACTTAGTTGAATATATGTCCTCGGTTACGTATTCTTGGTTATTTGAATAAACTGCGCCCTCAATTTCAATATTCAAATCAAAGAATAATTGGCTTTCGTTTTCATTAAGCTCGTTTGATATGGACAGGCTTACACACCTTGGATTTACGCTGACTGAATCGCCCTCTTTACATTTGTCAGCTTCAATTTCCTCAAAAATTGTTATATCGTTTGCTAAGCATACGGTTGTATCGTTTACTTGGCAAATGCATTTTACCTTTCCGTTTCCGCGGACTAAAACAGAGCCATTTTGAGCTTTACACTCTGTTACTACTGCTACGGCATCGCACCAAATTGGCTTGGCGTTTTTGTAACCCTGCATATCTAATTTATCGCTTATGCGAATATTTTGCATGCTTATTTGGCTAATTTCTACGGTATTTACCGATTTGCTTGCTCTTTGTAGGTACATTTCATCAGCTACCGACTTAGGCGTTACATTTTCCTCGTATGTTGATTTTCCATAGCCTAAAATTCTGCTTTTTAATCTGGTTTTGATTGTTAGCTTTCTTGGGGCGTTTACTCTTAACGATGTATTATCAACGGTTGTATCAATAAATACTATGTCGGGGTGGCCGTTTAGCAAAGCGCTTGATTCATACTGAGAGCTAAGGGGAGTTGAGCATAAATTGCCCTCATCATCGGCGTATATTATTAGGTATGTAACCGTGCCGCTATAATCTAAAACGCTTGCACCGTTTTTATCGCTTAAATACTTGCTTTCGGGCAAGGCTGATGATTTTACGGTAAGCATTTTTCTAATTTCAGGCACATAGTCTGGCAAGGTAAACTCCTCGCTTACCTCACAGCTTGATACTGTATCATTAACTAATGCGGTGTAGGTCAGCTTTTTTTGCGCTACTTCGTTTAAATTTATTTTCTCCATTGGCTTTTTCTCCTTGCATAAATTTTCAATATAAATCTATGCGCTCAAATCTTATATTATTACTTGACAATATGTTTTTTTGGTGCTATAATCAGTTATTATAATATTTATTTTAGGAGTATAATATGTTAGACATTAAATTTCTAAGAGAAAATCCAGAAATAGTAAAGCAAAATATCAAAAATAAGTTCCAAGATAATAAGCTTCCTTTAGTTGATGAGGTTATCGCTCTTGATGAGCAATACAGAGCTTTTAAGCTTGAGGCTGACACATTAAGAGGCGGCAGAAATAAGCTTTCAAAGCAAATTGGTATGCTTATGGGTCAAGGCAAAAAGGAAGAGGCTGAATCTGTTAAAGCTCAGGTTGCAGCGAATGCAAAGAGACTTGCTGAACTAGAAGTGCTTGAAGAGGAATATCAAGAAAAGATTAAGAAAATCATGATGACTATTCCAAATATCATTGACCCTTCAGTTCCAATTGGTAAGGATGACAGTGAAAACGTTGAGGTGCAAAGATACGGCGCGCCAGTTACACCTGACTTTGAAATTCCATATCACACAGAAATTATGGAAGCGCTTAACGGTATTGACCTTGATAGTGCAAGAAAGGTTGCGGGTAATGGCTTCTACTACTTAATGGGCGATATTGCAAGACTTCATTCTTCAATTATTTCCTATGCAAGAGATTTTATGATTGACAGAGGATTTACCTACTGTGTTCCACCATTTATGATTAGAAGCGAGGTTGTAACAGGTGTTATGTCCTTTGCTGAAATGGAAGCAATGATGTACAAGATTGAGGGCGAGGACCTTTACCTTATCGGTACAAGTGAGCATTCAATGATTGGTAAATACATTGATACAATTATCGAAGAGGATAGCCTTCCACACGCGCTTACCTCATATTCTCCATGCTTCCGTAAGGAAAAGGGCGCACACGGTATTGAGGAAAGAGGCGTTTATAGAATTCACCAATTTGAAAAGCAAGAAATGGTTGTTGTATGTAAGCCAGAGGAAAGCCCCGTTTGGTTTGATAAGCTATGGCAAAATACTGTTGACCTCTTTAGAACTCTTGACATTCCTGTAAGAACTCTTGAGTGCTGCTCAGGCGACCTTGCAGACTTAAAGGTTAAGAGTATAGATGTTGAGGCTTGGTCTCCAAGACAGCAAAAGTACTTTGAGGTTGGCTCATGCTCTAACCTTGGCGATGCTCAAGCAAGACGCTTAAAGATTAGAGTTAACTCTAAGGATGGCAAATACTTTGCTCATACTCTTAATAACACGGTTGTTGCTCCACCAAGAATGCTTATTGCTTTCCTTGAAAACAATATGAACGCTGACGGTAGCATCAATATTCCAAAGGCGCTCCAACCATATATGGGCGGAAAGGAAAAAATTACTAGAAAGTAATAATATTAAAAGCTCTTCTTACGAAGGGCTTTTATTTTCTGAAAAGAAAAAGGAATTGGTTTTTCCAATTCCTATTTTCTTGATTTAAAGGGGTCGTACGTATTTGCACTTGTAAAGTAGTAGGGGCTAAGGGTCAGCTTATCCTCCGTTTGAAGCTTTTTAAAGAGTAATGCGGTATTATACGCATCAACGTGGGCGTTATGTATATGCTCATCGTAGTCTATATTTGCAATGGCAAGGGCTTCGGATAGCTGATATATTCTGTTTGTATCCATTTTTTCGGAAAAGATTTCCTGGCAATCAATGTAATTATCAAGATAATCGTAAAGCTTCATTAAGCATATATCCTTAAAGTAAAGCTCATCGTCTAATTGCTTTACGTCATTATCGCTCCAGGTAACTAAAATTGAATTTTTCGGTATCCATTTTTCAAATTCGGCTAGAGCTTTATCGGCTGTTAACGCGTCTTGCACGTCCTTTGGGGATATACCTGTTAGCCTTTGAATATTGGGAGTTATAATACCGTACTCGGGCTTTACGAACATGTCAAAATGGTCAATTACGTTATAGTCATTATCAAGCATTACTGCGCCAATTTGGATAAGCTCCTTGGCGGTGTTAAAGACTTCTCTTTTTTCGCCAAACGGCACGTCGCACATTTCTAAATCTAAAACTACGTATTTTTCTATATTTTCCATATTTTTCTCTTTCCTTTGTTGTCTTATACATTATAGCAGATGTTTTTTGGTTTTTCAATATTTTAGTTTCTTGTTGACTTTTTATTATATATATGATAAAATTCTATTGTAGAAAAGTTATTATGAGGTGATATTATGGAATACAAAATGACTATTGCAGGGCTTGAAAGAGCATTGCCACTTTGCAGATTAACTGATGACCTTTATATTGGCGCATTCGTTATTTTCGGAGACCCCGAATTAACTACCGCTTGTGCTGATGCGCTGCTTAAAAAAGCGCCTGAGTATGATTACATAATTACCGCTGAGGCTAAGGGTATTCCTCTTGCTCACGAAATGGCGCGCTTGGCGGGAAATCAAAGATATATGCTCGCAAGAAAGGGCGCAAAGCTTTATATGAGAGATACTATCTCTGTAAGCGTTCACTCTATTACAACATCAAAGGAGCAAACTCTTTATCTTGATGGCTATGATGCTGAAGCAATGCGCGATAAGAGAATTTTAATTGTTGATGATGTTATTTCAACAGGCGAATCACTTCACGCTATTGAGGAATTAGTTAAGACTGCCGGCGGTAATATCGTAGGTAAGATGTGTATTCTTGCTGAGGGCGATGCTGTTACAAGAGGCGATATTATATTCCTTGAGGAGTTGCCATTATTCAAAGCTGACGGAAGCGTAATAAAATAGAGGATAGGGGACAGAGGATAGGGATTCGCTATGCTCACAGGGATATTATTCCCGTTTATAAGACAAGAAAAGCACCGAATTTTTTCGGTGCTTTTTGTGTTGGTTATTAGAAATGAAAGACAAAATAAAATCCCTATTTCCTGTCTATTATTTTGTACAAAGTGTTGCGAAATAAACATTTTAATAGAACTGTTCTATAACAATTTCTTCCCCTGTTATTTCATCCCGAAAACGGAAACGGCGCAAATCACCCTCGCTCTTTCCTTTTCCAATATAAGTGCACGGCTTCCCTTCTTTATCCATAGGCCATTCGGATGATTGTGGCCAACAAGGGTATCCTTTTTCGCATTTAAAGTCTTCTTTAATTTTTGCTTTTATTGCTTTTTTTCGTTCCGTTTTTTTCATTGTTTCTGGATACAACGGAATAATATGTTTTTGAATGTACCTTTCGGATGCTCCTCCCTCTAAATATTCAGGAATAACCTCAAGAGCAAACGCATAAGCATCATCATATTTATAACAGTACGGAACAGATTGATCTATTTGATAATATATGGAATAAACCTCAGTGTAAAACAAGGAAGCCCCATGTGCAGTTTCAACATCATGTGTAAAAAGGCGAAATTCATAGGTAAGACATTGGCGAACTGATTCATACCTTGTAGGACAGCACTTAAGTCCTTGATCCGTTTCATGTGATAACAAATAAGGAACCGCTTCGGCGCATTGATGCTCGACTCCACCTATCATCAAAGGAAAACGGAGTATTTTTCTGCCATAATCTTTTTTCATATCATCAATTATTTTTTGCAAAAACACATCTATATCGGGCTCGTTGTCATATAGTCTGCGAAATTCCACAATATCCAATTTGCCACTTAAAAAATCAATAATTGTTTGTTGAACAAATTCCATATAAAATTCCTCGCTTCAACTAAATTTATTCTTTGACAGTATAACATTGATGGCAAGAAATGTCAAGCAAGAGCAAACCAAACATCTTGTTTAATCAAATAAAAAATGCTATAAAACAAATCGACACTCAGTCATGAATTATTGCTACGCAATATGAATTGCACCTTTGGTGCATTGCGACATAGTCGCATCCCTATCCCCTGTGAGCAAGGCGAACCCCTAAAGAAGTGGTGCGAAAATGCGCACGCAGGCGCGGAAGAACCGCTTGAAAATGTTTACCTTTAATGATGACTTATCTATTTTCATTGATTTTTCAAGAGTTTTTTCAAAATCGTTTTTGATATCATGTATAATATCGCAATTATAGAGCCAGACGCCGTTTTCAAAATGGTGGACTAGGCTACGGTAGTCAAGGTTTACTGTGCCTATAATTCCGTATTCATCATCGGTTATATAGTTTTTAGAGTGGATAAAGCCCTCTTTATATTCGTAAATCTCAACGCCTGCATCCATTAAGCGTGGATAAAAGCTTCGCGACATATTATGAATTAGCTTTTTATCGGGAATATGGGGTAAAATTATTTTTACATCTACGCCACGCAGAGCAGCGTTTTCAATCGCTTTACATAATTCATTATCAATTATGAGGTACGGTGTGGTTATATATGCATATCTTGTGGCGAAGTTAAGCATATTCATAATAGCGCACTTGGCTACCTCTCTTTTGTATAGAGGGCGTGGTCCGTCTCCAAAGGGGATTACATATCCGCTTTTGTATTCACTATTGATTTGAGGAAAATAGTCATGCTTGGCTTTTGGCAGATTTCTAACATTGATACCGTAATCAACTAAAAACAGCCTAGTTAATTCATGCACACTCTCGCCTGTTATTTTAATGCCGCCGTCCTTCCAATGACCGAAGCGCATCTTTTTATTTATATATTCATCGGCAAGGTTTATGCCGCCCGTGTATGCAATATTTCCATCAATTACTGTAATTTTACGGTGGCTTCTATTATTAAATTCGCTATCGGCTTGTCCTCTTAAAAATGAAAATGGTGTTGCATCAATTCCCATTTTGCGAAGGATTTTAAAATAGTTGCCAGGTAATGTTTTCATACATCCTATATCATCGTAAACAAGTCTTACCTCAACTCCGTTTTGGGCTTTTTCCTTTAGGATTTCAAGAATTTCGTTCCACAAAATCCCTTCCTCTATTATAAAATACTCCATAAAGATGAATTTTCTTGCATTTTTAAGGTCATTTACTAAATCCTTGCACATATCCTCCCCTAAGGGGTAATATTTTTGGCTTTCCTCCTTAAATAAATGTCCGTAGGATATATGTGCAAGCATTTTGGCTTGGGAATATGCTATTTCGTTTTCATTTTTCAGATTTTCGTAGTTTTTTCTATCATCCTTATGATACATTCTGTCATCTAAGTCTTTAAGTCTTTTAACATACTTTCTTTTTAGCGTGCGGGAATACATCATCATATAAAGCATAAAGCCCGCTATTGGCAAAATAAGGACAAATAAAAGCCACGGCACCTTATAATCGGGATTATCATTTGAGGCTATGATTTTTATAACGCAAGCAATTTGTGTAGCGTAAGCAAGAATATAAAAAAAAGGGACATAGTAGCATAAAACCGCAACAATGCCGATAATTGCGGCAATTTCCAAAATAGTAATAAGAATTGCTAATATATATCTTACGGGAATATATTCGTATTCTCTTTTGATTTTCTTTTTTCCTACGCTATATTCGTATGATTTTTTCATAGCTTGTCCCCCCTTTCGTATATACATTATAAACTAAAATTCGACACAAATCAATACATGCTATTGATTTCTCTTTTTGCTTTAATAAGCATAAAGATACTTAAGGATAATGCAAAAATTACTACCAATGCGCCTGTTAAAAGGTTGGCAAGGGGGAATTCTCCATTTTGCAAAAATTTATTAAGTAGTGCAGTTTGAAATGCAAAAAGTGAAAATGCGCCATCAACTAAATTTACCGAGCGGTATGCAAGCTCCAAATAGTTTTGAGAGCCATGGGCTTTTGAAATATTGATTATGGCAAAAATGATTTTAAAAAACGCATAAATAGCAACACCGTAAATAAATATACCAGAATATTTAAACGAGCCCTGAAAGGATACTGTTAAAATAGTTGATATTCCTAATGCGAAATTCATTATCAGTAAAAATATTGCGCTTTTTCTGTATATGGACAGCTCCTTGATTTTATTTTTGCTGCGCATGCGATTTTCAAAGTATATAATTCCTCTTGCAAACGACAATGACACGTAATATACGGCAAGCATAAAATACCAGATTGATTTTGACATAAAAAACAGTGTAAGATTAAATATACTAAAGGTACAGCATATTATAAATGATGAAATTTCTATTATTCTTTTTCTGTATTCCTTAATAAAAAGAAGCTTTTTTATCATTTAACACCTTTTTTCTTTTTTCTCTTTATTATTTCAAATAAATGTGCTACAATACTTAAAAAGAGAGGTGATATTGTGCCGGGACTACTTTTACATTTAGCATTTGGCAAAATGATATACGATAAGATAGGAAATAATTATAGCATTGACAAAAGCGATTTTTTGTCGGGGTGCTTAATTCCCGATATGACTGTGAATAAGAAAGCTTCCCACTACCGTGTGCCTGCTTCAATTACAAAATATTTAGTGCCTGATATGGAAAGAGTTAAAAATGATTTACTTGACTTAAATAACTCGCTTTATTTAGGTATTTACTGTCATTTATATTTAGACCATCATTTTTTTGAAAACTACATATTTAAAAAATACAGGTGGGAAAATGGCTATGTTACTGTGCCTCATAGCGAGTATACATTAAGCGAGGAAGAATTTTTCAAAAGTGGAAACGGAATTTACAAGGCCTACGGAGAATTAAACCATTTACTTTTGAGAGATGGAAAAATTACAAATGATGATTTAAGTATAATAAAGGAATATTTACCTAATACTAAAATTGATATTTTTGATATTCGCAGAGAAAAGACCTGGAAAAATGAGCTTAATGAATATTTAACCACAGAAAATGAATATTTAGGTCAAATTCTTGACTATAATGATGTAATTTTGCTTCTTGAAAATTTAACCGATATGTTTATAAATAATATAGAGTGCATATAAAACAGATGTTTTTTTGCATATATTCACGGGAAATGAATATTTTTTGTGATTTTTAAATATTTTTTCACAAAAATGTGAATTTTTTTGCAAAAAGGTATTGACATTTGGATAGAAAAGGTATAAGATAAGTACATTATTTATATTTTTTGGAGGAAAAAATTATGAAGTTTAGAGTTTTATCTCTCATTCTTGCAATCGTACTTTCACTTGGTATGGTTGGTATGTTCGCTTCATGTGGCGAAACAAATTACGCAGAAAACAACACAACAATTAAAATCGGTGCTTCAGGTCCACTTACAGGCGGCGCTGCTATGTACGGTATCGCGGTAAAGAATTCCGCTGAGCTTGCAGTTGAGGAAATCAACGCAAAGGGCGGCTTCAACGGTATTATGTTTGAGCTTGTTATGCTTGATGACAAGCACGATGCTAACAACATTGCAACAAACTACGCTTCTCTTTACGAGGGTGGTATGCAGGTTTCACTTGGTACAGTAACAACAAAGCCAGGTCTTGAATTCAAGGGCTACGCTAACGCTGACAATGTGTTCTTCCTAACACCATCTGCAACAGGCGACGATATTCCTGAGTTTGCAAACGGCTACCAAATGTGCTTCGCTGACTCTGACCAAGGTACAGCATCTGCAGTAGTATTCAACAATGACTATGCAGGCAAAAAGGTTGGTATCTTCTTTAAGGCTGATGATGACTACTCAGTTGGTATCAAGGACAACTTCGTAAAGGCACTTGATGCTTCATTCGGTACACCAGTTATGGCTTCATTCACAGATGCAACAGCTTCTTCATTCACACAACAGGTTTCTGAGCTTAAGGATTGCGATGTAATCTTTATGCCTATCTACTACGATCCAGCAGCTCTCTTTATGAAGCAAGGCAACGGTATTATCAAATCAGATGCTGTTTACTACGGCTGCGACGGTCTTGACGGTATTGATGCTGTTGAGGGCTTTGATATCACTTCAATCACACAAGGCGTTTCTTACCTCTCACACTTCAATTCTAACACAACTGAAGGCGCTGCAAAGACATACATTGATGCTTACCGCGCTAAGTTCGGTAACGATGCTCCACTTAACCAATTCGGTGCAGCTGCATATGACTGCGTATATGCAATCTTTGAGGCTATGAAAGCAAGCGGCGCTGACATTAAGGCTAACATCTCTGCATCAGACCTTTGCGATATTCTTAAGGCCGAATTCGACTCCGACTTCGTATTCAGAGGTATCACAGGCGCTCCAGAAGCAGATGGTAAGTCAACAATTACTTGGACTGATAAGGACGGTAACGCTACAAACGGTCACGTTAACAAGACTCCTGTTTCTTACACAGTTAAGGAAGTAACAAACGCTTAATAGGCGAATAATATATAAATTTGCCGACGATTTTTCCGTCGGCAAATTTGCTTATTTTAAAAGGAATTTAAAATGAAATTTTTAGAAACATTAATTAACGGCTTAAACGATGGCGGCATTTATGCTATGATTGCTCTTGGCTATACCATGGTTTACGGTATTGCTAAAATGCTTAACTTCGCCCACGGCGATATTATCATGGTTGGCGCTTACACTATTATTTTATTCTTGCCTATAAATCCTATAATTGCTATCGTGGCAGCTATTGTGCTTTGTGCGGTGCTTGGTATTACCATTGAAAAGATTGCATATAAGCCACTTCGTGGAGCTTCTCCTCTTGCGGTTTTAATTACCGCTATTGGCGTAAGCTATCTTTTACAGAGCCTTGCGCAAATTATTTTTGGTCCAAACCCAAAATCAAACAGCTTATTTGATAAGCTATTCCCTAAGTTTTTAGAGACACACCGCGGTGGTATTATTGCTCTTGGCTCATTTAATATTAAACTTTCAACAATTATTACTCTTGCTTGCACAGCTCTTGTTATGATTGGTCTTACACTTTTTGTTAAGTACACAAAAATCGGTCGTGCCATGGTTGCGGTATCTGAGGATAAGGGCGCATCTCAGCTTATGGGTATAAATGTTAACAGTATTATTATGATTACATTTGCAATCGGCTCTGCTCTTGCGGCTCTTGCAAGCACACTTAAAATGCTTGATGGTCAAACCGTTGCCGTTAATATGGGCTCACTTCCAGGTATTAAGGCATTTACTGCTGCCGTTATCGGTGGTATCGGCTCAATTCCAGGTGCTATGCTTGGCGGTATTGTGCTTGGTCTTGTGGAATGCTTTGCGCAAATGCTTGGCTTTGGTCAGTATGCGGTTGCTATTGAATTCTCAATTCTTATTATTGTTTTATTAGTTAAACCAACCGGTATTTTAGGTAAGAAAAGAAGGGAGAAGGTATAATGAAAAAATTTGCAAAAAATTATTTAAACTATACCGTAATCGGCTCTCTTGCTATTATTCTTGCAATAGTTGGTGCAATAGGCGGTCTTAAGGGTACAACGCTTTCACTTTTAGAGCAAAGCGTAATCGCTATTATTCTTGCAGTTTCTCTTAACATGGTTGTAGGCTTCCTTGGAGAGCTTTCACTCGGTCATGCAGGCTTTATGTGTATAGGCGCTTATGTTGGTGGTAAGGTAGCTGTGCTTCTTTCATCCTCTCTTGGTGGCACAAATATTGTAACTGTTATCCTTGCGCTTATCGTTGGCGGTCTTTTGGCAGGTATATGCGGCTTTATCGTTGGTCTTCCTGCTCTTAGATTAAGAGGCGACTATCTTGCTATTGTAACTCTTGCATTTGGCGAAATTGTAAAAAATATTATTGAAAATAGCGAATTCTTTGGCGGTCAAACAGGTCTTAGAACTCCTGACTTTACCACAAAGAGAGATTCAAGATTTATGCTCTTTACAATAGGCGCATTAGTTGTTCTTTTAACATTATTTGTTATTCAAAATGTTATTAAGAGTAAGCACGGTCGTGCTATTACCGCTATTCGTGATAATGAAATTGCGGCAAGGGCAACAGGCATCAATGTAACAAAATATAAGCTTATGGGCTTTGTTGTTTCAGCGGTGTTTGCAGGTCTTGCAGGCGTATTATATAGTTATAGCGTTCAAAGCATTCAAGCGGTAACATTTGACTATAACTATTCTATTGAAATATTAGTTATTGTAGTTTTAGGCGGTATGACAGTAAACGGCTCAATTATTTCCGCTGTGCTTATTACTGCATTAAATAACATTCTTCAAACAAAGCTAGGCGGTAACTTTGCAGTTGCTAAGGACTTAATTTACGCTCTTGTGCTTATCCTACTTGTTATTTACAGAAATGCTCCTTCTCTTAAGAGCTTCCGTGAAAAATATAATCTCGGTAATCTATGGAGACTACTTATCAAGAAAAAGCATGACCCATCTAAGCATGATGATGATACTGTTCGTTGGGATGTTGTACCTACTAAGATTTCAATGGACGAGGTGCTTTCTACTGATGTTGTCATTGATAACTTCGGCGACAACAGTGCCGATATTGGCGAAAGAGGGGGTAATAAGTAATGGCAAAATTTATTGATAATGTAAAAAGCTTTGTTAATACTAAAATCCTCAAAAAGGTACACAAAAGAGAAAATATTGAAAGTAGTTATGTTCTTGAAACAAAGAATTTAGGTATCACCTTTGGTGGTCTTAAGGCGGCTCAAAATGTAAATCTTAAAATCAAGAAAAATCAAATTTACGGTCTTATCGGCCCTAACGGTGCAGGTAAAACTACTGTATTTAACCTTTTAACAGGCGTTTATCAACCTACTGATGGCGAATTTTTCCTAAACGGCGAAAACCTAACAGGCTTACCACAGGATAAAATTAACCATAAGGGCATTGCAAGAACATTCCAAAATATTCGTTTATTTAACAATATGACAGTTGTTCGTAATGTAATGGTTGGTCTTTCTAATCAGCCGGAGTTTAAATGCAATCTTTTTGAAAGTATTCTTCGCTTACCTAAGCATTTTAGAGTTGAAAAGGAAATGAGAGAAAAGGCAAAGGAGCTTCTTCGTATCTTTGATTTAGAGGATGAAAGAAACAATCTTGCTTGTAATCTTCCTTACGGTAAGCAAAGAAAGCTTGAAATTGCAAGAGCCTTGGCTACAAATCCTAAGCTTCTCTTACTTGATGAGCCTGCGGCGGGAATGAATCCAAATGAAACTGAGGACTTGGTTAAAACAATTAAAATTATTCGCGATAAGTTTGATATGACTATTTTACTTATTGAGCATGATATGAAATTCGTGTCAGGACTTTGTGATGAAATTACAGTTCTTAACTTCGGTACTGTTCTCACAGAGGGCGACACAAAAGCTGCTCTTAATAATCCTGAGGTTATTAAGGCATATATAGGAGGTTAATGCTATGGCTTTATTAGAGGTACATGACCTTGAGGTTTGCTACGGTGTAATTAGAGCATTGCATGGCATTAGCTTTGAGGTAAATCAAGGAGAAATCGTTACACTTATCGGTGCTAACGGTGCAGGTAAAACCACAACAATGCAATCCGTTGTAGGTCTTATTCCTAAAAAATCAGGTGTTGTTACATTTGATGGACAGGACATTACAAAAACACCTTGTCACAAGATTGTACATTTAGGTATGACGCAAGTACCTGAAGGAAGAAGAATTTTCCAGGAGCTTTCAGTTTACGAAAATCTTTTAATGGGCGCTTACTCTATGAAAAAGGGTCAGGCGGACTTTAAAAAGGACATTGAAATGGTTTACGAAAGATTTCCACGTCTTGCAGAAAGAAAAAATCAAATTGCAGGCACGCTTTCAGGCGGCGAGCAGCAAATGCTTGCTATCGGTAGAGCATTAATGAGCCATCCTAAGCTTTTAATGCTTGATGAGCCTTCAATGGGACTTTCTCCGCTTTTAGTTGATGAAGTATTTAAAATCATTAAGGATATCAACAAGGATGGCACAACTATTTTGTTAGTTGAGCAAAATGCAGGTAAATCACTTGCAATTTCCGACAGAGCCTATGTTTTGGAAAACGGAAAAATCGTTCTTACAGGTACAGGAAACGAGCTTGCATCAAGTGAAATGGTTAAAAAGGCTTACCTTGGCGGTTAATTTGATATAATTTCATTTAACACCGTGATAATTTAATAACAAAAGAGGATAACTTGTTTTAAAATGGGTTATCCTCTTGTTTTTTACTGTATTTAATGGTAAAATGTAGAAAAATGTCTAAGGGAGTGTCAATTATTAGCCTTTTTAAGTATAGAGCCTCAGCGCTAGGATGCGGCGCATTTTTGATTATGCTTTACATTAGCTTTTATTTAACTGTAAAGCAAACGATTGTTGTTGGCTCTCTTTTTCTTTTTGTATCCTTTATCTGCTATTTTGTTCATTTTCTTACTAAATGTAGGAGCGCGTTTGATATATTTATAAAGGTTAGCTGTGCTACGCTTTTTATTATTCTTGCTATTATAATTTCATTTTTCACA
The DNA here is from genome assembly GCA_045127235.1 of Eubacteriales bacterium. GTDB lineage: Bacteria > Bacillota > Clostridia > Oscillospirales > CAG-272 > RGIG2000. The sequence goes on from JBGVPY010000030.1 coordinate 23,115, forward strand.
TTTCAAAGGGACAAGGAGCTATATAGCTACTGCGATGGAAATGATTATCAAATTGAAGCAAGGGTAAACAAGGTTTTATTTAACAAATCTTATTATGCGGGATATGAGGTAAGCATAAACAAGATTGATGGCGAGGAATGTGATATAACTGCCGTTATTACCGATGACTCTGGAAAGCTTACTGAAAATAATATTTTTAGCGGAACGGTTGCTTTTAGCGCCATTCATGGTAACGATATTGGCTTTAATGCTGCCAATTATTATCGTGATGATGGAATTTTAATTGAGGGAGAAATTAAGGAATACGCCTCTATAAGTCAAGGAAAAAGAAGCTTTAAAGATACTCTTCGGGATATAAACAGATTTTTAGATAATATAATCAAGACTAATTTTGATGAAAAATCTTATCCTATAATCTCCGCTCTTTTGCTTGGCAATAGAGAGCTTTTGTCAAGAGATATAAACAGAGATTTTACTCGCCTTGGAATTGTGCATATTCTCTCATTAAGTGGTATGCATGTTTCTATCATTGTGGCTATGCTTGGATTTGCTCTTTCCAAAACATTTTTGCCCTCTTCATCGCAATTTGCCATAATGACTGCAATTATCGTTATTTTTGTTGGAATGTCAGGCTTTTCTGAGCCTGCAATACGCGCAGGACTTATGCAAATTCTATTCTTTGTTGTTTATATATTTTGGCGTTTTCCCGATAAGGTTACAGTTCTTTTTGTATCGGTTACCTTGATTTGTATTTTTTCGCCTTATTTAATTTTCTCATTAAGCCTTATCCTTTCATTTCTTGCTATGCTTGGCTGTATGCTTTCAGCGCGATTGCTTTATAAATCTAAGGCGATGTATAAGGTAAGAAGCAAGCTATTAAGGTTTTGCATTTTAACATTTACTACAACATGCAGCGTTACATTTTTATGCTTGCCTCTTACTTATCTTTATTTTGGGTCATTTTCCTTAGCTTCATTTTTGGCTAATTTACTTTTAGTGCCTATAATCAATATAGTTATTTATTTAGTGCCTATTACATTACTTATTTTGCCTATTAGATTTATTTCCAATGTGCTTATATACCTATGTGAGATAATTTGCTCCTTCGTTATTGATATTAGCGGCTATATAGCAGATTTTAAAAATCTGCTTTTGCCTATAAATAACGATATACAGCTAATTGGCTCAATTTTGCTTTTTGCCGCGGTAATGACTATATTTATTTTACCTAGAAAGCGTATTAAAATTTCGCTTTGTATTTTTGCTGTAAGCTTGATTATTTTCTCAGTCGGCACTGCTTCTCTGTTTATAAACAGAAATAATAACACATACATTTGTGCATACAGCCATAAGGGAAATGATGCTGTATGTATTGAGGAGTCAAACAAAATTACTATTATTGATATTTCAAATCATTCAAAATCCACCGTGTTATCCTCGGATATGAGCAAGCATCTTGGATACGGAGAGGTATCTGAGTATGTTATACTTACTTATAGCGCAAGCTCCTCTGCTTACTTTGACAAAATGACAGGGGATGTGGTTATAAGACACATATATTTAGCTTTGCCACAAAACGAAGCAGAGGAAAAATACTTTAATGCATGTATTGAAATTTTAGAGAGCAAGGATATAGAATATTCCGTATTTTCGGGCGATATTCAGCTCGGCAGCTTTACGCTTGATATGAATGAGGAAATATATCTTGACCGTTCAACAAAAAGATGTGTTGCATTTACATTGACTAATTGCAATTTTAAATATTCATATTTTGGCGCATCTACATTTGAAATGCTAAGCGAGGAAATATCAAAAAGAATATATGAAAGCGATGTTATATACTTTGGCTCGTATGGTCCAATCTATAAAAAGAGCTTTAAGTATGATATGCTAAACGCAAAGCATTGCATTTTCACAAATGACAGTATTCTCTTTGCCGACAGAGATTTTCTTAATGAAATTGAAAATACATATGTAATTGACACGCCTTTTACCGTAAGAATTGAGAATTAATGTTGACTTTTCATTAGTTTGAGGTTAAAATAATACTGTATTAAAAATTAAGGAGTAATTATGCAATCACTTCGTGAATTATATAAAATCGGCAGAGGTCCTTCAAGCTCACACACAATGGGTCCTGAAAGAGCCGTAAAATCTATAAAGAAGCTTTTCCCAAGCGCTGACTTATTTAAGGTTACGCTTTATGGCTCACTTGCATTAACAGGCGAAGGACACGGCACTGACAGAATTATTAAGGAAACCTTTGAGCCTATAAAATGTGAGATTACGCTTGACAAGGTATCTCCTTGTAATGTGCATCCTAACACTATGGATGTTGAAGCCTACGAAAACGGTAAGCTTATTGGCACAAAAAGAGTTTACAGCGTAGGCGGTGGCACTATCGTATTTGAGGGAGAGAAAAATCCCGATACTGAAATTACAAATAAAGAAATTTATCCTTTAAATACATTTACTGAAATTTCCGAATACTGCGCTAACAAGAATATTCGCATTTGGCAGTATGTTGAGGAGTGTGAGGGCAAGGAAATTTGGGACTATCTTTCTAAGATTTGGCAACAAATGAAGGAAGCAATTCGCCAAGGTCTTATTACAACTGGCGTTTTACCTGGTGGACTTGGCACTCAAAGAAGAGCGCAAATTTTATTTAATCAAAAGCATATTGATGAGTCTGCTCAAACAAGGGAAAACCGCCTTGTATGCTCATACGCATTTGCAGTAGGCGAGCAAAATGCAGGCGGTGGTACTATCGTTACTGCTCCAACATGTGGCGCTTGCGGTGTTGTGCCTTCAGTTTTAAAATATATGCAGGACAAAAATCATTTTAGTGATGAGGAAATTTTACACGCTCTTGCAACAGGTGGTATTATTGGTAACATCATTAAGAAAAATGCTTCTATTAGCGGTGCAGAATGTGGTTGTCAAGCGGAAATTGGCTCTGCTTGCTCAATGGCAGCAGCTGCTCTTGCCGAGCTATTTGAAATGGGACTTAACCAAATTGAATATGCGGCAGAGGTTGCAATGGAGCATCATTTAGGTCTTACCTGCGACCCTATCGGTGGTCTTGTGCAAATTCCTTGCATTGAAAGAAACGCCGTTGCGGCAATGCGTGCTATCAATGCTCTTTCCTTGGCTAACTTCTTAGCAAGCTCAAGCAAGCTTCGCTTTGATATGGTGGTTAAGGTAATGTATGAAACAGGCAAAAACCTTCTTAGCGACTACCGTGAAACATCATCAGGCGGCCTTGCTAAATACTATAAAAATCATCAGTAAAAAAAATTGCCATCCTTTTTTGGGTGGCAATATTTTTTTAACATTTATGTGGTTGACATAATCATTTTATGGTGCTATAATTTTATATATAATATAAGGGGGATGATGCTATGAAAAATAAAGCTAAGATTATTTTATCGTTTACGCTGCTTTTAGCGGTGCTTTTTGTTGCGTCATTTTCTGTTTTTTCTGCACATGAGCATAGCTGTGAGCAGACTGAGTGCTTTATTTGTGAGCTTATTAGAAATATTAACGATGGCGTTTTTTCGCTTTTAATTTTCGTTGTTGCTTATGCTATTATTATTGGCTTTGATATTTTACGCCTTGATTATATTATTATTGGGTACAAAAGCCGAGTTTTATCCTTAACGAAGTTAGGCGTGAAATTAAGAAATTGATTTTCTGTGTTTGTTAATAAAGCAAATACAGAAAAGACTTATGTTCTTTTCTGAAAATACGAAAGGAACGAATTATGATAGAAATTAAAAATGTATCAAAGCAATTTCAGAATGAAACTGCTATTGATTATAGTGATATTACATTTGAGAGTGGAAAATCCTATATGCTTTTAGGAGCATCGGGGTGCGGAAAATCTACTTTACTAAATATGATTGCGGGAATTTTATCTCCCACATGTGGCTCTATTATTATTGATGGAGTTAATATGCAAGAAAAGAGCCAAAAGGAAAAGGACAAATTTAGAATTGAAAAGATAGGCTATATTTTTCAGGACTTTAAGCTTATTAACGATATGACAGTAATGGACAACATTGATATTCTCAAATTAGAGGGAATTAGCACACAGGGTGCGCCAAAAATACTTAGTGAGCTTGGAATACTTGAAAAGAAAAGCAGTAAAATCAAGCATTTATCCGGTGGACAAAAGCAAAGAGTTGCTATTGCAAGAGCGCTTGTTAAGGAGCCTGAAATTATTTTGGCTGATGAGCCTACGGGAAATCTTAATTTCACTATCGGCGAGCAGGTAATTAAGGAGCTATGCGCTTCTGCAAAGGGTAAAACTCTTATTGCCGTTACTCACGATGAGCGCCTTGGCGTTTACTTTGATGAAATTATTGATATGAACAAAATGACAAGCGGAATGAAGGATGTTATATCATCTAATGGGGGTGATGTGGTATGCTAAAATTTGCGCTTAAAAATATGGCGGTTAAGAGAGTACAGGTTATTCTTATTGTGCTTTCAATAGTTATTTCCGCAGGCATTGGCGTGCTTGCATTTAATGTTTCTAATCAAGTAAGCGACGGTATTACCGACAATGCAGGCTACTACTCTGCTATTATCGGTCCATCGGGCAGCGAAACTCAGCTTGCTATGAATACTATGTATTTTTCCGAGGAGCCTCTTGGCACTATTCCTTATTCCGTTGTGTCTATGCTTACTATGGACCAAAGAGTAAGAACGGTTATTCCTTACGCTATGGCAGATAGCTATAATGGATACAATGTTGTTGGCACTACATCAGAGTTTTTGATTGAAAAGGAAATCAAGGACGGAAATATGTTTAGTGATGATGTTAATGCTACAATGGAAGCGGTTGTAGGCTATAATGTGGCAAAATATAACGATTTAAAAATTGGCGATGTTATTTACACAAGCCACTCAGCGGGTAGCACCCAAACTCATACACAGGGTATTAAGGTTGTGGGTATTTTAAAGGAAAGTCATTCATCCTACGATAACATTGTCTTTACTCAAATTCGCACATTATGGACTATGCATGACCACGAGGGCGAGGAGCATGAGGGACACGAGGGACACGACCATGCTACCGTTTGTGCTATTCTTATTAAGACTAAAAATGATGCTTATGCGGGACAAATTGTAAATGAATACAATGATAAAATCATAACCGATGACCACGGAGATACGCACACATTACAGGCTATTGTGCCTATGAATGCGGTAAGGGGCGTATTAAATGACGCTAACAACACGAAATATATTGTTTTTGTGCTTTGTGCTGTTATTCTTATTATGAATATTATGATTATTTCAATAATCACGCTTCTTAATATGTATCACTCCTCAAAGGAAATTTCACTTATGCGACTTATTGGTATAAGCATGGGTAAAATTAATCTTTTATACATTATTCAAAATAGTATAATCGGTCTTGCCTCTACTATTTTGGCGTTTGGAGTTTCAAGGCTTTGCTTACTGTTTATGAGTGACTTTGTTGCAAATTACGGAGTTGTTTTAAATATGGGCAAGATTTACGGTCTTGAAATCGTTATCCTTCTTGGTGTGTTTATAATTAGCGTTTTGCCTACCGCTATTTGGACTCTTGCAATGTCCAAAAAAGACTCTATTTCTGATTAAGGGGGTTTTATGCTAAAAAGAATACTTTGCTTAATATTAGCAGCTATATCACTGATTTTTATAATTAGCTGTGGCGATACTGATGATGCAATCAAGCTTAGCTTTAAGTCTGCATCTACATTTGATTATTTAAAATCCATTGATGGAAAAACCGTTACAATTAATGGTTATATGGCAACATCATCTCCCGTTGATGGTTCATTTATGTTTTTAATGAATTTGCCATATCAGTCCTGCCCATTCTGTGTTCCTAACACATCACAGCTTTCAAATACAATGGAAGTATATCCTAAGAATGGCAAGAGCTTTCCATTTACAAATCAAGCCATTAAGGTAACAGGCAAATTAAAGGTTGCAAACAGTCAGGATGAATTCTTTACTGACAGATACGGCTATGAATTTAACTTTATGATAGTTGATGCTGACTATAAGATTTTAAAGTCTGAGGAAATTTCAAACGATATTGGCTTATGGCAACAGGTTGCAGAAAGCGATTTAGTTACCGATATGTATGCTATGTACGATTATGTAAATTTCCTTTGCGCTTGGAATACATACTATGTAAATAACTATACCGACTCAAACGGAAACGAGGTTAAGGGCTATTATCTATATCCTGCCGATGCAATAAATTACTTAACTAAGGATGGCGCACAATGGAATTACGGATACAAGGACGGCTATTTTGACGGAATTATTGCAAAAATAAAGTCCATTGATGAAAATAAGCTAAATGACCTTGTAGCTAATGTTGAAAAGGCAAAAACCCTTGCAGAAAAGGCTTTAAATGAGCTTAATAGTGGAAATTACACCTACGAATATAAGTATGTAGAAATGTTTGACACCACCGATAAGGTTTACACCTTAAATAAGGGCGATGAGCTAAAGAGCGAAATGGATGCTATCTATTTAGAGTTTTCAAATTGGCTCGGCGGATGGGAAATGTAAAATATTAAAACGCCACGATTGATATCGTGGCGTTATTTTATTTGCTTGAAAGCTCTTTTAGTATGTTTATTGCAGGTACAGGAAATCTGCCTAAATGGTCAGGTCCGATATTTAGGAGCAGATTTGCTCCGCAGTTGCGGCATTTATTTAAGATTCTTTGTACCTCGCTTGCAGTTTTCCACTCATTATCAAAGGATTTATATCCCCAGGTTGTATTAAGTGTAATTGGAGATTCAACAAGCTCCTCCATATACGTATCGGGAAGCTGATTATCGCCCATTGACATATATTCACCCATTCCTGCGCCTATTCTTGAGCTAACTAAGCACTCCGGTTGGTAGTGCTTTACTAATGCTGTCAGCTCCTCAGCGCACTCTTTCGGCATATCAATAGGTGTATCAAACCAAATTAAGCAAAGGTCTCCATACTGTGTTAAAAGCTCTTTTACTTGCGGTTTGATTTTCTTTTTGTAACAGATTTTGTAGTTTTTTTCTTTTCTGTTTGGGAAATCCCAGTCATTATCCCAGCTCATTCCAAAATTTGAATGATAATAGTTTTCATCGTATGCTCCACCGTGCTCCTCGTGCCAATCTATGCATTGAGAGTAGTAAAGACCTAATTTCATATCGTTACGCTTGCACGCTTCGGCAAGCTCTTTAATTACGTCTCTTTTAAATGGAGTAGCATCAACTATGTTGTATGGGTCAACCTTGGAGTGATAAAGAGCGAAGCCATCGTGGTGCTTTGCGGTTATAACGATATACTTCATTCCTGCATTTTTAGCAAGCTTAACCCATTCGTCCGCATCAAAATAAATTGGATTGAATGCGCTTGTGAGCTTTTCATATTCCTTAATCGGAATTTCATACTTCGACATAACCCATTCACCGATTTCATCCATTCGCTTACCTTGGTATTCGCCACCAAGGACAGAATAAAGTCCCCAATGTATCATTAAGCCAAAGCCTGCATTTTTAAACCATTCTTTATTTGTCATAGTAGCTCCTATTTCTTGAATTTGTTATAGAAGCGGTCGCCTTTTTTGTGGGCGATAAGATCGCATATAATAAACTCGGCAAGGTAAATTGGAATTGCAATTAAGGAAATAACGGGATATGTTAAAAATTCAACGCCTGCAAACGGGGAATGAATTAAAAACATTGAATTTACATCGTACGCCATAGCTTCTGAGCCTACTGCATAAAAAACAATGTTACAGTATCCGCCGATTACAGCCATTAACAAAATTGAGATAATTATGCTTTTTATATTTCTTATTACATCAATTTTGATATAGCCAAAAAGCGGAATTAAAAGGACATTGAAAAGAAGTGTGCCGTGAGCGCCTATGCTCTTGAAATTCTCGTAATCTAAAAGCGTTGGGTTGTTTATAAAATCTACATTTGCAAGCATTCCCACAAGAGTTGAAATTATTCCAAACCAAAAAATATAATCTGCAAGAAGCTTACCAAGCTTTGAATTTTTGTTCCTTAAAAGTGCAAAAATAAGTGCAGACCACATAACTACATTACAGGGATAAATAGGCAAAATCAAATTGGGATTTGAGCTTAAATATTCCATAGCGCCGTTGCCTGTAATTAGCTTAAAAAGAAATGAGCTATAATGAAACAGTATAGTAACTGACGCGCTCAAAATAAGAATTATATTTTGTGTGCGCTCCACTTTAACGAATTTCTTAATTAGATATATTCCAAATAGTGCTAAAAGGATAAGTATAAAATCAAAAATGAATAGCTTTACCATAATTCTCTCCAAAATAATTTTATACACTAATTATAGCACAGTTATCTTATGTTTTCAAATATTTTATAAATATCCCCCAGCTTTGAAGTGAACACAATTTAGTTTTTATAGTTGTTTTTACATTATATCACATAGGATCTTTTGATGTCTCATAGGTTTAACCTTTACTGCTCTACCACAACTATCGCTAGAGTTTCTATGTAAAAAAAGCCATTATACATAGCAGAAGCTGATAAAAATCCAAAAATTCTCGAAAAAGATATTCGGGTCGGTTGGGGTGGTAGAGGCCGCAAGTTCAAGTCTTGTCACTCAGACCAAAAATCGGGAGTCGTAAGATTCCCGATTTTTCTTTATTTATCTCGCATAATCTCTTGAAATCTCGCATTTTCGTGATATACATAACGGGCTTGTTCTTCCCTGCTTCGAGGGGTGAACAAGCCCATTTTTCACCTTTGACCACATGTTTGACCACTTGCGGAGATTTTTGCCTCATTTTCGGCTGTTTTTCGGTAGTTTTAAGGCGGTAATCGCAAGCTGCAATTACCGCCTTTTGCCGTCAATAAAATCTTTCTAACAGTTTTCTATCTCTGCTCAAAGTCATTATTTCGTCATCACTTAACCCTATTCTTTTAAGAATACAGCAATAAACCAAACCCTGCAGTGCAAACGCAGTTGTTGCAATTTCATTATTCATTATGCGATGACGTCCATGAGTTATATCGTTTCTATATTTAATCAGTTTGCTTATCTGATCGTCCATTAGAGGAATGCCGTTAGGGTGAAGAACCTGCATTATGTCATCATACTTCCTATAGAGCATTATAATTTTATCGCTCGCAGACATCGTCCAATATTGCATACTGTTATTTATAACATCATAGGTTTTGGATGACAATTTCTTGTCTCCCTTCCTATGTTCCTTAATAATCCTTTTTACATCTTGAACTAACTCTTTAAGATTCTCCTCCTCTTCAACACCAATATCGTCAATAAAAGTTAGTTCGCATTCCAAAGCCGAGCAAATTTCTTTGATCTTAGCGTTTGTCATCATAACAGCATCTTTATCGTTTTTAGCTATAAAGCCCAGCATATAAGTTGGCTCTTTGTCGGTATTCCGAAGAAGGATTTTTATTAGATTTGGAAGTCTTTCTCCTAAATCAAGGAATTGTATATTGTTATATAAATGTCGCTCTGTCAACTTTTCATCTGTTCTAACGTAAAGTCTTGAAGAAGACCACATAAAGCCGTGTTCATCTTTCTTTTTTAATAGAAGAATTTTCTCAACGCCAACATTGTCTCGTCCTGTCATAAAAGACATCATTTCCTCTATTAACGACAAATATTTGAACGCCTCAATTCTTTTCTTATATGTTTGAAATTCAAAACGGACATATGCTCCATCATTTTCAACATGTAAGCCGTCTACGCCTGATCCAAAATGAGAAGACGAGCCAATAATAATTCTCCATTTTTCGTCCTCGTAATCAAATTCATACTCTACTTTATCTTCGATAAGTTTAACGGTCAATTCTCCACTATTGGATAAATCTATATTGTCACTATCCCTATTATATAAATTGTTCAATGTGCCGCCAACGAATTCAATCCCCCAAAATCCTTCCATATCTGATTCTATTACATTAGATTCGGAAAGAATATACGAACTAGTGTGAATTGTATGACATCCCCACGGACTAATTTGATGCTTGCTTAGGTAGATTCCTATGTCGTAACCTTGATGAGTTTTCCCCATTAAAAAACCATCTTGTTCCGGCTTGATGTGTTTTCTCATATTATCTCTGTAAGAATCCGGACACAAAAAACGAAAAGTGAAATTATCTTCATAAAAAGTCAGATTCATTTCGTCGCAAGTAATGTATCCAGTTATAGGATCCTTATGCTTTGCCATACTTATAACTACTCCTTTCTTCAGCACTCCACCGCGACCTTAATAACTCCGTCGCGTTTGTTTTCAAACAGCTCGTACGCCTCGTCGATCTTCGCGAGCGGATAGGTATGCGTGATGAGCGGCTCGGTGTCGAGCTTGCCCTCAGCAATGAGCTTTAGCGTTTCCTCACAATCGCAACCATCGACGCCGCCGGTCTTGAAGGTCAGATTCTTGCCGTACATATCAGGCAGAGGCAATGTCTGCGCCTTGTCGTAAAGCGCTACCACCGTGACGATAGCATTCGGGCGAGCGCACTGCCATGCAAGCTCGAAGGTGTTCTCTGCTCCGGCTACCTCAAGCACCACGTCTGCACCGCCGTGATCACTGTTCTCACGAACAAAATCAAGACATTCTTCGGGCGTAACAGTCAGCACATCGGGATAGTGCTCATTGACAAACTTAATGCGGTTCTCGTCCTTCTCGCACACGATGATTCGCTTAGGATTTTTCAGCATCACGCAAAGGAGTGTGCATATTCCCGTGGGGCCTGCTCCGATGATGAGAACGGTATCGTCCTCGGTGATCTCGGAGATCTTCGCCGCCCAATAGCCCGTAGCAAGAACATCACCTACGAGCAGAGCTTGTCTGTCGGTCACAGTATCGGGAATCTTGTTGAGCCCCTGATCCGCAAACGGCACACGAACATACTCTGCCTGACCGCCGTCAATGCGGCAACCGAGAGCCCAACCGCCGTTTTTGTCGGTGCAGTTGTTGACGAAGCCCTTCTTGCAGAAGAAGCACTCGCCGCAGAAGGTCTCCACATTGACCGTGACTCTGTCACCGGGCTTTACGTGCGTAACCGCCGATCCGACTTCTTCCACGATACCAACCATCTCGTGACCGACCGTTATTCCCTCTACCGCTCTCGGCACGCTGCCGTGCTTGATGTGCAAGTCACTCGAGCAGATACTTGCCAGCGTGACCTTGACAATCGCATCCCTCTCATGCTGTATCGTAGGCTTCGGCTTCTCAACCAAGCCGAATTTCCCTTTTGATATGTACGTATAAGTTAACATATTTGCCTCTTTTTGAGATTTCCCTTTTCTTTGCTTACTGCGTATCAATTTTTGATCTATCTTTCAAAATCATAGTTGCTTGTTAAATAGTCGTGCAAATCATTCCAAAATTCTAGGACGATATTATACTCATCCCAGTTAGAGAATAACGGTTTAATACCGTTAATCTCTGTCGCTTCATCTAAATCTTCTATATTTTTCAATCTTGCTCTAACACTCTGTTCTACTGCAAGAAACAATTTCCTAGCATCCTGTTCTGCATTGTTATCACGTATTTTTTGATATGTCTTTGCTTTGACCCAGAACAACATGCATTCAATTACGTGAGAAGGAATGTGATATTCACCTTCGTGCTCATCACACACCATATTTCTTACCGTCTTAAAGGCTCTTACCATATTCAGAAATCGACCGTTTGTCGCATCATTGCGCTTGCCGAGTTCAGATTGATCCTTTGTCGGATAAAACGCTTCTTCCTCTTCGGTCTCATCGTTCCAAACAGATACATATCCCTGCTCTTGTCTACAAACAATCAAATCCACCTTGAGGCGTTTTTTCTTCGGTAACACAACGATTGATTTAATATGGCGTTCAACATAGTCCTCGCCAAAGCGATTGATCAAAACCGCCTCGACATTATCTTTTTCGTCACACAAATCTATATCACAGTTAAAATTGCAATGGATGTCGATATCATCAGAGTCGGCATTTGCGCTGTTTTTAGATGCAGAGCCACGCAAAACAAGTTGAAGCTGATTAGATCGCATCATTTGATTATACCTACGATCTGCTAAAAAGGCATTTCGGATTTCATTATAAGTGTAACCGATTTTCTCTCTTTCGCTAAACCCGTTATCCCACTCGCCTACTGCTTTGCTTAACGGTTTCTTCTCTTTTTTACTCATTCAACATTCTCAAAATACACCTTAAATGCCGGTAGCAATTGATATGTATTTTCTTCGCTCCTATTTTCAGATTCTTCTATAACTAAGCAACTATTCAAAAGCTTTTTAAGATTCTTGCGTGCATTCTTTGGGGACAAGTTAATTGCATTTTGAACATTTGCTTGCAGCGATGTTTGCCATTCTCCATTAGACCAAGTTTTCTTCAATGATTTTATTATCAATAGTTGATGATGTTCAACACAGTTTCTCAACTCGCGCAGAGCATCTAAATTCTCTTTCAAGTGTTCGAAATCGTTATCGAAAACTTCTTTTTGCTTTTCGGAATCTAACAATAGGAATATTGAATTCAAAACGTGCATATCGCAGTTTTCTAATAATTCGAAAAGCGAAATGGTTTCAACATTTCTATCAGCAAAAAGTCTTTTAATCTTTCTCTTTACGATTTGTTCAGGTTTATACTCGACACCAAACAGATCAGAAAGCTCACTCATCCATCTGTCCTTGCTCAGTTGAACGTGCTGATTAAAATATGCATTATTAATGGCAGCTCTCATAGCAATTTCAATAAAGGATATAGTTTTATGTAACACTCGTCTTAATTTCACGTCATAGCGGTAATGCTGAGAAAGAAGTTCATAGTCGATCTCTTTATCGGTTTTCTTCTTTATGGCGAAATACAAAGACGAATAACGTTCAATCCCTTTTAATTTCAAATAATTCTCACACTT
>JBGVPY010000031.1:0-24381 GCA_045127235.1 Eubacteriales bacterium
CCGTTAGGTTGTATGTAATCAATGCAAAGCATTGTATGGAATTGACCGAAGGTCGTATGTAATCAACCGAAGGTTGTATGACAATGGTCAGCGGTCAGCACGCACCAAGGGTGCAACATATAATTCAGCAAAAAAATTTAACATAAATATTAAGGAGGAAAAACAATGAAAATTCTCGTTGTAAATGCCGGAAGCTCATCACTTAAGTATCAGCTTTTTGATATGGAAACCGGTTCGGTTCTTGCTAAGGGCTTATGTGAGAGAATAGGCATTGACGGAGTAATTACTCACAAGCGTCCAGGTAAGGATGACTACAAGTCAAATGCAGAGCTTTGCGACCACAAGGCAGCAATTGAGCTTGTGCTTAGTCTTCTTTGCGATAGTGAGCTTGGTGTTATTTCCAGCGCAGATGAAATCGGCGCAGTAGGACACAGATTTGCTCACGGCGGTGAGAAGCTCCGTAAATCAAGCATCCTAGGAGAAAAGGAGCTTGAATACCTTGAAAGCATAGTTGAAATCAACCCTCTCCACGGTCCACCTGCAATAAGTGGATTTAAGGCTTGTAAAAGCGTAATGCCAAATATCAAGCATGTTGGAGTATTTGATACATCCTATTATTCAACTATGGAAGAAAAAGCATACATCTATCCAATCCCCTATGAGCTTTACGAAAAGCACAAAATCCGTCGCTACGGCTTCCACGGCACATCCCACAGATTTGTATGTGCTAAGGCTATGGATGCTATCGGCAAATCGGATGCTAAGGTTATTACCTGTCACTTAGGTAACGGCTCATCAATTACCGCAAGCATTGGCGGTAAAGCAGTTGACACATCAATGGGCTTCACTCCACAAGAGGGCGTTCCTATGGGAACAAGAAGCGGTACTATTGACCCAACTGTTGTTTCTTACATTATGAAAAAGGAAGGACTTACAGCTGATGAGGTTGAAAAGCTTCTTAATTCAAAATCAGGCTTACTTGGTGTTTCAGGAATTTCAAGCGACTGCCGTGATATTACAGATGCTATGAACGAGGGCAACAAACGAGCAAAGCTTGCTATGGATGTTTTAGTTCATTACATTAAAAAGATTATCGGCTCTTATGTAGCTGAAATGAACGGAATTGATGCTCTTGTATTTACCGCAGGCATTGGCGAAAACGACAGATACATAAGAGAGCATGTTTGCAAAAATATGTCATATCTTGGCATAGAAATTAACGAGGAGCTTAACCTAAGCTGTAAAAGAGGTAGCGAGGTTGAGCTTACAAAAGAGGGCGCAAGTGTTAGAACATTCGTAATTCCTACAAATGAGGAATATATGATTGCACTTGACACATATGCTCTTACAAAATAGCTTATAAAAAAATTTATATAAATTCGAAAGGAAAAACAAAAAATGAAATCAGCTTACGAAATCAAAAAAGAAATCTGTGAAGTGGGCCACGCACTTTACAACCTCGGCTTTGTAGCCGCAAACGACGGAAACATTTCCGTTAAGGTATCAGAAAACGAGTTCTACTGCACACCAACAGGCGTGTCAAAGGGCGCTCTTACACCTGATATGATTATCAAGGTTGACAGAAACGGCAACAAAATCGAAGGTAAATTAAATCCTTCATCAGAAATAAAAATGCACATGCGTGTATATCAAAAGCGTCCTGACGTTGGCGCAGTAGTTCACGCGCATCCACCTATTGCAACTGCATTCACAATCGCAGGCATTGACCTTGACCAATACATTCTTCCAGAAGCAGTATTAACAATCGGCGAGGTTCCAACATGTGCATACGGTACACCATCAACAATGGAAATTCCAGACTCACTTGAGCCATACATCGAAAACCACGATGCATTCCTTCTCCAAAACCACGGTGCTTTAACAGTAGGCTTTAGCCTTCAAAAGGCAATGTTCGTTATGGAAGAGGTTGAGTTTAACGCTAAGATTTGTAAGTACGCTATGGAGCTTGGCGCAGTTCACGAAATTCCAAACGACCAATTAAAGAAGCTTATGGACCTTCGTAAGAAGATGAACATTCCTGGCAGACACCCTGGCATTGACTACGGCGAAGAGGAATGTAACTGCGGAGCAAATGAGGAGCTTGTTGCAGAAATTACTCGTAGAGTTCTTTCAGCTCTTGGAAAATAATTTTCTCCATATATAAATAATAAAGGAGATTCATTATGGCTATAAACTGGACAGAGGCGCAAATTGAACAAATCGTTGCCTCAGTTATGAAAGGGCTTGGAAATGAAATCCCTAAATCAAGCTGCGACTATAATGGCGCAGGCTATAACGGTAAGAAGTATATCGGCGTTTATGAAAACATGAAGGACGCCATTGATGCGGCTGAGTGCGGATATAAAGCAATTAGAGCTATGTCCCTTGGGGAAAGAGAAAAGGTAATTGCAATTATTCGTGACCTTTGCCGAAGCGAAGCATCTATAATGGCAGAGCTTGGCGTTAGCGAAACTAAGATGGGCAGAGTTGACCATAAAACCGCAAAGCATATGCTTGTGGCAGATAAAACTCCCGGCACATCTGATATTCAAGCTCAGGTAAAAACAGGCGATGATGGACTTACACTTACTGAAATGGCTCCATTTGGAGTAGTGGGAAGCATTACACCAAGCACAAACCCATCCGAAACTGTTATTTGTAACAGTATCGGAATGATAGCGGCAGGAAACGGCGTTGTTTTCAACCCACATCCTAACGCTATTGCAACCTCTAACTATGCAGTTGACCTTATCAACAGAGCAAGCCAAATGGCAGGCGGACCTAGAGTTTTAGTGTCCTCTGTTATTAAGCCAACGCTTGATACTGCTGACATTATGTATAAGGACCCAAGAGTTAGACTTCTTGTTTGCACGGGAGGTCCCGGTGTTGTAAAGAGCGTTCTTTCAAGCGGAAAGAAGGCTATCGGCGCAGGCGCAGGAAATCCACCTGTAATCGTTGATGATACCGCTAACATTCAAAAGGCAGGCAAGGACATTATTGACGGATGTACCTTCGATAACAACCTACCTTGCATAGCTGAAAAAGAGGTATTTGCATTTAACAACATAGCAGATGAGCTTATTGATGCTATGAAAGCAAACGGAGCATATCAAATTACAAAGGAACAAGCAAGACAGCTTGCAAGCGTAGTTTTAGTAGAAAAAACAAATCCTAAAACAGGCATCACATCTAAAATTGTCAACCGTGACTGTGTTGGCAGAGATGCTAAGGTATTGCTTGCAAAAATCGGCATAAACGTATGCGATAAAATCAGATGCATTATCTGCGAAACAGATTTTGACCACGATTTTGTTCAGCATGAGCTTATGATGCCAATTCTTCCTATTGTAAGAGTTAGTAATATAGATGAAGCTATCAGCCTTGCTGTAAAGGCAGAGCATGGCTTTAGACATACAGCGCATATGCACTCAAAGAATATTGACAATCTTACAAGATTTGCAAGAGCAGTTGAAACTACTATTTTTGTTAAAAACGCCCCATCATATGCAGGCATTGGCTTTGGCGGAGAGGGACATACAACATTTACAATAGCAGGTCCAACAGGCGAGGGCATTACAAGCGCAAAGAGCTTCACAAGACAACGCCGCTGCGTTCTCTCTGAAAGCTTTAGAATAATATAATCCTACGGAAAGGAAAAAGGAAATGAATATTTCATCATCACAGGTAGAGAGCATAGTTCGTAAAATTCTTGGCGAAATGACACCTCAAAAGAGCAGTGCATCAAGTGCTAAAGTGCCATCCACAGCTAAGGTTGCAATGCTTACAGGTCCTAAGAAAATTGAGGTTAAGGAATTCCCAATTCCTCAGGTTGGCGACAACGATATCTTAGTAAAGGTAGAGGGCTGCGGCGTTTGCGGAACTGACGTTCATGAATGGAAGGGCGACCCATTCGGACTTATTCCTGTAACTCTTGGACACGAGGGTACAGGCGAAATCGTTGCTCTCGGTAAAAATATTAAAGCTGATACAGCAGGCAATCCCATTAAGGTTGGCGATAAAATCGTAACATCAGTTATCAGCTGCGGCGAATGCTTTGTTTGCCGTAACAAGCCTGCAAACACTAACCTTTGCGATAAGCAAGGCGTATTCGGACTTATTCCGCACAGCGATGCAAATCCACTTACAGGTTGGTTTGCAACACACCTTCTTATTAGCGGTAAGGGCTCAACATATTTTGTAGTAAATGACCTTGACTTAAAGGAGAGAATGTTACTTGAGCTTGCTTGCGTATGCGTTCACGCATTAAAGAGAGCAAACACCACAGGTCTTATTAACTTTAACTCAAAGGTTTTAGTTCAAGGTCTTGGTCCTGTTGGTCTTGTTATGATCAGCGTTCTTCGCGCAGCAGGCGTAAACCACATTGTAGCTATTGACGGAACTCCAATGAGACTTGAAATGGCTAAGAAGCTTGGCGCTAAGACAGTTATCAGCTTCAAGGAAATGACCTCACTTGAGGATAGAGTTAGCTTAGTTAAGAGCGTATGCAATGGCGTTGGCGTTGACTTTGCATTCCAATGCACAGGCGCACCTATGGCAGCTAAGGATATTTACGAATATATTCGCCGTGGTGGCGGTATGTGTGAAATGGGCTTCTTTGTAAACAACGGAGAATACACCATCAACCCACACTTCGCTATGTGTAACAAGGAAATCAACGTTGTTGGCTCATGGGATTATAGCGCAGATGACTATCCAACAACAATGGCATTCCTTCGCCAAGCAAGAGAAATGAATATTCCTATTAAGGATTTAATTACTCACACATTCCCACTTGACCAGCTTAACGAGGCTATGGAGGTTAATGTATCTCAACAGGGCATTAAAATCTGCTATGTAGCAGAATAAGGAGTTAAATATGGCTCTTGGAATGATTGAGGTTTATGGCTTTGCTACTGCAATAGTAGTGGCTGACGCTATGGCTAAGGCGGCTGATGTTAAGGTAGTTGCCATTGATAAAAACAAGCCGGCAGGGGGAGACTCTGCAAGAGTGCCACTTGTTATGGCTATAAAAATTGAAGGCTCTGCGGCGGCAGTTGATGCTGCTATATTAGCAGGAAAATCAGAGGCAGAAAAGAGAGAACTATACATCACTCATAAGGTGATTGCAAGACAAAGCCCTGATATTGAGTGGTTTGCTCAGCTGTCGGCTCTTGGCAAGGACAAATTAAGATAAAAATTTTCTTAGGTAAATTTACTAAAATAAGTTTATTTAAGTAGCTTTATTAAAGTATGTTTATTTAAGTAGATTTAATTAAATTATGATTATTAAATTTAAAAGGAGAATAAAACAATGATGGAAGCATTAGGAATGGTAGAAACAAGAGGCTTAGTAGCTGCAATTGAGGCAGCAGATGCTATGGTAAAGGCTGCAAATGTAGTTCTTATCGGTAGCGAAAAGATCGGTAGCGGTCTTGTAAGCGTTATGGTTCGTGGCGATGTTGGTGCTGTTAAGGCTGCTGTTGAGGCAGGTAGCCAAGCTGCTAACTCACTTGGCGAGGTTATTGCAACACATGTAATCCCAAGACCACACGCAGACGTTGAAAAGCTTCTTCCTATTATCAAATAATTTTATAAGGAATTGATAATATGAAGGCAATAGCGTTACTTGAGGTGCAGGCTATGGTAGCCGCCATTGCAGGACTTGACGCTATGGTTAAAGCGGCAGATGTAAAGCTCATTCATGTGGAAAAGCGCCTCGGCGGCAGATTAGTAACAGTTGTCGTTGAAGGCGAGGTTTCCGCAGTAAGTGCCGCTCTTGAAGCAGGCAGAGTGGAAGCATCTAAGGTCGGAAATGTCAAGTGCTGTGAGGTTATCGCACGCCCACATCCCGATGTTATGAGATTTTTAACAACGGGCTAATACAGTTTTTAAAGCGTATGCTTTGAAATAGAAAAACAAAAAAATAAAAATAATTATAATCTTTACAGGAGGATTAAAAAATGGAAGCATTAGGAATGGTAGAAACAAGAGGCTTAGTAGCTGCAATCGAAGCTGCTGATGCAATGGTAAAGGCTGCAAACGTAGTTCTTATCGGTAGCGAAAAGATCGGTAGTGGTCTTGTTAGCGTTATGGTTCGCGGCGATGTTGGTGCTGTTAAGGCTGCTGTTGAAGCAGGTAGCGCAGCTGCTAACTCACTTGGCGAAGTAATTGCTACACATGTAATCCCAAGACCACACGCAGACGTTGAAAAGCTTCTCCCATCTATTAACTAATAGTTGGAAAGTAATTTTCTTCAGTAACCAAAGGGCAAAACGCCCTTTGGCTACTGCAAAAAGGTTTAATCTCGATTAAATCTTTTTGCAGTAGCCAGCTAAATTTGCGTAAACGCAAGCTAAATTGCCTTCGGCAGCTAAATTCCCTATGGGAGCTAAATTCGCCGTTGGCGAGCTAAAAGAAGCAAATTTAATTTAGCTTCACGAAGTGAAATTTCGCTATTGCGCAGCAATAATTTCGCTACTGAGCAAAGCGAAGTAATTTAGCTATAAACATAAATCACTAAACAATTCTCGCTAACGGCTGCGGCTGTTCGCGTAGCGAACCTACGAAAGGAAAAAAACATGGATATTTCAACAGAAAAAATTGCCGAAATGGTTAAAAAAGTAATTCTTGAAATGGGTGTAGCCTCCTCAAAACCAGAAGCTTCACAAAAAAGCGATATTCAAGAGGGTGGAATTCCAATCGGTGTATCAAATAGACATATACACCTATCAAAGGATGACCTTGAAACGCTTTTTGGCGAGGGATATGAGCTAACTCCTATAAAGGAGCTTTCACAGCCAGGTCAATACGCTTGTAAGGAAGTATTAACAATTATCGGTCCATCAATGAGACCTATTGAAAATGTAAGAGTTTTAGGACCAGTTAGAAAAGCATCACAGGTAGAAATATCCGTTACAGATTCCTATACTCTTAAGGTAAAGCCGCCTGTTAGAGAGTCAGGCAAAATTGAGGGGTCAGCGCCTATTACAATTATAGGTCCTCTTGGAATTGTTGAGCTTAGTCAGGGCTGTATTGTAGCAAACAGACATATCCACATGTCCCCATCAGATGCATTAAAGTTCAATGTTAAGGATGGCGATTATGTAGATATAGATGTAAACGGAAAGCGCCGCACAAGATGGTATGATGTGCAGGTAAGAGTTCATAAGGACTTCCGCTTAGAAATGCATGTTGACACAGATGATGCAAACGCAGTAGGCATCGGAAACGGATTTATTGTAACAGTTGCAAAGTAACCATTATAAAGAGAGGTAGAAAAATGTTAAAGGGAATTATCAGAGGAAACATTGTTTCCACAAGAAAGCAGGACTCCTTGGTTGGCAGTAAATTCATGGAGGTTCAGCTTATAAAAAACGGCAAGGAAACAGATGAGTTTATTATTGCTATTGACTCAGTTGGCGCAGGTATAGGCGAGACAGTTCTTATTACAACAGGAAGCAGCGCAAGACTTGCTTTACATAACACAAACAGTCCTGCTGATGCAGTTATCGTAGGTATTGTTGACTAATTTTTAGAAACTTTTATTCCACAGCAAAACAAACGAAAGAGTGAACTAAATGCAAAACCTAAAGGAATTAATGCAAAAGAATGGTATTTTAGGCGGCGGTGGAGCAGGCTTTCCATCATATGCAAAGCTTGCAGAGGGAGCAAATCTCCTTCTTATTAACGGCGCAGAGTGTGAGCCCCTATTATATACCGATTATGTTATATTAAGGGATGAAATGTCCTTGGTTTTATCGGGAATATCAAAGGTGCTTGAAAGCACAGGTATTCCTAAATCATTAATAGCCATTAAGGACCATACCGCAAAAAGACTTGGTGTATTAGATGGGGATAAGCTTAGCGATAAGATTTACATAAGAGTTTTACCTGATGTATATCCTATGGGCGATGAAATCAGCCTTATATACCAAGCAACAAATAGACTTGTTCAGCCTGGAAAGCTACCTATTACCGAAGGCGTTATAGTATATAATGTTGAAACAATGTACAACCTTGGAAGGAGCGTAAGATTTTCCGAGCCTGTAACTAAAAAATGGCTAACTATTGGCGGAGATATTAAAAACCCAATGGTTATAAAGGTACCTATTGGCGCTAAAATTTCCGATATATTCAGTAAATTCGGTATAACGGTTGATGAGGACCACACAGTAATTGATGGCGGTCCATCAATGGGTAAGATAATAAATCCATCTACATATGCTGTAACTAAAACCACAAAGGGAATTTTAATCCTTCCAAATTATACGGAAGCAATTGCTTCTAAAAAAATAAATAAGAATTTAGCAGTAGCAAGAGCAGAAACTGCATGCTGTCAATGCACAAGATGCACCGATATGTGTCCTAGACACTTACTTGGTTATCCACTTGAGCCACACAAAATGGTGCGCACCGCTATGGGTGTTGCTGAGGTTTTACCTGAAATGGTCCTTAGCGCAACTCTATGCTGCGGATGTGGTATTTGCGAGAGCCTTGCATGTAATCAAGGAATTTCCCCAAAGGCGGTAATTGAAAATTATAAGGGTGTCCTTGCTAAAAACAAGATGCGCTTTAGCTCCTCAGATATATATGAGGTAAGAAGCGAAAGAGATTACAGAATGGTACCATCTACAAGATGGATGAGCATGCTCGGTATTACTAAATTCGATAAGGAAGCAGTATTTAACGGAGAGTATAACGACTTTAACCGTATAGAAATCTCACTTTCATCACATATTGGCGCGCCAAGTATTCCATGCGTTAAGGATGGAGATATTGTTAGCGAGGGAGATACAATCGCAAATCAAGGAAGCGGTCTTTCATTACCTCAGCACGCTTCAATTTCAGGCAGAGTAACACTTGGAATTAATAAAATAATAATTGATAGGATAAGATAAAATGTTTAAAGCAATAGGCGTTATAGAATTAAAGAGCATACCAAAGGGCATTGAGGCATCAGATGATGCTTTAAAAAGCTCAGGAATTGAGATGGTATCAGCCCATCCCTCCTGCCCAGGTAAATATGAAATTGTGCTAACAGGCTCAATTTCCAATGTAACCGTAGCCGTTGAGCATGTAGTAAAAAAATTTGACGGTTATGTAATAGATTCCTGTGTTATGGGTAGAATTGATGAGCAGGTTATTAAGGCTCTTTTCGGCACACAGGAGGGAGTGCGCGAGGGCTCACTTGGAATTATAGAAACATTCTCAGCCGCAAGTGCAATTAAGGCGGCAGATATAGCAGTAAAAACTGCAAGAGTTGAAATTTACGACCTTAGAGTGTCAAGAGGTATGGGTGGTAAGGGCGTAGTAATGATTACAGGCGATGTTGGCGATGTTACAGCCGCTACCGAGGCTGGCGCAAATTACGCTAAGAGCGTATCAACTCTATCATCATATACAGTAATTGCAGCTCCGCATAAGGAGCTTTGGAAGCAAATGTAGCTTAACTAAATGATTTAACGAAAGGAAAGCGGTTATGGAAAACATTAAATTCATAATTGAAAAAAGCTCAAGAATTGAAAAGCTTGTTAGTAACCTCTATGAAAAAACGCCGGAAATTGAATCCGCAAGAGGCAAGCTTGTAACTGAGAGCTATAAATTGACTGAAAATCTTCCTATAATCAAGCGTAGAAGCGCCGCATTTGCTCATATTTTAAGAAATATTCCTATTGTCATAAGAGATAATGAGCTTATTGTAGGTAGCGCAACTGTTGCTCCAAGAGGATGTCAGGTTTTCCCTGAATATTCATATGAATGGCTTCTTTCCGAGCTTGATACAGTATCAACCCGTGCGGCTGACCCATTTTACATAAGCGAAAAAACAAAAAGCGAGCTTCGTGAGATTTATCCATGGTGGAATGGAAAAACCACAAGCGACTTAGCAAAAGCAAATATGTCCCCTGAGGCTTATGAGGCGTTTACAGAGCATAGCATATTTACACCGGGCAACTATTTCTATAACGGAATAGGACACGTATGTGTAGATTACGGCAAGGTTTTAAAAATCGGCTACCGTGGTATTATTGCAGAAGCAGAAAATGCACTTAAAAAGCTTGATGTTTCCGATAGCGATTATGTGGCAAGAAGCAATTTCCTTTATGCGGTAATTGAAAGTTGTGAGGCTGTTATTGAATACGCCCGTAGATATAGCGCCCTTGCTCGCGATATGGCTTCTAAGGAAGTAAATTCCCAAAGAAAGCGTGAGCTTGAAATAATTGCCCGTAACTGTGCAAGAGTGCCGGAGTTTGGCGCAACATCCTTCTATGAGGCGTGTCAATCATTTTGGTTTATTCAGCTTCTTTTACAGGTTGAGTCCAGCGGACACTCAATTTCCCCGGGTAGATTTGATATGTATATGTATCCATACTTTAAGAAGGATATTGATGGTGGCTCAATTACATACGAAAAAGCCCAAGAGCTTCTTGACTGTCTATGGGTAAAGTTTAACGATATAAACAAGGTAAGAGATGCGGCAAGTGCCGATGGCTTTGCAGGCTACGGAATGTTCCAAAACCTTATTGTAGGCGGACAAAACATTCACGGCATGGATGCAACAAATGACCTTTCATATATGTGTATTGAGGCGGCTATGCATGTGCCACTACCTCAGCCATCAATCTCAATTAGAGTTTGGAATGGCTCTCCAGAGCCACTTTTAATTAAGGCGGCAGCATTAACACGCCTTGGCACAGGACTTCCTGCTTACTATAATGATGAAATTATTATTCCGTCAATTATGGCAAGAGGCTTAACGCTTGAGGATGCAAGAGACTATTGCATTATCGGTTGTGTTGAGCCACAAAAAGCAGGAAAGACAGACGGCTGGCACGATGCAGCATTCTTTAATATGTGCCGTCCAATGGAGCTTGCATTCTCAAATGGATATGATAAAGGCAAGAAAATCGGTCCTGACACGGGGGACGTTGCTAATATGAAAACCTTTGAGGAGTTTTATAATGCATATAAGGCTCAGCAAAGCTATATGATTAAATTACTTGTAAACGCAAACAACGCAATAGATATGGCTCACGCCGTAAGATGTCCGCTTCCATTCCAATCCTGTATGGTTGAGGATTGCATCGGCAGAGGAAAATCACTTCAAGAGGGCGGAGCAATCTATAACTTTACAGGTCCACAGGGCTTCGGTATTGCTAATAATACAGACGGTCTTGCGGCTATTAAAAAGCTAGTTTTTGAGGAAAATAGATTTACTCTTAAGGAATTAAGAGACGCGCTAAAATCAAACTTCGGCTACGGAGTTAAGGGTGCGGCGGCTGAAAAGCTTACAACAGAGATTGCAACGGAGCTTGTAAAGCAAGGCGTTGAAATAAACGAAAACGCTATTCGTGTAATCTATGATGAGGTTACAAATCAATCATCACTTAGCGATAGCGAAAAGTCAAGATATAAGGAAATTAAGCGCTTAATTGATGAGGAAGCGCCTAAGTACGGTAACGATATTTACGATGTGGATATGCTTGCCCGTGATGTGGCAAACAGCTATACCAAAGAGGTAGAAAAATATAAAAATCCTCGTGGCGGTATTTTCCAAGCAGGACTTTATCCTGTATCTGCCAATGTTCCACTTGGTGGGGCAACAGGCGCAACACCTGACGGACGCTTAGCGTACACACCGCTTGCAGACGGTATCGGCCCTGCATCGGGCAGAGACGTAAAGGGACCAACTGCAACAGCAAATTCAGTTGCAAAATTAGAGCAGGGGGTTGCATCTAACGGAACGCTTTTAAATCAAAAGTTCCACCCATCTGCATTAAACGGCATGAGCGGTCTTACAAAGTTTGTGGCTCTTATTCGCTCATACTTTGACCAAAAGGGTATGCACGTACAGTTTAATGTTGTAACTAAGGAAACATTACTTGATGCGCAAAAGAATCCTGAAAAGTATAAAACTCTCGTTGTTAGAGTTGCAGGATATAGCGCGCTATTTACAACACTTTCTAAATCCTTACAGGACGATATTATAAATAGAACTGAGCAGGGTTGGTGATGACGGAGTCATCAGCTAAATTTGCGTAAACGCAAGCTAAATTGCCTAGCGGCAGCTAAATTCGGCAAGCCGAGCTAAATTCGCTACGCGAGCTAATAACAGCAAATTTAATTTAGCTTCACGAAGTGAAATTTAGCTAACGCGAACGAATGTGAGAGTTAATTTAGCTACGAAGCGAAGCGGAGTAATTTAGCTAAAAACAAAAAAATACAGTTAAACAACATTTTAAGTATTTATCTGCTTCGCAGAGCGAAATTCACTTCGTGAACGATATACGCTTACATTCATAAGCGAACGAAATGCAATGCAAAGCATTGCGCGAACCTACGAAAGGAGGGAAAAAGAGTGCCACAGAGTACAAAGGGCAGAATATTTAATATTCAACGCTTTTCAATTCACGACGGACCGGGAATAAGAACTATTGTCTTTTTCAAGGGCTGCTATATGAGATGCGCGTGGTGCTGTAATCCCGAATCTCAAAGGTACGAAATTGAAACCCTAATTGAAAAGGACAAAAGAAAAACCGTTGGCTATGATGTAACGGTAAGTGATATTATGCCTGAGATTTTGTCCGATATGCCATACTACAAAAGAAGCGGCGGCGGTGTTACCCTCTCAGGTGGCGAGGTTTTATGCCAAGCAGATTTTGCAAGAGAATTATTAAAAGCCTGCAAGGAAGAGGGACTGCATACTGCTGTTGAGTCGGCTGCATCATCGGACTTTTCAGAGATTGAAAAAATCCTTCCATATCTTGATTTATACCTTATGGATATAAAGCATATGGATAGCGAAAAGCATAAGGAATTTACCGCACTTGGCAACGAAAGAATTCTTGAAAACGCAAGAAAAATCGCAAATAGCGGTGTGGAGCTTATTGTAAGAACTCCCGTAATTCCAGGCTTTAATGACACAGCTGAGGAAATAAGAGCAATTTCACGCTTTGCTAAATCACTTCCGGGAGTTAAGGAGCATCACTTGCTCCCATATCATAGGCTTGGCTCAGATAAATATGTAGGCCTTGGCAGAAATTACGCACTTAAGGAAATAGAGCCGCCTACAAAGGAAAAAATGGAATATCTTTTATCAGTTGCCGAGGAATCGGGACTTAAATGTCAAATTGGAGGCTAAAAATGGAGCTTAAAGAAAATATGAGAATAGTGCAGGAGTTAGTACCGGGTAAGCAGATAACTCTTAGCCATATAATTGCAAATCCCGATAATGTGCTTTACACAAAGCTTGGTCTTGACCCTAAGACTGACTACACAAAAAGCGCAATCGGTGTTTTAACCGTTTCCCCTGCGGAGAGCGCAGTTATTGCGGCAGATATTTCAATTAAATCATCGGGAGCTGATATTGGCTTCGTAGATAGATTTACAGGAACGCTTATTATTTCAGGTAGTGTTTCAAGCGTTGAGTCTGCATTTACAGCAATCAGAGAATATTTCACACAAAAACTCAAATATGTGTGCTGTGAAATTACAAGAACATAATGAAAAAAATTATTCTAATAGGCAGAGTTGCGGCAGGTAAAACCACCTTAACTCAGGCGTTAAACGGCGAGGATATTCACTACTATAAAACTCAGTACATAAATTATCTTGATACTGTAATTGACACCCCGGGCGAATATACAGAGCTTCGTCAAACAAGCGGTGCGCTTGCTCTTTATTCCTATGAGGCAGATGTGGTGGGGCTTGTGCTTTCGGCAAATGAGCCATACTCAATCTTCTCTCCATGTATTACAAGCCTAGTAAACCGCGAGGTTGTGGGTATCATTACAGGAATAGACAAGCCTGACGCCAACCCTGAAAGAGTAGAAAGATGGTTAAGACTTGCAGGTTGTAAAAAAATATTCCCTGTAAGCGCATACACAGGAGAAGGGCTTGATACGCTAATTGAGTTTTTAGCAGACAGTGAAGAGGAGCTTGAAAATTTAAGAAGGAGAAGAGACAATGAGCAAAACTAAGGTAATTGCATTTGCAAATAACAAGGGCGGTAGCGGTAAAACCACTTCATGCTCAAATATAGGCTGCGCCCTTTCGTTAATGGGCAAAAAGGTGCTTATGATAGATGGAGACATGCAGCTTAACTTAACTCTTTCCTTTTTTGATGAGGAAAAATCACTTGACTATGCAAGCAACGGAAAAAATATATATACCGCAATAAAGGAAGAAAAGGACCTTTCGGATTTCGTAGTGGCTACGGAGTATGAGGGGCTGGATATTATTCCGTCAACCTCACTTATGAGCGCTATTGAGTTTGATTTATTCCCAAAGTGGCAAAGGGAATTCATTCTCAAAAAGTGCTTAGAGCCAATTCGCGCCCGTGGCTACTACGACTATATTTTAATAGATTCCCCACCTACACTTGGTGGTTGGGTAATGAACATAATGTGTGCATCGGACTTCGTTGTAATTCCCGTTGAAGCAAGCCCTTGGGGACTTTTCGGTCTTGCAAACATGTTTGACTTCATAAATAAGGTAAGGGAAATTTCTCCACGCCTTAGCGTTATGGGTATTATGGTAACAAAGGCTGATGAAAGAAAGAAATACTTTAAGGAAACGCTTGAAACTCTAAAAGCAACAGAGGACATAAGAGTTTTCAACGCGTACGTTAAGGTTGATAGCGCCATTGAATGGTCTCAGGATATAAGCAAGCCTGTTGTTGCTTACAAAAAATATTCAAGAAGCGCACTAGAATACAAAAATCTCGCAAAGGAGATAGTAGAATATGCCAATAGGTAAAAACGCCATTAAAAGAGTGTCAAATAACGGATACTCAAAGGTAAAAACAACTGCTCCCGACATGGAAAACAGCGTTAGCGTAGAGGAAATATTAGAAGCCCCCATTGACGTTGAGGTTGTTTTCGAGGCAGAGGAGCAGGCAGAAATTCAAAAAGCGGCAAGCAGAGTAAAAGCATCCAACAAAGCAAAAGCTTCCGCGCCTAAAAAGGAAACAAAGACAGCTCCTAAAAAGGAAGAAACGGTTGCTCCTAAAAAGGAAGCAAAATCTGCTCCTAAAAAGAGCTTTGAAAAAGAGCCTGACCTTTCCCCTGTTAAAACAGCAGAAAAGGTTACAAAAAAGCCCGCCGAAAAGAACGAAAGACAAGGCGACGGCTACGTAAACCTTGGCGGCAAAATGCCTTACTATTTATTATAAAAAGATTTTTATGAACACAACATCAAGGATTTTTAGTCCTTGATGTTGTTTTTTATATAAAACACCCTCGTTCTAAATGAAGCGGGGCGTTATGTTTTTAATATTAATTTATATTTTTTGAAAGACCTAAGCTATAATGGAATATAATAAGTATAAAGGTAATTGTAATTCCAAATAAAACAATCTATTTGGAAAATTTCAAGGTTTATTTGGAAAAACGTTGACATTTTTTTGAAATTATGCTATTATGCTTATATAATCATTTTGTGGAGGAAAATTTATGAAGGTTGTTAACCAAGAAAAAGTTAAAAATTACATTTTACGTCTTATTAAAAACAAAAGAAAAGATTATATAAAAGCCACAATTGAATCATTTGATGTTAGTAAATCCAGTGTTTATAATTATTTAAAACAAATGGAAAATGATGAATTAATCGAAAAAAAGAACGGCGAGTACACTCTTAAAACCGCTTTTTATAATTATGCTTTTAAAAACGACGGAACACTTGGCGAGGACCGTGTTTACAATGAATTTATATCTAAACACATACAATTTAAAAAGAATGTAAATTCTATATGGACTTATGCTTTTACTGAAATGATGAACAATGCAATCGAGCATTCAGAGGCTGAAAATATTTTTGTAGGCATTTTCCAAAATTATCTTGAAACTCAAATTCTAATAAGTGATGACGGCATCGGTATTTTTAAAAACATTCAAAGATTTATAAAGGAAAGCAGAAACGAAGTTATTTCTCTCAAGGAATGTGTATCACTATTATTTGCAGGAAAATTTACTACCGCCAAGCAATATCACACGGGAGAAGGAATCTTTTTTACCTCACATATTATGGATGAATTCATTATTTATTCAGACGATAATTTTTTCACAAGAAATAATTTTTCATCCTTGCAAATGGAAGATGAAAATTTGCATAACTTTATGAATATGGATAAAGGAACAGTAGTAAGGATGACACTTAATAATAATACCAAAAAAGTATTATCTGAGGTTTTTAACACCTTCGCGCCGGTTGATGAGGGTTTTATAAAAACCACTATACCTATTGCTCATATGTTTTCGGGAGGAAATCCTGTATCTCGTTCCGAAGCAAGGCGATTGTTGGAAAGTATATCCGTATTTACTGATATTAAATTAGACTTTTCTGATGTAGAAGAAATCGGTCAAGGCTTTGCTCATGAGCTTTTTGTTCTTGGAAAGAAAAAGCTTCCTCATATTAATTTAAAAACCATCAATACATGTAAAGCAGTTGAGGAAATGATAAGGCGAGTAATTAATACCGCTGCTCTTTAATAATATTTTAATTTAACAAGAAAAGGAACGAATTTTCGTTCCTTTTCCTTTTTTGAACAAACAATGAAAATTTAATGAGCGTTTTTTGAAAATCTTAATAAAGCGTTGAAAAGCCCCTTTATCTATGCTACACTAAAATTGGAAAGAGGTGTACCGATTTCTAAAAAAACCACATTTAATGCAAAAAAGTTTAGTTTAAAGGAGGAATTCTTATGAAAAAATACTTATCTTTATTTTTAGTAGCAATAATGCTTTTAGCATTACTTATTTCATGCACAATTCCACAAGAAACAGACACAAATTTCTCTGACAGTGCAAGCACGAATGACACAAATAGCGACACTGCGAGCGACAACAATACCAATTTGCCAGATAATCCGACTGAGCCACCTAATGACAATCAGCCAGATGATCCACCAAAGCCACCCGAAAAAACACATACTGTAACTTGGCAATTTGATTACACATATTGGTACGTATCTGAAACTACAACAGGAGAGCCTTTGGCAACACTTCTTGTTAATGATGGCTTTTTAGGTATCGGTTTTGATGAAATTGTAATTCCAAAAGATATAACGGCAGGCGACACAATTACTATTGAATATACAGGCGATATTGAGATAGCGGAGTCTTTTCCTGCTCATATTTACTTGCAAGACGGCGAGGTAATATCATATTCTTTTTCCTATGCAGAGGTAATTTCTAAATCTATCGAAATAATAGCAGAAGCGATTTTAGATTATGATGCTCCTAATAATTATGTAATTCTTG
Organism: Eubacteriales bacterium; assembly: GCA_045127235.1. Classification (GTDB taxonomy): domain Bacteria; phylum Bacillota; class Clostridia; order Oscillospirales; family CAG-272; genus RGIG2000. Next base: position 17,256 of record JBGVPY010000031.1, read on the forward strand.
ACAGAGGTGGGAAATATACTACACTTGACGAATATAAAGGAGATACTGTTTATTTTGTAAAGGACCAATCTATTCAAACAACAGAGAATTCTCCACTTTATGTCGCTTGCATGCTCGCATATAATCCAAGAGATTTAGAGGATGGAATTCCTCAATATGAAAATATATCAGAAAGCGAAGCCAAAAAGATAGCACACGACCACTACTATAACACTTATTTTGTAAATTACGGAGAAAATTTCGAGTATGAAACCAGCAATCCTGAAAGCATAGAAGGATATTGGGAAGTACAAATTACAGAATATATAACAATTGAAAGAGCATATTATTATAGAATTGACAAAATTACAGGCGAAATAGTTAGCGTGGCAATAGTCGAATAAAGCAAAAACAGCTTTTTTGAATTATTCTTTGTAGAATCCGCCAAAATCGCCTCCCCTGTGAGAATAAAATATCCAGAAATATAGTACTATTAAGCAAAAAAGACCAGTTATCAAACTGGTCTTTTTGCTTACTTATGGTTGCTTGGCTTTTTTTGCTCCTTGCTTAATGCGGAAATCTTTCTTTTTTATTCGGTGATTTTATCAAGATACGCCATAACCTTTTTAATATATTCAAGCTTATAGCCAAGAATTTCAAGGGGCGCCATACGCTCTCCTGGAATTTCAAGGTTGTAAAGACCCTCGTATCCTATTTTTTTCATTTCTCTTATAACGCTTTCGAAATTTACGTTTCCCTTGCCGAATGGCATCATGTGCTGGTCATCATTGCCCTCGTTGTCTGCAAGATGAAGCGCCTTTATATGCTTGCCTGCGGTTTTAATAAATGCTACTTGGTCCTTATCTCTTAAATTAAGATGTCCCGTATCAAGGCAAATGCCAAGATTTTCGCTTTTAAAATAGTCAATAAAATACATAAGTCCCTTTACATTATTTGCCGCATTGCAGCTTATTAAATTTTCAAGGCAAATAACTAAATCCGTCCCCTTAACGTAGTCTAAAAGCTCGGAAATTGCCTTAACATTTTCCTCTCTTACTATATTATCACTTGGGCTTACACCGTTTTCATCCTTTAAGGCGTCGCAATGTAAAACTGCATTTTTTATTCCTATTTTCAAAAATAAATCTATCTGTCTTTTAATTAGCTCTCTGTCATTAGGGTCGCAAATTCTTTTTCCCCAAAAGAATAAATGTCCTTGTGAAAATTCTATTCCGGCTTCCCTTGATATTTTGCCAAATTCCTCGCCCACGATCTTGGCATCTCCCCGCTCTAAAAGCATTTCAGAATGCTCCGATGAAAGCTCACAATATTTAAAGCCGTGCTTTTTAAATTCTAAAAGCATATCCTCAGGGGATAAAACATAGTAGTAGCTTGACCAAACGCTTAATTTCATAAATTTCTCCTTAATTCAATTTATAATAGCATTGTATCACTAAGACTTGATTTTGTCAATAAAATATGTTTCTCTTGATAAATGTAATTTGATATGATAGAATAGATATATAAAACCAAGTGAGGTAAAGATATGGAACTTAAACTAATTAGCTTTAATATAAGATGCTGTGATGATATAGACGGCAATTCAATTAAGGAGCGTGCGCCGAGGCTTGCTGAGGTAACTAAAAAATATGACGCTGATATAATCGGCTTTCAGGAGTTTACTGTGCCTTGGGAGGAGGAAATTGCAAAATTCTATCCCGAGTATGAAATGTACAACAAATATCGCTCTGTAAACGAGCTTGAAAGCGCGCCTATTCTTTGGAAAAAGGGAATGTTTGAGCTTCTTGACACAGGATATTTTTGGCTTTCTGACACACCTGAGGTGGAATCCCGCGGATGGGATGAGCTTTACAACTGCTGGAGAATGTGTCAATATGTGATTTTAAAGCACATTGAAAGCGGTAAGGTATTTACCTACATGAACACACACTATGGCTTTGGAGATAACGGTCAGGTTAAAAGCTCTAAGCTTATTTATGAATATTCTAAGAAAATTTCAAATAATCCAACATTTGTAACAGGCGACTTTAATATGACACCCGATAGCCTTGGCTACAAGGAAATTACAAAATATTTTACAGATGTAAACGGTGTAACCATAAACGATAGAAGAACAACATATCACGGCTACGGCACAGCAGATAACGCTCATATTGACTTTTGCTTTATTGATGATAAAATTAAGCCAATTAGCTTTAAGATAATTGATGAGTTGGTTGATGGCAAATATCCAACAGACCACTATGGACTTTTTATTGAGCTTGACATATAAAGCTAAAAAAGTCGCACCCTGTGTGATTTTTTCAGAATAAATAATAAGGAAAGCACTATGAAATCATTTAATCACGGAGAAATAAACGAATTTATAGATTGGCACGACACAGATGGCAATATAATTAACGCAAGCGATGGCGGTATTATTTACGCTGATGGAAAATATCATTGGTACGGAATGGCTTTTCGCCCTCTGCCATTTTGTAGCGGTCCAAATGGCGGACAGATGACAGACATTGGCGTTGTCATGTATGAATCTTATGACCTACTTAACTGGGAATATGAGGGCGTAATATTAGAGGTAAGCCGTGACCCATCAAGTGAGCTTTACGGACCTATGCGATTTGAGCGGCCAAAGATTATATATAACGAAAAAACCAAGCAGTATGTTTTATGGTGTCATTTCGTTAAATATCCGGGCGACCACGGAAAAGGCGATGGAGACTGCGACATGGGTCTTGCTGTGTGCGATAAGGTAAACGGTAAATATAACTATCTAGGCTACACAAAGCCATTTGAAATCGGCTATGTGAGGGACATGACAGTATATAAGGATTTTGATGGTTGCGCATATTTAATATACGATAGACACATGCCCGATACTATTGCTAATGAAGAATTAAAGCAATTTGAGGGAAACAGATGCTTATATGTGGTTAAATTAAGCGATGATTATTTATCATTTACAGACACATACAAAAGAATAGACAATGCACAGTGGCGCGAAGCACCATGTGTTGCATATAAAAACGGATACTATTATATTATAACCTCAGGTCTTACAGGCTGGAAAACAAATCAAGCAAAAGCATTCAGAACAAAGCAGCTAATTGATAATTGGGAGGAAATTGGCGACCCCTGTGTGGATGATTTCACTCACACTACATTTAATACCCAATCCTCAAACGTATTTTCCGTGGAAAACACGGACGTGCAAATTATCATGCTTGAAAGGCATAACGTATCAAACTTTTTAAAAAGCTCATACGTGTGGCTTCCTATTACCTTTAATGAGGACAACACAATTTCCTTGCACTATAAAAAAGAATGGAAGCTAGACAATTAGATTTTTTATTGACATTAGAGAAATTTTATCTTATAATTTATATATAAACAAATTTTAGGGAGAATTTTATGAAAGCAATTAAATTATTAGCTTTACTTGCTCTTTCGCTTTTATTGATTTTTACCATGGTTGCATGTGGGGAAAGCGCCGACACAGATACAGGCTCAACCGTGGAAAATGACACTCAAATTGATAGCGAAATTAAGGACACAGGTGCAAATAGCGACACAGATAGCGACGTTTCAAGTGATACTGACACAGATACAGACCAAATTACAGACACAGATAGCGATATTTCAAGTGATACTGATACCGAAACTAATACGGATAGTGAAATCACAACTGACAGTGAGCCTACCGACAGCGATACCGACAGCGACGTAGCAGACGATGGCTCAGATGACACAAACGAGATATGGCAAAGCAATGCAAGCGCAGAGGTTATTTCTCAGGCTGAAGCATTACTTGCAAGCAAGCACCGTCTTGAATATAACGAGGACGGCTCATTCAGAGTTATGATTATTGCCGATGCACACATGAACGCATTAGGCAACGCGGTTGACGTACAAGAGGTTAAGGACAGAGTTAAAATGATGGTTGATAAAATTCAACCTAACTTAGTTATTTTAACAGGCGATAACACTATTAACGCCAACACCGAATCAAAGCTTCGCGATGATATTTCAGCTATTGTTGGCTACATTGAGGAAAAGCAAATTCCTTGGTGCCACGTGTACGGTAACCATGACCATGAAAACGCGTTAAGCCACGCTAAGCAGCAAGAAATTTATGAGTCATTTGAATACTGCATTTCAAAGGACGTTACAGAATTAAGCGGCACAGGCACCTACGTTCACGGCGTTTACAACAAGGACGGAAGCCTTGGCTCTCTTATTTGGCTAATTGACTCAGGAGCATATGTTGATAAATCTAAGTATCCAGGCAATTACGATTTTATAAAGCAGGACCAAATTGATTGGTATAAGGAGACATCACTTATTATTAAGGAATACAATAACGGCGTTACCGTTAAGGGTATGATGGCGTTCCATATTCCGCTTATTGAAAACAGAGATGCGCAAAAGAACGTAAACAATTCTGAAATCGTTTTAGACGCGTCCGGCGGTGTTAATGAGACTATGTGTCCATCAGAGGTTGACACAAATCTTCTTGAAACTATCTTTGAGCTTGGCGACGTTAAAGCAATCGTTACAGGACACGACCACGTAAACGACTATATGTTTAACTATAAGGGCGTTAAGCTTACATCCTCTCCTAACCTTAGCGACCTTACGTATTATAACGTAACGTTCCAAGGCTCAAGAGTGTTTGACTTAAACGCTTCAACTCTTGACAACGTTCCTACCTACGTTGAATACGTTATAGAAAAGGTTAACCCTGACGATTTCGAGGACCTTGGCAAGGATATTGTTTTAGAGGACTTTGAAGGCGAATTTGCAGATCCTGTTGTTTCAGGCTGGGCTAGTAACCCTATGGCAGGAACTGCTACAATTACCGCCGTTGACGGCAAGGGTACAGGCGGCTCAGTTGGTCTTGAGGTTATTCGTGATAACACAGGAAACTTTGAGTTTGTAATTGATATTTCGAGCGCAGGTAAGGTTGGAAATAACAAATACGTTATTTTCTGGATGGATTTAACACAGATTGATTTTAGAAAAGCGTGTATCGGTCTTACAACAACTGACGGATACGAAAATCCATTTAGAACAGACGACCTTGATGGCGCTTCCCCTAAATTCTACTATCTTGCAGACGGCACTAAGGAATGGAAGGAGCTTGCCCACGGCTCTGATGGCTGCTTCGGCAGAGAGCAAGAGGGCTCAGTAAACGGCTTAAAGGGATATTTTGCTTTCCCTATTAGCGATTTACGCCAAGGAAACAACAAAATGAATGAAAATACAGTTATCACAGGCTTATACTTCTATGCTTCACTTTGGTGGGGAGAAGCATACCTTAACAAGCCATTCTATATTGATAATGTAATGCTTGTTGAAAATTATCAAGCAGTAGCTCTTCCAACTGAATAACTTTGACACTATACAAGGCATAATTTCACTAATGAATTATGCCTTTTAATTTTATAGAGATTAGAAAATATTGACAAGAGCAGGTTTTTAATCTATAATCTAGATATAAGTAAGCTTAAAGGGAGAAAACATGAAAGAAATTAAATTATTATTTATATTTGCGCTTTTAGCTTTGTTGATTTGTTCATTGGTTGCATGTGGCAACACTACCGATACAGATACCAGCTTAAATGACACATCAAATGATAGTGAAAGCGCGGACACAGGCGTAAATAGCGACACAGATAGCGACATTTCAAGCGATAATGACATAGATAGCGATGAGGACATTGTAATTGAGCCATGGCAAAGTAATGCAAGCGAGGAAATTATTTCTCAGGCTGAAGCGTTACTTGAAAGCAAGCACCGTCTTGAATACAACAGAGACGGCTCATTCAGAGTTATGATTATTGCCGACGCTCACATGAACGTAAATGCAAGCTCTGCCAGCGTTGAAAGAGTAAAGATTAGAATTAAACAGATGGTTGACCAAATTCAACCTAACCTGGTTATTTTAACGGGCGATAACACTATAAGTTCAATTTACGAGGTAAGCCTACGCAAAAACTTAAACGCTATTGTAAGCTATATTGAGGAAAAGCAAATTCCTTGGTGCCACGTTTACGGCAACCATGACCACGAAAACGCTCTTGACCACGAAAAACAGCAAGCAATTTATGAGTCCTACGAATATTGCATTTCAAAGGACGTAACGGAATTAAGCGGCACAGGCACGTACGTTCACGGCGTTTATAACAGAGACGGTAGCTTAGGCTCTCTTATCTGGCTTCTTGACTCAGGCGCATACGCAGACCAGTCCCAATATTCAAGCTATTACGATTTTATCAAGCAGGACCAAATTGATTGGTATAAGGAAACCTCACTTCTTATTAAGGAATACAATAACGGTGAACACGTTAACGGCATTATGGCGTTCCACATTCCTCTTATTGAAAATAGAGAGGCGTACAAAAACGTAAACAATCCTGAGGTTGTTTATGAATTTACCGGGGGCTTTAACGAAAGCGCGCATCCGTCAGAGGTTGATACAAATCTTTTTGAAACAATTCTTGAACTTGGCAATGTAAAAGGAATAGTTACAGGACATGACCACATAAATGACTATGTGATAAACTATAAGGGGGTTAAGCTTATATCAGCTCCTAACCTAAGCGACTTAACATATTATTCAGAGTCCATTCAAGGCTCAAGAGTCCTTGACCTTAACGCTTCAAAAACAGATAACGTTCCTACTTACGTTGAATACCTTGTTGAAAGACCAAACCCAAATGATTACGATGCTTTCCAAAGCGGTACTGTTCTTGAGGACTTTGAAAGCGGAATTAACGATATTGAAATTTCCGGCTGGGATAACAAGGAACTTACCGCAAACGTGCTTGCTGAGCCCGCTAAAAAGCTTGGAGCTAACGGCTCAAAGGGACTTTACATTTCCACAAGCCTTGGGGGAAGTGAGGGCGCATTTGAGCTTGCAATAGATCTTGACACCTATGGTAAAATAGGAAACAACAAATACATTATCGTTTGGATGGACTTTACAGATGTGGAGATTAGAAAAGCATCTGTGGGCTTCACGTCCACACCCGGCGCTGAATTTCCGTATAGATCCGACGATAATAACGGCTCATATTCAAGCTTCTACTATCTTGCAGACGGCTCAACAGAATGGGAAGCTCTTTCC
>JBGVPY010000032.1:0-3977 GCA_045127235.1 Eubacteriales bacterium
TTGCTTTAACTACTCAAAGGGCGAGCCTGACTTAGTTGGCAAAACTAACGGATATGTTTTCGGCCCTGATTATGATTCAGGTGGAGCAGGTGTTGTTACAACTATTGATGATTATGTAAAATTTGCATACGCTATGACAAACTACGGCGTTGGTTTAAACGGCGCAAGAATTCTTTCAAAGGCAACTGTTAATTTAATGCGCACAAACACATTGCCTGTTGGCTCTCAAAAATTTGAGGACTGCAACTGTTGGATGTCTAACCGTGAATACGGCTACGGCTTCGGTGTCCGCACAAAAATCGGTGTAGGCAGAGGCGGAAACCTTACCTCTATTGGCGAGTTTGGTTGGGACGGCGCGGCAGGCTTTATGGTGTCTATTGACCCTGAAAAGCAAATTACTATTGTTTATGCTCAGCAGATGTTAAATCCTCAGCATGATTGTACACATAACAAGATTAAGAATTTTGTTAATATGATAATAGAATAGCCGTTAGCCGCTAGCGGTTAGCCGTTAGCGAGGTTAGTTATCAATATACGAAGTAGGGCTTGCCCGATTTTTCGGACTTCTGTGCTGAGCGATTTAATTCGTTAGGATTTAATTGTTTATCTGCGAGTTCGCTTCGCTCACAGCCGTTAGCCGTTAGCAGTTAGCGGTTAGCAAGGTTAGATTATTGATTATCTAGCTATAATCACGCGTAGCGTGTATGGGTACTTCATCGCGTAGCGACTTCGTTTAGCGATTGGTTATTTAACTTTAGTACAATAAAAAGGAAAGTTTTATGAAAGCGCATTTAAAGCAGTTATATTTTATTTTGATTGTTGTTTGCGGAGTTTTTGCGATTTTCGGGCTTTTTAGCCTTATATCGTTTTTGCAAACAACAGGCTACGGCATTTACATTCCAACACAAGGTACGATAGTTCCGCACGAGGTACGCGAAGCATACACTTTAAAGACAATCGTTGCTATTGTTTCATTTGTGATTTGCGTTTCTTCTCTTGTGGCACTACATTTTGACAAAATAAGATCATTTAAGAAAAATCATTTGATAAGCATTGCCTTATCATCTGCCACAATTTTGCTTTCGCTAGTAAATATGTATCTTATTAACAATATCGGTTGGATTGAAAATCATGTCAATACCTTTGACAAAAAATATTACGAATATGTATTTTATCAAATGCAGGAATCTGCTCTTTTATCCGCGTTTGTTCCAATCATAATTGTTGCTTGCGTTGTTTTAATTGGCGCAATTTACAACTATTCCAAGGAACGAAAGGAAGCAAGCAATCCGATCAATATCAAAAAGCTTTTAACTGTTGTCGGAATTTGCGTGGTTGTCGCAATTATCATTATAATTGTTATTTTAATTTGCACAGGCAAGCTTTCTTCATTTGAATATACCGCGAATGGCGAAAATACAATTACTATAACAAAATATAAGGGCAACAGAAGCACGGTAAAGATACCCGAAAAAATCGGCGGTAAAACAGTTGTGGGAATTGCCGAACACGCCTTTGAAAATTCTAAAGTCAAAAAGGTTCAGCTTCCAAGCACAATTACCTCAATAGGTGTTCGCGCCTTTGCGAAAACCGATATTACAAGTATAACATTACCCGAATCACTAACCTACATTTATTGCAATGCTTTTGATGAATGTGATAGCTTAAAGGAAATTATTTTTCTTGACCCTTATAATTGGAAATACTTTGACTCGTTTGAATACAAAAACGTTAACTTGACTGATAAAGAAGATAACGTTTTTATCCTTGACACCTTTAGTAACCGTCAATTTTCAAAAACTAAATAATAAAATCACGCACACAGGTGCGTGATTTTTTATTCTATATCAAGGTTTTCTATATTAAATATTTCGTCATTAAGGAATTCAGTTAGAGTTATGCCGAAGCCCTTTGATAGCATAATTATTGTACTTAATGTAACTGTTTTATTTCTGCCGTTCATTATGCATTGCATACTTCCGTGCTGTATGCCCGATTCCTGCTCAAGTCGGTATTGAGACATATTCTTTTCCTTTAACAATGCAAGAATTCTTCTTGCAACAGCATTATTTACAGTCATATAGCACCTCTTATCCTTATGTAGTCTTACCTACATATATTTTACAGATATTGTATGCAAAAAATAAGAAGGTATACCTACATATTATCTATTGACATTGTCAACATATGGTGCTATAATTATATATGGTGTAATTCTTTACTTTTTTCTTAAAAGCATCAGATGTAAACCCACGGTTGACAGATGTAAACCTTAGGTTGGTTGATTTTTCAGAATTTTAGTGATATTATTATGCTATCATATTTAAAGGAGATACTTATGAAAGAAATTATTCAACACGAAAAGTACGGTACTATTGAGTTTACCGAAGGCAATTTTATTGCTAACAGACAAATTATAATTAACGGTCAACCGTTAAAGAAAAAGTCAAATAAGATATTCTATCTTGCAGACAACACAGAGGTTAAGGTTGAGGGCAGCTTATTTTCAGGCGTTAAGCTTAATATAGGCGGAGAAATGGTACAAATTTCAAATTCCGGCAAATGGTATGAGCTTGCAATTTACATAGCGGGCTTTGTTCTTCTTATGGTTTGGAGCAACAGCATAGCTCTTTGCTCTATTATTCCTATGGTTGGTGGTGCTATCGGCGGTTTACTTTATGCAATTCCTGCAGTTTTCGGCTTTTCAGTTTCAGTTAAGCAAAAAAATCCTATTTTAAAAGCAACAATCACGCTTTGCTCTGTTTTATTAGGCTTGATTTTATGCACAATAGTAGGCGTTTTAATTGTTTCTGCATTCTAATTTAACGACACATAGTCTTGCATTTTCAAAGTGTAAACCGTAGGTTGACAGATGTTAACCTGGGGTTACTTGACTTTTTTAGAGTTTTAGTATAAAATATAATTAAGGTATAATTCTTTTGGCAAGAATTGTATTGAAATATTTTAAAGGAGAAAATTTATGAAAAAAATTATTGCACTTATTTGCATGCTTGTTATGGTAGCTACTTGCTTTGCTTTTGCTTCCTGTCAAGCGCTCGACACGGTTGAGGTTATCAATGGCGCAATCGAAAAAACTGCCAACCTAAACGAGTACGAAGCAAAAATGAACATGAATGTTGAAATGACAATGACAGGAATGACTATGTCCGTGCCTGTTACAGTTGACTTAAAGGTTAAGGACGCTGACAAAGAAAATCCTACCGTTTGGGTAAAGATGGCGACTGAAGTATTAGGTCAAAAAATGGACGTTGAGGCTTATATTGAGGGCGATTACGCTTACGTTGTAACAGATGGCGAAGGCTACAAAATGAACGCCGTAGATATTGAAGACGAATACGACTATGAGGACGACCTTAAGGAAATTATAAAGAAGCTTCCTGCTGACTTAATTAAGGACATCGAGCTTAACAAGAGTGAAGACGGCAGCTATACGGTTACTCTTAACCTTACTGAGGAAACCTTCAAAGCGCTTTACAACGAAATGATTGAGGAAATGAATGAGTTGGCTCTTAGTGATGTTGACGGCGAAGCTGCAATCGGTAACGGCAGTGTTTCTGTAACAGTTAAGGACGGCTACGTAACTAACTACAATTTATCCTACCAAATGTCAATGGAGGTTTACAGTATAACAGCTGACGCAACTGTAACCGCAAGCGTTGAGTTTGTAAACCCAGGCAAGAGCGTAACAATCACTCCACCAGAGGGCTACGAAAGCTTTGAAAGCATGGATTGGTAAATAATTAAAAGCAGAATTCCGCGGAATTCTGCTTTTTTATATTAAATTGTAAATTACCTTGTTTTTCTTTTTTGCAAGTGTGTATGACTTATACGCTCCGCCGTATTCTCTTTTTACATATGATATTACAACATCAGATTGTTCAATCATATATCTGTTTCTATATATAATTGCAAGCTTTTTAGGAATTTTTTCAATTTCGGGATAGATAATTCTATCA
>JBGVPY010000033.1:0-1877 GCA_045127235.1 Eubacteriales bacterium
AACCGTATAAACTGCAAAACCGAGATCGCCCTATTGATCTGATCCTCATTCAACAGCTTACCGACATTGAGCATAACTTTGTCACCGGTATAACTGCCGGCCTCGATACCGGCGTAATGGCTTTTGCTTATTCCCAGTCGCTCAGCCGCCTGGGCCTGAGTCAATCCGGCAATCGCGCGGATCCACGCAAGGTCACTGACCTGTAAATCATCAAATGTCATTTTTCCTCCTACACTCTAATAAAAAATACATATTCTAAATCATCTTTGCAATTTTCAATCTCGAGCATGTAGAACTCGCGATCCTCGTACTCTGCCATAATGGCCACCGCCTTATCATCCGGCGTTTCACCGTATATGATCTCGTCCAGCAGTTCCTGGTCATCCTGCCAGTTTACACCGATGAAAGTGATCTTTTTGGGCTTGTGGGCGTTGTAGTTTTTAAGTGTGATCATTGATTATCCTTACTACGTCAAATTCAATTCTGTCTTGCTGTGGAACATCACGCCATTCATACGGGATACCGCAATATTCTAAAACTTGTTTTATTTTTAATTCTTCCATGCAATAACGGTACATTTGCGGATTCTCTTTTTGCATGATTTGAAATCTGTTAGGTTCTCGGTCAAAATTAACTCCAAACATGCAAAAAACGCATCCGGTTCTATCTGTTTTTGAAAAGCCTAATTTACCGTTATCAAGTTCTATTATGTCACCGTACACGCTATTACAATATGGTAAATTATTTATTTGAATATATCGTATTACATCGTGCTTGCTCCAGAACATTAACGGTCTTGACTGAGGGTGTGTTGCATTAAACGCATTACATGAATGTTTAACATACGATATAGTACGGTTTGAACTTTCTTCTGCCATAACCCCAACAAAAGGTTTTGTGTTATTTTCATTGTTATATTTATTTAACGGTTGTTTTTTAATAACATCGCAACATTTAGCACTAACATCAAAAGGCGCGTCAATCAAATATTTCCACTTTTTAGATAGTTTACTTTTAGGACTGTATTCGCCATTAGGTCTAATTCCCGTTAGCCTCAAATTTTTAAGCGATTCTGATTTTGTGTGTTTAATTTCGCTTACACATTCTGCGATATGCTTGCTCGGAAACGGATATCCGTATTTTTCAATAACTTGTTTATAAGTCATTTTTGGTCTAATGATATCCACATTTGAAATTGTCTTTACAAACCTAACAATTTCGGGGTATTCTAATCCCGTATTGACAAATACAGCTTTAATATCGGGATTAACACTTCTAACTAAATCTAGCAATACTGTGCTATCAACTCCACCCGAAAAGGATACTACACATTGATCTTCCCATGCTTCAAGCCATTGCTTAATCCGCTGTTTTGAAACAATGATTTTCTGTTCTAACGGTAATGACTGCATCTGCTTTAATTTTTGCAGTTTTGGATTAAATTCTTCTGTCATATAACCACCAAAAATTATTTTTTATTTTTCCTCTTCTACCCCAAACGGTTTAAAATCTTCCGTGTAATGCTCCTGCCATTCATAGTCATTAAATAAAGCGTCAAGGGTGTAACCCTGAGGCCCTATGTAAATATATGTAACTGTCCGGCCTTCGTGTTGCTCGTGCTGGTAACCGTTCAAAATTAAATAGCGCTCAAATCCCACCGCACCCTTCTGCCTGAATTTAATCGGCCGCCCGAATGTGAATATGGCGGTAAATTCCATAAAGGTATATGGCCTGTACCGTTTTTCTTTTGATTTTAACGAGCACTCGGGAATGAAAAGCTGGTGATATGCGTTGCCCTCTCTCATATGAAATGGACCGGCTTGATCGTCACAAGCATCGGTTAAAGTACCATAAGTACATGACCCTAAATCCGTAAA
>JBGVPY010000034.1:0-140756 GCA_045127235.1 Eubacteriales bacterium
ACCTTGAGGAAGAATACCTACAAAGAGCCAAAAATATTGAAAAATACGGCTATGGCATATTTGCATCTAACTGTATGTTTTCTGTTAGCGAAAGCGGAGAAATTTTACCTATTGAAAGTGCAGATAGCACAAGCATTGATACATTTATCGGCTATAAAACAGAAAGGCAAAAGGTAATTGATAATACCTTAGCATTTTTAGAGGGACGCCCTGCCGCTAACATTCTTTTATACGGAGATGCAGGCACAGGTAAATCCTCAACAGTTAAGGCAGTGGCTAACCACCTTTTTGATAGCGGCATTCGTTTAGTGGAAATTCGCAAAAATCAATTATTACTTTTACCAAAGGTAATGGGCGAAATCAGCAAAAATCCGCTTAAATTCATAATATTTATTGATGACTTATCATTTAACCAAAACGATGATAGCTTCAGTATGCTCAAAGCTACACTTGAAGGCTCTGCAAGTGCCAAGGCTAAAAATTCGGTTATCTATGCAACAAGCAACCGCCGCCACATAGTAAAGGAAACCTTTGGCGACAGAGAAGGCGGCGATATTCATAGAAACGATACCGTACAGGAAACACTTTCACTTTCCGAGCGCTTTGGCTTAACTATTCTTTTCGCTAAGCCTGAAAAGAAGCTCTATCTTGAAATTATTCACGAGCTTGCCGAAAGATATGGCATAGAAATGGACGCAAAGGAGCTTGAAACAAAGGCAGAAGCCTTCGCGCTAAATCGTGGATACCGATCCCCAAGATGTGCCGAGCAATTTATAGACAGCCTACTTTAAGGAGAAAAAACAATGTTAACACTTGATAATGTATATCGTGCAAGCTACGCTTTAAAGAGCGTAATCAGAAAAACAGATATAATCCATGCTCCAAAGCTAAACAAGGATTCAAATATATATTTAAAAACTGAAAATCTACAAATAACAGGCTCCTTCAAGGTAAGAGGCTCATATTACAAAATGTCCTGCTTATCAAAGGAGGAAAAGGAAAGAGGCGTTATTGCATGCTCTGCGGGAAATCACGCACAAGGCGTAGCATTATCTGCTCAAAAGAACGGTATTAAAGCAGTAATTTGCTTACCTGACGGCGCGCCAATTTCCAAAATTGAAGCAACAAAAAGCTATGGCGCTGAGGTTTGCTTAGTTGAAGGCGTTTACGATGATGCATACAAAAAAGCACTACAATTAAGAGATGAAAAGGGATATACCTTCATCCACCCATTTGATGATGAGGATGTTATCGCAGGTCAAGGAACAATCGCACTTGAAATTGCCGACCAAATTCCAGACCTTGATGCAGTTATTGTTCCAATCGGTGGCGGTGGACTTATTTCAGGTATTGCCTACACAATCAAAATGATAAATCCGAAGGTTAAGGTTTACGGCGTACAAGCAAGTGGCGCACCATCTATGTATAATTCTATCAAGGATGGCGAAATTGAGGAGCTTTCAAGCGTATCCACAATCGCAGACGGTATTGCAGTTAAAAAACCAGGAACACTTACATATGAAATTTGTAGTAAATATGTTGATGAAATCGTAACCGTAACAGATGATGAAATCTCTGCCGCAATTTTAGCGCTTATGGAGCAACACAAATTAGTAACAGAGGGCGCAGGCGCAATCGCTGCCGCTGCCGCTATGTTTAATAAGGTTGACATCAAAGGCAAAAAGGTAGTTTGTGTTCTTTCAGGCGGTAATATAGATGTTACTATCTTATCAAGAGTAATTAAAAGAGGACTTTTAATGTCAGGCAGAACATGTCAGCTTATGATTGAGCTTGCCGACAAGCCGGGACAATTAAAGAATGTATCAAGAATTATTGCCGACCTTGGCGGTAATGTAATTTCCGTACACCACGAAAGAGCAAACGAGGGCTCAGATGTAAACGGATGCTACTTAAGAATTATGCTTGAAACAAGAAACTACGAGCATATTGATACAATCAAAAAAGCGCTTATAGACTTCGGCTTTAAACTACTATAAAGAGGAAATAACAATGAAAAAAATTGCAACTAATAAAGCCCCACAGGCAATAGGACCGTACTCACAAGCGATAGTATTTAACGGAATGTTATTTACATCAGGTCAAATCGGCATAAACCCACAAACAGGAAATATCGACGGCAAGGATATAAACGAGCAAACCGAACAGGTTATGCAAAATCTAAAAGCAGTATTAGAGGAAGCAGGCACAAGCTTTGAGAATGTAATTAAAACCACTTGCTTTTTAGCAGATATTAACGATTTTGCTAAATTCAATGAAATCTACGGCAAATACTTTACAGAAAAACCAGCAAGAAGTTGCGTAGCAGTAAAGGATTTACCAAAGGGAGCGCTTTGTGAGGTTGAGGTTATAGCAAAAATATAATTATTAAAAATCCGCACAGAGGTACGGATTTTTAATGCATTTTAAAGATTTTATAAAAAATATAAATTTGCTATTGACTTTAGCGTACTAAAGTATTATAATAGTACCAACACTTTAACACTTTAACACACTAAAGTGAAATTGAAAGAGAGAGACCCGATGAAAAAACTAAAAAATAAAGATGTTGATGCGCTTTTTGAAGCGATTCTTTCCTTAAAAACAGTTGAGGAATGCTATGCATTTTTTGAGGATGCTTGCACAATTAAGGAAATAATTGAAATAGCTCAACGATTAAAAGCCGCAAAAATGCTCAAAAACGGTGTTAACTATGTGGAAATTAGCAAGGAAACAGGAATGAGCACCGCAACCATAAGCAGAGTTAATAAGTGCTTAGAATATGGCAACGGCGGTTATAATATTGTATTAGATAGATTAAACGAGGATAAGTAAATGCAAAACAGTCAATTTTTAAAGGATGATGAAAAAGCCATACTTTCATTCCGCTCATTGTATCAAAAATATGGATACCTTCCATTCAAAATGAGCAAGTTTGAGGAGTACGACCTATATGTAAAAAATAAAGACTTTTTAGTAAGCGATAGCGTTATCACCTTTAATGATACAAACGGTAAATTACTTGCATTAAAGCCAGATGTTACTCTATCAATTATTAAAAATAGCACCGATGAGATAGGATGTAAGCAAAAGGTATATTATAATGAAAATGTTTACAGAATTTCAGGTGCAACCCATCAGTTCAAGGAAATTATGCAATCAGGACTTGAATGCATAGGCGACCTTGATATATACGATGTATATGAGGTGTTATACCTATCCGCAAAGAGCCTTGCCACAATTTCAGATAACTTCGTTTTAGATATTTCCCACCTTGGAATTTTAAATGCACTCTTTATCAAAATTAGCGCAAACGAGGATTTTAAGTCGGAAATAATGACATGTATTAAGCAAAAAAATGCTCACGAAATTAGCTTTATTTGCGAAAAATACGGTGTAAATGAAGAAAATGCAAATCTTATTAAGGAATTTATTTCTCTTTACGGTAGCCCAAAGTCAGTAATCTCAAGATTAAAGGAAATAAATGTAAGCGAAGAGTTTTTAAACTGCGTAAGTGAGCTTGAAAGCATATATACATTACTTGCAAATACAGAATATAACTCAAAAATCCGCCTTGACTTTTCTTTAGTCAACGATATGAACTATTATAACGGTATCGTATTTAATGGATTTTTAGAGGGAATTCCGGAAACAGTTCTTTTCGGCGGAAGCTATGATAAGCTCCTTGAAAGAATGGGCAGAAAATCAAAGGGAATAGGCTTCGCTTTATACCTTGACTTGCTTGAAGCAATAAAAGGCAACACTCGCAAGTACGATGTTGATATATTACTTATCTATAATGATAAAACAGAAATATCATCACTTAATAAAGTAGCCCAAAATTATGTAAGCGAAGGAAAAAGCGTAAGCGTGCAAAAAGCAATTCCATCAAAGCTTAGATATAAAGAGCTAATAGACTTATCAAAGGAGGCGTAAAAATGATAAATGTAGCATTACCAAAGGGACGCCTTGGAGAAAAGGTCTATGCAATGTTTGAAAAAGCAGGCTATGAGTGTCCTTTAATTAAGGAAAATACAAGAAAGCTTATTTTTGAAAACCAAGAAAAGGGCGTTAGATTTTTCTGGGTAAAGCCCTCTGATGTATCAATATATGTTGAAAGAGGCTCAGCCGATATAGGAGTTTGCGGTAAGGATATCTTACTTGAATACGAGCCTGATGTATATGAAATGCTTGATATGAATATGGGTAAATGTCATATGGCAGTAGCAGGCAAAAAGGACTTTTACGATAACACCGATAAAACACTTCGTGTTGCCACCAAGTTTGTAAATATTGCAAAGAAATATTACGCTTCAAAATGCCGTGATATTGATATTATCAAGCTTAACGGCTCAATAGAACTTGCTCCAATTCTTGACTTATCCGATGTAATCGTTGATATAGTTGAAACAGGAACAACATTAAAGGAAAACGACTTGATAGTAGTAGAAAAATTCCTTCCAATTTCAGCAAGACTAATCGTAAATAAATCAAGCTTTAAATTTAAAACAGAGGAAATTGAAAAAATTAACAAGAGCTTAAAAGAACAGGTAGAAGCAAATGATTAAGATATATAAATACGGCGAGGTGCCAAATAGCGAAATTTTCGCAAGAGACAATATTGCATCAAATGTTGAGGGTATCGTAACCGATATAATAGCAAATGTAAGAGCAAACGGAGATAAAGCACTTTATGAATACTCAAAAAAATTCGATAAGGTAGATTTACAATCCCTTGAGGTATCAAGCGAGGAAATTGATGAAGCATTTGACCTTGCAGATAAGGAATTTATTGAGGTAATTAAGGAAGCCGCTGAAAATATCCGTGAATTTCACAAAAGACAGGTTAAAAATAGCTTTATCATAAGCGAAAAGGACGGCATTGTAACAGGACAAAAGGTTACACCTATTGAAAGAGTAGGACTTTATGTACCAGGAGGCACTGCCGCATATCCATCAACCGTGCTTATGGATAGTATCCCTGCCAAAATTGCAGGATGCTCTCAAATAGTTATGGTAACCCCACCATCAAAGGATGGCAAGGTAAATCCTAACATCTTAACCGCCGCTAAAATCGCAGGCGTTGACAGAATTTTTAAGGTAGGTGGAGCACAAGCTGTTGCAGCACTTGCATACGGAACTGAAAGCATCCCTGAGGTTGACAAAATCGTAGGACCTGGTAATGCATTCGTTGCCGAGGCTAAAAAGCAAGTATTCGGTAAGGTTGCAATTGATATGATTGCAGGCCCAAGCGAAATTTTAGTAGTTGCCGATAGCACATGCAATCCAAAATATGTAGCCGCAGACCTACTTTCCCAAGCAGAGCATGATAAAATGGCAAGCGCAGTTTTAGTTACAGATAACGTTGACTTTGCAAATAAGGTTTCAAGCGAGCTTGAAGCACAAATTCCACTCTTACCAAGAGCAGAAATTGCAAGAGCATCAATTGATAATAACGGTAAAATCATCATAGCAGAAAATAACCTAATGCTTGCTATTGATATAGCAAACGAAATAGCACCGGAGCACCTTGAAATTTGTGTAGATAATCCATTTGATTATCTTGATAAAATCAAGCATGCAGGCTCAATCTTTATGGGCAAATACTGTCCTGAAGCATTAGGCGACTATTTTGCAGGCCCTAACCACACATTACCAACAAGTGGTACTGCAAAATTCTCATCCCCATTATCAGTTGATGATTTCGTTAAAAAATCACAGTTTACCTACTACACCAAGAATGCTCTTGGAAAGGTATATGACAAGGTAGCGATGTTTGCAAACAAGGAAGGCTTACACGCCCATGCAAAGAGCGCAACCATTCGCTTTGAGGACTAATTTATAAATAGCATTTAATTTGAGGACTATAAAATGAGTAGATTTTTCACAGACAAATATTCTAAGCTTATCCCCTATACCCCGGGTGAGCAGCCAAAGGATATGAACTATATTAAGCTAAATACAAACGAGTCCCCCTTCCCACCCTCAAAAGAGGTTAGCGAAGCGGTAAGGGATGAAGCAAATAAGCTTCAATTATATTGCGATCCCGTTTGTTATGAGCTTACAAATAAAATTGCAGAAATACACGGCGTTTCCTTTGATGAGGTCCTTGCCACAAACGGAAGCGATGAAATTTTAAACTTCGCTTTTATGGCATTTTGCGACAGCAAAAATCCAATTGTATTCGCTGATATTACCTACGGCTTTTATTCCGTATTTGCCGACCTTAATAATATCCCCTATGAAATTATTCCCCTAAAGGATGATTTCTCAATAGATATTAACGATTATATCGGCATAAACAAAAACATAGTAATAGCAAATCCTAATGCCCCAACAGGCAGATATTTAGAAAAATCCGATATTGAAAAAATAGTTTTCTCAAATCCTAATAATATAGTAATCATTGATGAAGCCTACATAGATTTCGGTGGAGAAAGCGCTTGCACACTAATTCATAAATATGATAATCTTTTAGTAACAGGCACATTTTCTAAGTCCCGTTCACTTGCAGGCGGACGATTAGGCTTCGGCATAGGCAATAAGGATTTAATATCCGACCTTAATACAATTAAGTATTCTACAAATCCATATAACGTTAATCGCTTAACTCAAATAGCTGGCTTAAAGGCTCTTGAAAATAATAGCTACTATATGGAAAACTGTAAAACAATTATTAAAAATAGAGAATACACCGAAAAAGCATTAACCGAATTAGGCTTCTATGTAATCCCTTCAAAGGCCAACTTCGTTTTCGCTAAAAGTTATAAAATAAGTGGCGAAGCACTTTATTTAAAGCTAAAATCCAAGGGCATTTTAGTTCGCCACTTTACTAAAGAACGAATTAAGGATTATAACAGAATTACAATCGGCACTATGGAGCAAATGAATGCACTTATAGGAGCAATAAAAGAAATTTTAAAGGAGACTATCTAAATGAGAACCTCTGAAATCAAAAGAAAAACAAACGAAACCGACATTGAATTATACTTGAATCTTGACGGTAACGGCACATCAAATATTGACACAGGATGCGGCTTTTTAAATCACATGCTTACACTTTTTGCAAGACACGCAAGATATGATTTGAATGTAAAGTGCGTAGGTGATACCGATGTAGATTACCACCACACAGTAGAGGATATTGCAATCGTATTAGGTAAAGCATTTAGCCAAGCATTAGGCGACAAAAAAGGCATTTACCGCTACGGCGATATTATTTTACCAATGGATGAAGCGCTCATTTTATGCGCCGTTGATATTTCAGGCAGAGGCGAAAGCTACTACGACCTTAAAATTCCTGCATACAAGGTAGGAGATTTTGATACCGAGCTAACTGAGGAATTTTTAAGAGCATTTGCCCGTGATGCAGGTGTTACTCTACACACAAAGCAGCTTGCAGGCGTAAATTCACATCACATTATTGAGGGCGCATTTAAAGCACTTGCAAGAGCGCTTGCTAAAGCAACCGCAATAGATGAAAGCCACAAAAACGAGGTTCCATCAACAAAGGGAGTTCTTTAATGATAGCAATTATAGATTACGGTGTAGGAAATCTATTTTCCTTAACCTCATCATTTAAATATGTAGGCGCAGATGTTATTGTAACATCAAGCGTTAACGAAATTAAAAAAGCCGAAAAAATCATTCTTCCCGGTGTAGGCGCATTTGGAGACGCAATTAAGAAATTAAAAGACACAGGTCTTGACAAAATTGTCATAGAGGAAGCAAAAAACGGCAAACCACTTATGGGTATTTGTCTTGGAATGCAGCTTCTTTTTGAAAAAAGCTATGAATATGGCGAGCATGACGGCTTAGGACTTTTAAAGGGAAGCGTTGTGCCTATGGAAAACTACATAGATAAGAGCCTTAAAATTCCACATATCGGTTGGAATGCATTAAGCATAAAAAAAGAAAGCCAACTTTTTAAATACTTAAAAAACGGCGACCATGTATATTTTGTTCATTCCTATTTTGCTAAGGACTGTGATGAAAGCTTGCTTGCAACCACAGAATACAGCAAGGAATTAACCGCAGCAGTAGCATATAAAAACATATACGGATGCCAATTCCATCCCGAAAAAAGCGGAGATATAGGACTTAAAATACTAAAAGCATTTTGTGAGCTTTAATGGAGTAAAAAATGAACATTTTCCCGGCAATAGATTTATACGATAAAAAAGCAGTACGCCTTTATAAGGGCAATTACGAGGAAATGACCGTTTATTCCGAAAATCCCATTGAAATCGCATACGATTTTGAAAGCAAGGGCGCTAAATTTATCCATATGGTAGATTTAGAGGGAGCAAAAAACGGAACAACACCAAACATTGAAATAGTTAAAGAGGTTGCTACCAAAACAAGCCTTTTTGTTGAAATCGGCGGTGGTATTCGTAATATTGAAACTGTTGAAAAATACTTAAATGCAGGCGTTAGCCGTGTTATCTTAGGCACAGCCGCAGTTAACGATGAATGCTTTTTAAAGGAAGCAATATCAAAATATCAAGAAAAAATAGCAGTAGGCGCAGACATTAAGGATGGCTATATTGCAATTAAGGGATGGATTGAAAAATCACAGTATTCCCTTGATGAATTTCTTTCAAAAATGCAAAAATTAGGTGTAAAAACCGTAATTTGCACCGATATTTCAAAGGACGGTGCAATGAAGGGTACAAACCTTGCATTATATAAGGAGCTTAGCGAAAAATACTCTCTTAATATAATTGCATCAGGGGGAGTATCTACGATTGAGGATATAAAAGCATTAAGAAAAATGAACCTATATGGCGCAATTATAGGAAAAGCATACTATATAGGCGCAATAGACCTAAAGGAAGCTATTGAGGTGTCGAAATGATAACAAAAAGAATTATCCCTTGCCTTGATGTTAAAAACGGAAGAGTAGTAAAGGGAACTAACTTTCAAGGCTTAAATGATGTATCATCCCCAATAGAGCTTGCAAAATACTATTCACAAAACGGTGCAGATGAGCTTGTATTTTACGATATAACTGCATCCTACGAGGAAAGAAAGCTGTTTACCGACATTCTTTGCGAGGTTGCAAAAAATGTATTTATCCCCCTTACAGTAGGTGGTGGCATAAATACAGTTGAGGACTTTGATAGAGTATTAAAATGCGGCGCAGACAAGGTAAGCGTAAACTCGGGAGCAATAAGAAACCCCGAGCTTATAAGAGAAGCCGCACAAAAATACGGCAATCAATGTGTAGTTATTTCCGCTGATATTAAAAGAGTTGACGGACAGTTTATGGTCTTTGCCAAGGGTGGACGCGAAAACACAGGCATGGAAGCCATTTCATGGATTAAAAAGTGCGTTGAGCTTGGCGCAGGCGAGGTGGTTGTAAACTCAATTGATACTGACGGCGTTAAGGGCGGCTTTGATATAGAGCTTCTTAAATTAGTTTGCGAAGCAGTAAATGTTCCTGTGATCGCATCAGGTGGCGCAGGCAACATTCAACATTTCGTTGACTTGTTTAATGAAATCCCCGATATAGATGCAGGCCTTGCCGCATCAATATTCCACTTTGGCGAGGTTAAAATCAGTGACCTTAAAGAAGAATTAAAAAACAACAACATCACAGTGAGGTTATAAAATGTTAGATATAGAAAAGCTTAAATTTGATGAAAACGGTCTTATCCCTGCCGTAGTAGTTGACTCTATTACAAAAAAGGTATTAACCGTAGCATATATGAATAAGGAAAGCCTTCAAATCTCAATGGAAAAGGGCTTAACATGCTTTTACAGCCGTTCAAGAAAGGAGCTTTGGTTAAAGGGAGAAACAAGCGGAAACTATCAGCATATCGTTTCAATTACTGCCGATTGCGATTACGATGCATTAACAGTAGTAGTCGAAAAGGACGGTCCTGCTTGCCACTTAAATACCGATAGTTGCTTTACAAACGAGGTTTACCAAAGCGAGGAAAGACACGAATTCACAATCCAAGGTCTTTATGATTTATTAGTAGGCAGACAAAAGGATAAGCCGGAAGGCTCATACACCACATACCTATTTGAAAAGGGAATTGATAAAATTCTTAAAAAGGTTGGCGAGGAATGTACCGAGGTTATTATTGCAGGCAAGGCAGACGATAAAAAGGAAACAATTTATGAAATTGCCGACCTTGCATATCACGTAATGGTGCTTATGGTACAAATGGGCATTAGCGTTGAGGATATTCACAGAGAATTAGCATCGCGCCATATTATTGACCATAAGGTTAAGCAGGAGAAAATGACCAAATGATAGTATCCACCTACCATGCCCATTCCACATATAGCGACGGCAAAAACACACTTGAGGAAATGGTGCAAGCCGCAATAAATTGCGGAATGAAGGAAATCGGATTTACCGATCATGCCCCAATGCAATTTTATTGTGATTGGAGTATGGATGAAAAAAATGTTCAAAGCTATAAAAACGAGGTTTTAGCATTAAGAGAAAAGTATAAGGATCAAATCAGAATCTTTTTAGGTATTGAACAGGATTATTATTCCATAGATGCTGACCCCGATTACGATTTTATTTTAGGCTCTGTACACTATGTTTATAAAAATGGCGAGTACCTATCCGTTGATATAAGCGCAAGCGAGGTTCACGATTTTATAATGAAGCAGTATAACGGCGATGCATATGCATACTGCGAGGATTATTTTAAATTAGTTGGCGACATCTACGAAAAAACAAAATGCAATATCATAGGACACTTTGACTTAGTAACTAAGTTTAACGAAAGAATACCAATGATAGATATAAATAACCCACGCTATGTAAAAGCATACACCGAAGCTCTTAACAAGCTTTTAAAAACCCCCGCCATTTTTGAAATCAACACAGGCGCTATCTCCCGTGGTTATAGAACTAATCCATATCCTGATAACAATATGATAGACCTAATCGCAAAAAGCGGTAAGCCTTTCGCCATCTGCTCCGATACCCACAATATAGAAAGTGTAAACTGCAACCTTGAAGCCGAACGCGAAAAGCTTGATAAAAAAGGCTATAAATACATAAAATCACTACTTGAAATACTATAACAAAACGCCCTTTTATTAAGGGCGGTTTGCTTTAATGTAAACTAAAGTTAGCAACAAGCAACCACGTGTTGCTTGATAAATAATATAGATTACTATATAATTAAAGTATAATTAAGAAAGGGGTATGTGTTATGAAAAATTGTCCTGCTTGCAAAATGACAGTTGATGATGAAAGTGAATGTCCTTTTTGCCAAACAACATTAACATATGAGCCAACAGTAGAAAGCGATAAAGAAAAGTTAAAATTTAATAAATATCTACTTTTCTATCTTTTAAAGCATGGTTGGTATTCTCTTGCTTGCTTAATTACTGTTATTGTCAGATTGATTGTAACCAAGCCGAAGATTGATACATATTTTTTCTTAATTCTTTTCTTTACTGTGTGTTCAATTATGATATCATTATTTGAACGAAAATTAGCCAAGTATGCTCAGTGGAAATATTCCGAAAAATATTCAGCTTATGTAGTTTATACTACTAAACTACTATTTGGATTAATAGCAGTTATTTTCTCATTTATAATGTGGTAATTTAAAATCTCGCTGCCTAATGCAGTGAGATTTTTATATTGAAAAAACATACAAAATATGCTAAAATTACTATATAAATAAAACAACGGAGAACCATATGTACGAACTAATTCAAGTAAGCGAAAATTGCTACTATATAGATTGCCCATCAAAAATCGGCATTATAAAAATAAGCGATACAGAAGTATGCTTAATTGATAGCGGAAATAACAAGGACACAGGCAAAAAGATTAGAAAAATTTTAGATGCTAACGGTTGGCAACTTAAAATGATTTTAAATACCCACGCCCACGGCGACCATATCGGCGGAAATAAGTATTTACAAGACCAAACAGGATGCAAAATCTACGCTCCTTCAATCGAGTGTGGCTATACAAACCACACAATTTTAGAATCTGCATTTCTATTCGGCGCATACCCACCAAAGGAGCTTCGCAATAGATTTCTTGTAGCCGAGGAAAGCAAAGCCCAATACCTAACTCCCGATATTATCCCAAACGGAATAGAAACAGTCAATTTACCTGGACACTCATTTGATATGGTAGGCTTTAAAACTAAGGATGATGTAATCTATCTTGCTGACTGTCTGTCAAGTAAGCAAACATTAGATAAATACCGTATCGGCTTAATTTACGATGTAAAATCATATCTTGAAACACTTGAAAGTGTTAAAAATATGAAAGCAAAATGCTTCATCCCATCTCACGCCGAAGCTACCGACAATATAAGCGACCTTGCACAGTATAATATAGATAAGGTAAATGAGATAATAAACCAAATTTTAAGACTATGCAAAGAGCCAATAATATTCGAGACACTTTTGCAAATGCTCTTTAACGAATTTGAATTGCCTCTTACAATGGAGCAATATGCTATTGTGGGTAGCACGGTAAAATCCTACCTTGTTTACTTAAAGGAGCAAGGCAAAATAAAAGCCACCATTGAAAATAATCAGCTTTTGTGGCAAACAATAGAGGAATAATATGAAATCAATACTAATTACAGGCGCATATGGCGGAATGGGAAAGGAAACTGCTAAGGTTTTTTGTAGTATGGGCTACAAGGTTTTCGCGTTAGACATTAAAACCGAAGAGCCAACAGAAAATATCATTCCAATAGAGTGCGATATAACCTCTGAAGCTTCAATTATAAATGCATTTGAAACAGTAAAAGGTCATACAAACGAGCTTTATGCAATAATACACTATGCAGGCGTTTATATGCTTGATTCATTAGTTGAAATGGAAACCGAATCCTTCAAAAAAATCTTTGATATCAATGTAAACGGTGTCTTTTTAGTAAATAAAACATTCTTACCACTTCTTAAAAATGATAGCAGAATTTTAATTACCACAAGTGAGCTTGCCCCTCTTGACCCACTTCCATTTACAGGCATCTATGCGATAACAAAAAGCGCACTTGATAAATATGCATATTCTCTCAAAATGGAGCTTCAATTACTTAATATCAAGGTATCTGTCCTTCGTGCAGGCGCAGTAAAAACAAATATGCTCGGTGCTTCAACCACCGCACTTGACCGCTTTTGCGAAAAAACAAAGCTCTATTCCTGCAATGCAACTCGCTTTAAAAAGATAGTTGATAGCGTAGAAGCCAAAAATGTTCCACCCTCAAAAATAGCCGCGAAATCTCTAAGCATAATAAAAAAGCGCAATCCAAAATTCGCATATAGCATCAATCGTAATCCACTTTTACTTATGCTTAATATCCTACCTAAACGACTTCAGCTTTTTGCAATTCGCCAAATTTTGAAAAACAAGGAGAAATAAAATGAAGCTTCTATTCAGCGCACTTTCAAAATTTATTTTTGGACTTTTATTTGTAGGGCTTTTACTTTTTCTCCCTGCATGGACATTTAATTATCCCAATGCATGGCTTTTTATAGCATTACTTTTTATACCAATGCTTATTCTTGGCATAGTCCTTTTTATAAAATCCCCCGACCTACTTAAAAAACGGCTAAATGCAAAAGAGAAGCAAGCTACACAAAAATCAGTTGTTGGCATATCTGCACTTCTATTTTTAGTAGGCTTTATTATAGCAGGACTTGACTTCCGCTTTAATTGGTCATCAGTTCCTAAATGGTTAGTAATAATAGCATCTATTGTCCTTTTTATCTCCTACTTGCTTTACGGCGAGGTTATGCGTGAAAATGCATATCTTTCAAGAACAATAGAGGTGCAGAAAAACCAAAAAGTAATAGACAAAGGACTATATAAAATAGTCCGCCACCCAATGTACTCAGTTACAATATTTCTCTTTTTGTCAATTCCGCTAATCCTTGGCTCTTGGTATTCCTTAATATGCTTTATACCATATATCCCTGTAATAATAGTACGAATAATCAATGAGGAAAAGCTCCTTGAAAAAGAGCTTGAAGGCTACACCGAATACAAAAATCGAACAAAATATCGCCTTATTCCATTCATGTGGTAAAAACAAAGGACTGTCGCAAAGCGACAGTCCTTTTTGATGCTATTCGTCACACAGAATAGCGTTACGGAGTGGGAAATTAAGATGCCCTGCGGTTTAACCGTTACTCCTCATCTTTTTTATTATTGTAAATAAGAGGCATATCGTATTCATTTTCATAAATTTCCTTCCAAACACGATAGTTTTCCTCTGCCATATAAGCCATATTTTCCTTGTAGGAAGCTCCTTCCTTCGGATAAATAGGCTTTCCTATATGAATAGTATATTCTTGAACGTAATATCCGTCAGGCACAAAGTTTTCACTAATATCAAAATCCTTAATGCTCGCTCTTAAATCCTCGCCTAAAATATCGGAGTCCTTCATTGTAATAAAGCAGGGAAGAACAGGCACATTATTTTTAACAGCAAACTTATAAGCACCAGGCTTTAAGGGTCTTGGCTTTCTATAATTCCACCACATAGCCTGCTCAGGATAAAAGAGAACAAAATTGCCCTTTTGTAAAAGCGTATTCGTAGCTTCGGTAAACTTTACCATAGTTTTCATATTTGATGAAAGCGGTAAGGTGTAAAAATGTCGCATAAGCTCCCCAAAGAAACCAGGGAACGAAGTATAGTTACCTTCTCTTATAACTCTGTAAAACTTTTGGTTAGGCCATTTTTTAGAAGCATGATACGCCTCTTGAATAGCAAAGCTATCAAAAGCATTAAAGTGATTACAAGTAATAATAGCACCGCTGTCAAGATTTTTCCAGTTTTCTACGCCCTTAATATTCTTGATAATCATAATTTTCTTATCAAGAATAGTCTTTAAAAACACCTTTGCCTTCATATGAGCAATTTTTGTCTTTATTTTTGCACTCAAGCTACGCCTTAAATAGTCAATTTCATCAGGCATTATAGTTCTTGATGGTGGATCATCCTCAACATCCTCATCAAATCTGCCTTCACTCTCATATTTTTCAATCTTTTTTACAAGCTCAACTCTATACTGTGAACGCTTTTTCTCAAGAATTTTTTGATAATTATCCTCTCGCGCTATCTCATCAGCCGCCATCTTAGCAAGACTTTTTGCCGACTCCGCGTCTCTTAATCTTTCATTGTCCGTATAAGCGTTTAGCTCCTTTATCATATCATCGTATACTTCAGTTTCCTTAGCATAAGACCAAAATATATCAGCACCTCTGCATTTTTCGTAATGCCAAGGCTTGTTTACCATTATGAAGTGGAGCATATAAGCATCCTTATAATCGTAATCATATTCAAGACCATCAGTTAATTCTGTATTCCATTTTTGGTCAAGATAATATACATGATCCTTACATATTAAATTTAAATAGTCCTCATCCTGAGTTACAATGAAATTATATTCCCCAAGATGATATATAAATTTGTCAAGCACCTTATTGTCTCTAAATTGCTTACAGTTAATAAGCATAAGTCCTGCATTAAAGAAATTGTGTCTTGAAACACCCACAACCTCTTCACAGTAAGTGCCGTAAATATCAAATTGCGCCATTGCTTGCTCATGACAAGCGCCAACATATAAGTCCCCAATATCCGTATTATAAAGCATACTTATATCTCCCAAAACAATAGTATCACTATCAATATAAATAGCCTTATCAATGTCAGGAAACATCTCAGCAATGAAAAAGCGATAGTATGTTGTCTTAGAGTAGTAGTGTCTTAAAGGAAGCTTTTTGTTAAAATCCTTTAAGTATTCACTAACATCACAAAACTCAACAGAGAAGATATCGTTTTCAAGCTGAGTTACCTTTTTCATCATATCCTCAGGTAATTCCGAATATAAAACTCTTACTTGATATTTAAACTCCTTAGAAGCATTTTTTATAATTGAATGTAGTGAAACCACAGTGTATTTTAAGAAATCATTATCCACAGCAAAGAAAATAGGAATAATTTGCTCGTTCATGTTTTACCTTCCTTTGGTTATTGTTTTTGCCAAGCATATACTATCACATTTTCTAAAATAAATCAATAAAGAGTTTGAATTTAAAGGTACACAGTTAATTCTCGCGTGTCTTGCTTTTGTAGAAACGCACTCTACAAATTGTAGAATGATAAAAAAGCCTTGATTTTTACGCGAAAATATAGTATAATATCATCATAAAATCAATGAATTATTGACACATTACGGCGTTTTTTATAAATGGAGAGCAAAATGAAGGATGTAAGACCAATAATATCAAAAAATTTAACGATGCTTCGCAAGGAAAAGGGACTAACTCAAGCCGAGCTTGCTGAAAAGCTTAATTATTCTGACAAAGCCATATCCCGTTGGGAGAACGGCGACACCTTGCCGGATGTAAATATGCTTTACGAGCTTTGCGAATTTTACGGAATAACATTAAATGATTTGATAAGCGAGGATTGTCAAAGCAAAAAGGAAGCAAAAAAGGAATATACCAAGGAAATGAACACTTACAAAATATGGCGTTCAATACTATCCGTGTCAATCGTTTGGCTTCTTGTAACCCTTATTTTTACATATTCACTTGCTATAAGTGGAAGCACAAAGCTGTGGATTTTGTTCGTTTGGGCAGTCCCTGTATCAATCATAGCGTTTTATGTTTACGGAAAATCATTTCTTAACTCATTATCACGCTTTATTTTAAGCTCATGCGTTATGTGGACGATAATTGCATCAATGTTTGTGAGCCTATTCCCTCATGTATTTTGGCAGCTATTCTTAATTGGCGTTCCCGTTGAGGTAATAATTTTTTTAACATATAAAATGAAAAAATATAAATAATCTAAGGAGTATAAAATATGGAAATCGGAGCAAAATTCAAGGTAACAATCAAGGTAGAAGAAAAGGACACAGCAATGGCGCACGGAAGTGGCACTCTTGCAGTGTTAGCAACACCAAGAATGATAGCGCTTATGGAAGAAAGCGCTTATAAATGCATTGATAAATACTTAGAGGAAGGTCAATCAAGTGTAGGCACATACCTTGACGTTAAGCATCTTGCCGCAACACCTGTCGGCATGGAAGTATATGCAGAAAGTGAAGTAACCGAGGTTGACGGCAGAAAAGTAGTATTTTCAGTTAAAGCATACGATGAAAAAGGACTCATCGGCGAGGGCAAGCACGAAAGATTTATCGTTTATAGCGAAAAATTTGTTGCAAAAACATGCCAAAAGCTTGACAACTAATAATTTATGTTATTATATACATTAATAATATCAATAGCCACGGTCATTATAATTTTAGCTAACTTTTTTGTAGCTGGCAGTTTAGATTTAAATAACCTATTATGGCTATCTATCGACACAGTAACGGGCGTAATTGCCGTTATAGCATGGGACGGACTTCTGGCGTTTATAATTCGCAGAGCGCTCCCTATGTCATGGTTTTTCCCAGGCAAAAAAATCTTTCAGGTGTCTAAAAAAGAAAAGAAATTTTATCAATCAATTAAAATCAAATTATGGAAGGACAAAATCCCCGAGCTTGGTGGATTTACCAGCTTCCATAAAAACGAGCTTTCCAGCTCAAATGATGTAGAATACCTAAAGCGATTTATTATAGAATCAAATTACGGCGTAATTATCCATATTGAAAATGCACTTTTAGGCTTTTTAATTTTCTTAATTCCTATGTGTAGCACCCCTTCAATTTGGATTCCAATTTTTGCAGTAAATTTCGTTTTAAGTATGCTTCCTGTGTTTGTTTTACGCTATGTAACTCATACCTTAAACCGCTTATACGAAAAGCAAATTAAGTCAAAATAACAAAAATGCTGACCACAGGGTCAGCATTTTTGTTTTTTTATCTTTCAATAAACAAAATCACAGGGTCTAAAATATTGCAAGGTGTATCAAGAATGTATTTGCAATTTTCATATTTAAAGCTAATTTCCTTACTCTCGCCATTTGGTAGTAGCTTTCTGAATGATTTTGCATCAAAATCACATACCAATTCCAAATTTTCAATAGGGTCTAAGCCAATATTAAACACCGCACAGAATAAATCCCCATTCTCCATATCCGCCGCCTTTAAATAAACTTCTTCATCGTTAGGATAGTAAACAGGCAATTCATTAGCCATATTAACCATATCAAGTAATTGCTGCTTTCTTGAATAGTTAAGGAATGAAAATGCAGTATCAAGTCTAAATTCCGCAGCAGGCGTACCGCTAAATACAAAAACAGTACCGCCAAGCTCATTTTTATAAATTGTAGAACCGGGATATAAATTCTCATAATGCTCATAATCGGTAGTGTTGCACACGTATGAGCTAATTTCTACGTCATCATTAAGTGGCACAAGCTCCATCATTTTTTGTTGTCTGTTTACACGGCATCCTGTTGCTAAAATAAGCTCATTTACAGGTATCTTGCCTTGCCATTCTCTTACATCAACACCTAAATACTTACCAAATCCTCGCTTGATAAGATTTAATGCAGTATCAGAGGCAAGCATAACGCCACCATTTAATATTTCAAGTATTTCATCATCACTTAAACGAGTATCCACATCTCCCTCAAGGCAAACAACCCCACCGTTTTCACTTGAGAAATACATAGGAATACCAAGTCTTTCAAGCACACAAAGACTCCACCCGTCCCATTCCTCTTTAACTCTGCCATATGTGAAATCAGGGGTAGATGGCACAAAAATTCTGCATCCGCGCCACTTCAATTTAGGTTGAAGCTCTGCCAGCTTTTCATAAAAGCCAAAATTCTTGCTTAAAATTTTTCTGTATGATTTTCCACTTTCAGGCTCATATGAAATTAAGCGTGTAATCCAATGCTTAGCACCGTTAGCGCCCTCTAAAATAGTGCCAGTATAGTGTGTATGTAAGGACATAGCACCTGTGCTATATCTGTTTTGAGGGCAGGTATCAGTTTCTGCTAAAAGCACGTCAACCTTACCCCGTAATTTTGCAATCTGTGTTGCTGCTCTATGGAATACTCTACTAAAATTCCTTGCTCCTGCTGAGGTGTAATTTCCATTATTAATTCTAACCACCACAGGATTATTTTCCCCTGCAAGCACCGATGCAATTTCATATGCAAATTCCGCATTATTTCCACAACAACAGTATGAAGCAGGCATTTTAGGGTCAACGCTATCAATTCCTGCGCGCATAACCTTAGCAGTTTCCACTAATGATAGCTTTTGCTCCTCAATATAAATATCAGTATATTTTTTTGCTCTCTCGCTCTTTTCGTGTACAATGTCCCAAAGCTCTCTGTTGGTTAGAGAAGTCCCCGCCTTTTTATTAAATCTTTCCATGTGCATAGGACAAGCGCATCCCTCACCCTTATACCAAATAGTACGGAAATCATCATCAACCATAATATGGTCAGGCTTATAGGATGTAATGGTAGCCATAACATTATATATGTATTCCTTAAAGCCGTCATCACAAGGACAAACAACTCTTGTAGCCTTGCCATCACTAAAATTCACATGTGTTTGATAAGGAAACATTTCCCCAAGCACCCAACCGTGTCCAACAGAAGCCTGTACTAAAACACCGTTAGGAATACCCATTTTATCAAGTCTTTCCTTGAATTTTGCATATTTATTACAAAGAGGAGTAACCTTGTCCGCAGGCGGATTTCCCTCAGGCACAAGCGTCATTTTAAATAAAGCACAGGAGCAAACACCGCCCTCATACTGCTCCTTAATATCCTGACAAATTTCCTCAATATGCTCAAGGTCAGGCTGCATTATTGTATAAGAATGTAAATGTCTTTTCATAAAAACCTCACAAAATACATTATCAAATTGATTATATCATTTGACCTAAATTAAATCAATAAATTATTGACATTTTAAATAAAAAATGTTAAAATTTTCATAGTAAATTAAGGAGATAAAAAATGACAGATATAATTTTTTCATTTGATACAGAGGACTTCACCTCATCAAGAGCCGCAGACGGTATTTTATACGAAGCAAACCTCTTTAAAGAGGAAGGTATTAAGGGATGCTTCTGTGTTGTTGGACTTTTAGCAAAGCATTTAAAGGAATGGGGCAGAGAGGATGTAATTGAAGCGCTTTCTCACCACGAATTAGGCACTCATACCTATGGACATACACTCCACCCGATGATAAACGAATACACCGATATTGAGGACTTCTATGCAGCACAAGAGGAAACAATAAGACAGGAAACTCTTGCCATTGACTACATAAAGGAAACATTTGGCGTTGACCGTGTCCATGCAGCTTGCCCGCCAGGCAACCAAAAATCCTATGTAGCAATGTATGCATATCATAAAATGGGCATTCCAATCTATGCCGATACCTTCTGCGATACAGAATTCGGCACAGGCGCATACTATTGCAACATTTTCCATCTATATTACGCCTTCGGCATTGAATGGTTTTTAAGAGATGCCACCGAGGAAGACATAAAAAAGGTACTTGATGACCTTGCAAAGCGCGAAGTGGCAATTATATACACCCACCCAAATATGATTATTAAAAACGACTTTTGGGATGCAGTAAACTACCATAAGGAAAACTTAGTGCCATTTGGAGAGTGGAAGCAAATTGAGGACTTGCCTGAGGAAATTACACAAACAGTTCTTAAGAATATGCGTGTTCTTGTGAAAATGATAAAAAACGACCCACGCTTTAATATTACTATCTATTCCGAATTTGCAAAGAAGCTTGAGCTTGATGGCGAAAGAGTAGTAAAGAAAGAGCATATCCCCGAAATTTATGCACAGCTAAAGGAAAGACTTTTCCCACTCCAAGACCCAATGTCCCTTTCCCTCGCAGATATTATGCTTGCATGCCGTGACTTCCTTTTAGGCAAGGAAGAGCATAAATGCTCAGATGTTTTTGGATTCCTTTCAAAGCCCTATGAAATAGAAAAGGAAATCACATTAACAAAGGAAGAAATCATTTCTGCTTGCTCACAAATTAAGGATAATGAATTTTTACCTGAGAAAATCGAGGTAGGTAATGAATATATAGGACCAACCGATTACCTATACGCCGCACTTGAAATTCTCCAAGGTAACGAAACTGTAACAGTGTCCCCTAAACAACAATTACCTTGCCTTGACTGTATGCCTGAGGTACGCGATAGCAACTTTAAAGGCACATGGCAGCATTCCGACTCCTTTGAGGATAACTACCTATCCGATAGACTTCGCTACCAATCCTACACAATGCGCTTCCGTAAGGAAAGCCACAAAATATAAAAGCTAGATACGCTTACCGTTTATGACGGATAAGCGTATCTTTTTTTGTTTAATAAAAGTTAAAGCGTATTAAAATATTTTACGCTAAATTTCTTCAAAATAATCTAAAAATCGCAAATAACTGTCAGAATATGTCAAATTAAAATAAAATCAATGTAAAATTTTGTAGAAAATAATTTTATAAAAAGTCTTGCAATAATTAGCAATCTATGTTATAATTCATATGCATTTGGAAAATAATGTAAAATCAAAATGAAAAATATTACACAAAAGGAGAACGAGATGGAAATCCATGCTAAAATTTTAATTGCTGATGAAAATAATCAAGCAAGACACGCAACAAAGGACGCACTTTTAAGAAAGGGCTATCGCAACATTGATGAGGCGACAAACGGCGAAGAAGCCCTTGTTAAAATCAATAGAAATCATCCGGACATAGTTATTACAGATATATGGCTGTCAAAGCTTGACGGTATAGGCTTAATCCGTAACTGTAAGGGCATAAACTTTGAGCCTGATATAGCGCCATCTTTTATTATGGCATCTATGGTGTCATCACAAACACTATTTGTTGATGCAACAAATGCAGGCGCAAGCTTATGCTTAATGAAACCATTTGATATAAACAGTCTATGCGAGCATATTGACACTCTTTATCGCAACAGAATTTCAAATAGCGGTAATACACAGGCGCAAAGCGTTGATATGGAATCACAGGTAACAAAGGTTATACACCAAATCGGCGTTCCTGCACATATTAAAGGCTACCAATACTTACGCACAGCAATACTTATGACCATTTCCGATAATGAAATAATAAATTCAGTTACAAAAATTCTGTACCCATCCGTAGCTAAAAAATATGCAACCACCACCTCACGCGTAGAAAGAGCAATTCGCCATGCAATCGAGGTAGCATGGGATAGAGGCGATGTGGATACATTAAATTCTTATTTCGGCTATACCATTCAAAATAACAGAGGAAAGCCAACAAATTCTGAATTCATCGCAATGATTGCAGATAATCTAAGACTTAAATACAAGCTATATTAACCAAAAAAGGGGGCTTTCGTAATGTCAGCCCCCTTATATTAATGTAGAGTATGCAACTATCTCCAAATTATCACAAATACTCAATGAAAACAACAAAACGAAACCGTATGGGAAGGTTCGCGAAGCGAACTGTTTTCGCCCGACCTTTTGCTAGCGATACGCGAACCCCAAAAACTCATTCTTCGTTTCTGGGAACCCCTACGCTGACAACGGTCTTGGGCGAAAATGCGCTACCCAAGGTAGCCCTGTTGCCGTTAGCCAATCAAATTTCGCAAAAACTTTTGCTCGTTTTCTTGGACGGCTGCCACTCCTTGTTGCTCGTTTCATCTGCCACTGGCAGCGCTCGCAAACGTCCCCCAATTCAAAACGCTTGCGTTTTGAGTGTGTCGATTCCCAGTACGGGGATAATAAACAAAAAAGACAGGTATAAAACCTGTCTTTTTGTTTATGAGCCAAGGGTAATGTAAATCGAAAAATATTTCAAAGGTTAATAGCAAAACATTTTCAGCATTGACGGTATGTGCATAAATGAGCCGTCAATACGATATAAAAGCTCGCTATCATTTTCTTTTGGAGTAAGTGGTATTTCCTTTAACGCTATTTCAACTTCGTTTTCTTGAAGATTAGATTTTTCAGCTATTTCTTTAATTGAAACAAATTTGTCAAAATCGTTAATTGTCAAATCATAAATGGCATATAAAACACGCATTACATTTGGTTTTAGTAGCTTTTCCATACTTAAAGCAATTCGATATTGCTCCACCATATTTGGTGAGGTATAGCTACCATTGTGAGAAAAATATATTCCATTACCACAACGGACAGTATTTCCATAAGGTAAAGAACAAGCAGAATACCCCCACTTTTTAGGCTCGTTGTTTGCATAGTCTTCGTTAAATTTATACGGAAGATTATTTGCAAATCCCTCACTTGCTATTCCGTCGTGCAATAGAGTTGCCAACCTAAAGGAATTTTCAAAAACCTCATTCGAGGTCAAGGAAGAAAGCATATTTTTTATTCTTAAAATTGTGTCTGTTTTGCTTTCTGCTGTTTCGCAACCGAGTAACGAGTCAACAGTAACCCCGAAAAACTTGGCGATTTCAGGCAAAAGCTGAATATCAGGACAACAAATTGAAGCTTCCCATTTGCTAACAGATTGATTTGTAACTCCCAAAGCATTCGCTAATGCTTCTTGTGTTATACCTCTTTCTTTTCTTAAAAATGCTATTTGTTCATTTATCTTCATTTTTCAAAATCCTTTCATCGTTATTGTAGCTACAATTAAATTATACAGGACTTTTGAAGCAAATACAATGACGCATTTGTTTGATATATAAAATTATTTTCCAACTTGGTGTTGGATTTTTATTTCTATTGGAAGACTCTATTTACTTCTATCGCAAAAAATGTTATAATATGTAAGAACTTGTTTGACATAAAGTATTTTGATGAAAAGAAGGTGATTTTTTTGAAAATATACGGAGATAGATACAATAAATATCAAGAAATAGAAGATATCGTAGAAATTATCAAAAACTCTTTAACTTTAAAAAAACCCATATCCTTTTCAATTGAAGCGAATTGGGGAAAAGGAAAAACTTGGATTTTGGAAAAAATTGAAGCCAGATTAAAAGGTGTTGATTTATCTAAACAATACACAGAAGAAGATGTAAAACGGGCAAATAGCGAATATTTTGTTATTCGATATAATGCTTGGGAAAAAGACTATTGCGAAGAACCACTTATAGGCATATTATTCTCCTTGGTAAATCAAATGAATGAAAAATTACTTTTCTTTAATTTCGCAGAAAAAATCAACCAAGAACTTTTAAAAACATCTGTTGCATTGTTAGAAAACATTGTAGGTTCAATATCAAAAAGACTACTCGGTGTTGATTTAGTAGATGTAGGTAAGAATATATCAAACAAGGTAAAAAGGGTTAAAAAAGAAAGTGAATTGAATTTGACTTGTGCAGGAAATACCGATAATATTGAAAAGGATATTCAACTTGTTGTAAAAACCTTGAATCAAATTTCTAAAATGATGCCAATAGTATTTATAGTTGACGAGTTAGATAGATGTTTGCCCGAAAATTCCATAAAAACACTTGAAAGATTACACCATATTCTTGGCAAAGTTGATAATTCTGTAACCATAATATCAGTATTTAGGGCACAATTAGAAAATAGTATTACACAAATGTTTGGTGATAAAATTAAACCTAAAGAGTATTTAAGAAAATTTCTTGATTTTTCTTTGGTTTTGGATGAAGGCGTGGTAGATGAAGAAGAACTTTATAAAACCTTAGAAAATTTCAAATTATTGTTTGAAAAGGGCAATAGCGAATGTGATGTAATAAAAGAGATTTGTAAATACATCTCATCCCGTGATTTTGAAAATTTGTGCGAAACAGCAGAACTGTGCCACAAGATTTCCAATGTCAATATTGAGAAAATTCCTATTGTTTGCTTACAAGCAGAACTTTTCTTACACGCATATAGATTTGCTGGAAAAACAGAGGGAAATATCGCTAATGTAGCAATCAATAATGGAAATACCCCAACAACTCCTTTAGGTAAATACATAAAGCAGTATTTAAAAGATGCACAAGAACTGACAGATAAAATACAACAACGTGGAACGTACACGGGAACTTGTTATATTTTTGATTTGAAAGAAAAACAAACGATTATTCTTTTTGTTATTTCCATTATGTATAATTACAATTATAAATGGGATACTCACACAGATGAGAATAAACAAGCATTACAACTGTTGACCAAATATTATGAAAATTACAAAAAGTGTTTTAAGTTAATACGACAATAATCTCATTCATACGAGGTGAAAATGATGAAAAATGACTGTATATTTTGTGAAATAGCTAAACATCAGCTATCGTCTTATACTGTATATGAAGATAGCGAAGCAATAGCTTTTCTTGATGTAGACCCAATAAACGAAGGGCATATTTTGGTAATACCAAAGGAACATTATTTAGATATAAACGAAATCCCAAAAGAATTACTAACACACCTATTAGATATTACGAAAAAAATAGTTGTTGCTATTAAGAAAACATATAGCCCTAATGGCTATTCCATTATGCAAAATGGTGGAGAGTTTAACGATATAGGACACTTTCATTTGCACATATTCCCACGATACCAAAATGATGGATTTGGTTGGAAATGCAATGAGAATAAAATCAATGTATCACAAGAAATAGCACGCAATATAAGAAAAGCATTATAATAAGATAAGCGAGTGTCATTTCGGCACTCGCTTGTTCTTATAGTTCAATTCTTCCAAAATTCAAAAGAGTTTTAGCTCTCTTGACAGTTAAATAGCCCTTCCAATTTTCTGTCACTTGTCTTGAAATGTCGCTATCAACACCCCAAGAAAAATTAGGCTCCCAAACTCCTTGCTCGTTAATAGTATCAAGTAAGAAATTGATTGTATCTTCAATTCCTTTTTCTACATCACTATACCATAATGAGTTAGGCGAAGAAACATAATCAAACGGATTAAAATAATATTCGTTCCATTTGCTCTTGTCAAAACAGGTATTTTCTACAATTCTTCTACGCAAAGAAGATATGATTTTTTCTGTAATAAGGGGAGATTTTATACTATACAATTGTTCAACCAATGCTTTCATATTTAAAGTATCGTGGTCTCCACAAAAATCGTTGTTAACCAATAAATTAAAGCAAGCATTAGCAATTTTATAACCTAATTGTTTTTGTGTTTCTGTCCCAAAAAGAATAAAAGCCGAAGCGACAATAGCACAAGGATTTGGATTGAATACTGTGCAAGGCTCACAATTCCACCAAGGTGCGTGAGGATATTCCATAGCTTCTAAAGGTAAGTCCTCCCAATACTTTGGAATGTCTTGAGTTGAATTTTCAAAGTAATCAAGTATTTTCTTGAACCAAGAAGCATTACAATCTAAGTCATATTCATATGCTTGGAAAATTGCTTCTGCCGTTACAATAGCAGAGGATGATGGGCAAAGCAAATCGGCTTCAAAGCCGTTTCCCATTCCCCCGTCATTATTTTGATATTTCAACATTTCTTCAACAATGGCTTCTTTGGTGCCACCATTGAATATGTAATTCCATTTTGCCCTATCAAATGCTCGTGCGTTTTCCTGCATCCAAGCATCCATTTTTTGAAATTGTTCTTTTGATAATTTTCTCATTAAAGCATCCCTTTTAATGCAAATTACAATGTTGACATCATTATAGCATAAATTAATAATATAATCAATCGAAAATATGAATTTTCTATGAAATGGCACTGTGGCGTGTGCTTGTATTGGCGAGGCGAAGCCGAGCCACTTGTATATATACAAGCACGCGCCACAACCGACTTGACAAACAAAAAGGGGTAAAACAACCACAAAACCGATTGAAGAAAACCTACCAAAAACGAGAAGAAAA
Source organism: Eubacteriales bacterium (assembly GCA_045127235.1). Lineage (GTDB taxonomy): Bacteria > Bacillota > Clostridia > Oscillospirales > CAG-272 > RGIG2000. The sequence goes on from JBGVPY010000034.1 coordinate 26,721, forward strand.
CAAAGCCAAAGAAAAGGGCGCCCAAGCTGAACCGCTTGCCAATCGCCCCTTTTTCTTTCGGCTTTTTTGTTTTTCTTCAATTCGTGTTTTGTGGTAAATATTTACTTTTTGTTACAATGCAATTGTAGATTTTCAATTATTGTATTAAATCGTTGATTTTTACGAAGCTTATCGTATCTTTCTTGCGTTGTAAATCTTTCAAGCAAATCTTCACAAGGCGTAGAACTCCAAACACTCTTATCGCAGCTTTCGTTTCCCTTCATAATCGGTGAAGAATAAAAGTCGCCATCGTTAAATTTTTCGTCAAAATCAAGTGCATATTTATATGCTATTTCAAAACTGTCTATTGCACTTTCTTCATTGCCTTGGAAAAGATACAAAGTACCTATTATTCTGTAATAATCGTATAAATCATAATTTTTATCACACGGATTTTCACCATAGATTGATTTACATATAGAAGCAAGGCTTTCCAAAATAGTTATTTTTTCGTGAACACTTGCTTTTTGGTAAGAGTTGTTATAGTTAGCATCTGCAATATTCAGTATATATTCTGACATCAATGAATAAAGAGAATCCACCTGCCAACGATATGTTTCCAAAAGCTCGTTTTGAGGGATTAAATTCAAATGCGTTTTCATTCTGGTTTGATTAAATTGCATAGCATGTGGCAATTGCTCTGCATAATATAATGCCTTTTCCTTATTTCCTTTTGAGTACTGTGCATAGCAAAGCATATTTGTAGCTCTTAATCTAACCTTTGTATCTGTGCATTTGTTAAAAATTAATTCTAATAACTCGATTTTTTCATCCAAAATACTTGGTGTGTTCTCTATACAATCCAACGAAAAGGCTAAAAGATACATAACCTCATAATTGTTTGGTAACTCTTTCATAGTTTTTCTTGCAAGCGTTACCATTTCATCATATTTGCGTTCTTTGTAAAGAGAATCAATATTTTCCTTAAAAAGCTTAAAAGTTTCTTTGTTCTGTTCTTCCGAAAAACCTAAAATTTCATCCGTTGACACTCCATATATGATAGCCAATTTAGGTAATAGTGTTATATCAGGCATTGTTTTGTTGGATTCCCATTGAGAAATTGCTGATATAGTAACATTTAACTGTTCTGCAAGCTCTTCTTGTGTCATATCTTTGCTTCTGCGAAGATTTTTAATATTCTTTCCAATATCCATAAGTATCTCCTTATAAATTGTATTTCAAAAGCACTTTTGTAATTTTATTATATCAACGAGTAAAGCTATTTGCAAGATAGCATTTCTTTACTCTTGTTTAGCGAAACTTAAATTATATAATTGTCGCTAAATAGGGGACAGGGAAGGTCTCAAATTCAAGTTCTTCTAAATTGTTTGAGAAAGCAACTAAAAACGACCCGTACTTTTGCAATGCAAAAGCAAGCGGAAGGCTCCTACGGAGCTATTTTGTCTAGCCACACGTGAACTAGCTCCCATCGGCTTTAGACGAAAATGCAAACCCGCTCAAAATGCCTTGCGTTTTGAGCGGTGCGATTCCAAGTACGGGGATAATAAACAAAAAAAGACAGGTACAAAACCTGTCTTTTTGTTTATGACCCGTACGGGAATCGAACCCATGTTACAGCCGTGAAAGGGCCGTGTCTTAACCGCTTGACCAACGGGCCAGATAAATGGTGGCGGAAATGGGATTTGAACCTATGACCTGCCGGGTATGAACCGGATGCTCTAGCCTCTGAGCTATTCCGCCATTTACTCGCTCAACGCTTGACTATTATAGCACAAGAGTATCTGCTTGTCAAGAGGTTTTTTCAAAAAAATCAAAAAAATTTTTAGTGTCTAAAAACCTAATAAAATTGGCAACAAAAAAGACAAATTTTATTGCAAAAATCATACGAAAATGATATACTTAAATCACAATATTTTATGTTTAAGGAGACAAAACTATGTCAAGCTATGTAACAAAGAAAACTTTAGGAGATACCGAATGGTTTGAGCATGACCGCTTTGGTATGTTCATTCACTGGGGACTCTATGCAATGCCTGCTCGCAACGAATGGATTAAGCATATTGAGTGCCAAACTGATGAAATATACGATAAATATTTCAAATACTTCAACCCTGATATGTATGATCCAAAATCATGGGCTAAAATGGCAAAGGCAGCAGGCATGAAGTATGCAGTATTAACAACAAAGCACCACGAGGGCTTCTGTATGTTTGATACAAAATATACCGACTACAAATGTACAAACACACCTGCAGGCAGAGACCTTGTAAGAGAATATGTTGACGCATTCAGAGCAGAGGGCATTAGAATAGGCTTCTATTACTCACTTATTGACTGGCACCACCCTGATTTTACTGTTGACCCTATCCACCCAAGAAGAAATGATAAAAACGCCGAAGCACTTAACGAAGGCAGAGATATGAAGAGATACGCAAAATATATGCGTGACCAAGTTGAGGAGCTTTTAACTAACTACGGCAAAATTGATATCCTTTGGTTTGACTTTTCTTATTCTAATCCAAACCCACAGTATCCTAACCTAAAGGGCAAGGGCAAGGATGACTGGGAAGCAGAGGAGCTTATCGCACTTGCAAGAAAGCTTCAACCGGGCATCATTATTGATAATAGAACAGAATTAGAGCAAGACATCTGGACTCCCGAGCAATATCAACCACTTGAATGGGTAAAGCATGCTGAAACAGGCGAGCTTGTAACCTGGGAAGCATGCCAAACCTTCTCAGGCTCATGGGGCTATCACCGTGATGAATCAACATGGAAATCCCCTGAAATGCTTATCAATATGCTTGTAAACACAGTTTGTATAGGCGGTAACCTCTTAATGAACGTAGGACCAACTGCCCGTGGTTACCTTGATTACAGAGCAGAAAAGGCCCTTGGCGTTTACGCAGATTGGATGAAATATAATGGTCGTTCAATCTACGGATGCACAATGGCAGAGCCTGAATTTACCGCACCAAGAGGCACAAGACTTACACAAAGCACTGATGGAAAACGCCTCTACATCCACCTTGTTGAATACCCATATGAATTCCTTGAATTTAGAGGACTTGCAGACAAAATTGATTATGCACAATTCTTACACGATGGAAGCGAAGTATTATATACAGTAGGCTCAATCGACCACTTTAGCGAAGCAAGAACACAAAGTGATGATTTAGTTGCCTTCAAAATTCCAATCGTAAAGCCAAATACAATAGTGCCTGTTATTGAGGTATTCTTAAAGTGAAACGAAGCGAAATAAATATTCGTGACCCATATATACTAACATATAACGGCAAATACTATATGTACGGCACAAGAGCCAAAAATACATGGGATAGAGTACCAATCTATACCCAAGGCTTTGATGTTTATATAAGCACCGACCTTGAAAATTGGAGCGATCCAAAGCCGATATTTGAGTATTATGACAGCTTTTGGGGCGAAACACAATTTTGGGCACCTGAGGTACATAAGTATAACGGCAAATTCTATATGCTCGCGTCCTTTACCGCCGACGGATACCATAGAGGAACAGCAATATTTGAATGCGACACTCCAGATGGCACCTTCAAGGAACACACAAACGGAGCAATAACCCCAAAGGAGTGGGAATGTCTTGACGGCACACTCTATGTAGAAAACGACACCCCGTATATCGTATTTTGCCACGAATGGACACAAATCCAAAACGGAGAGGTCTGCGCCCTAGAGCTTACCAAGGACTTAAAAAAATCCGTAGGCTCACCTATCAAGCTTTGGTCAGCAGGCGATGCACCTTGGGCAGATGATATCCGCGGTAACGGCTCATACGTAACCGATGGCCCATACCTTGTAAGGAAGAAAAACGGTGAGCTTCTTTGCATTTGGTCATCATTTTCAAAAGGCGAATACGTTGAAGCCGTTTCCCGTAGCGATAACGGAAGCATCAAAGGCAAATGGTCAATAGATGAAAAGCTCCTTTACGAAAAAAACGGCGGTCATGGTATGATTTTTACCGATCTTAATGGCAAAATCAACTTCGTTTACCATTCTCCAAACGAAACACCAAACGAACGCCCATTCTATTTACCAATAGACATAGACAATCTATAACTAAATCGCCCTTGATTGCAAGGGCGATTTTTTGTTGACATATCATAATATCATATGCTACAATATAATATATTGGAAAAATTAAGCCTAACTAAATAATCATTATGCTATAATCATAAAAAACAAAAAGGAGGATAAAATCATGACTCAACCTGAGCTTATAATGCTTGTAGGCATACCTGCCTGTGGCAAAAGCACATTAACAAAAAAATATAGGGAGCAAGGATATTATATTTTATCCTCTGATGAAATTCGTTTGCAAATTGCCAAGGAGCAATGCTGGGAACCATATGATCAAAGCATATTAGGGCAACTAAACGGTATGGTTTTTGAATACATAAGAAAAACTGCATCTGCACTTTTAAAGGAAGGTAAAAATGTAGTTTTAGATGCCACTAACTTAGGCAGAAAAAAGAGAAAGAATCTTTTATCTCATCTGAACCGTACTCATTGCAAAAAAATATGCGTATTCTTTATAATCCATAAGGATATATGCATAGAGCGTAATAAAAATAGAGAAGGCTATGCAAGAGTCCCCGATGACTCTATGGAAACAATGCTTCGTAATTTTGAAGCCCCATATTATTGGGAAGGCTGGGATGAAATAATTCCAATTATAAATGACACACCATATCAATTCCCAATGGAAGAAACAAAAAGCTTTAATCAGGATAACCCACATCACACAAAAACTCTTTTTGAGCATATGGATAGCGCATATCAGTACGGCGTTGAAAATAACTATCCCGACTATATTTTAAAGGTCTTAAAATATCACGATATCGGTAAATATTATACAAAAGCATTTTTAAACCGCCGTGGCGAGACAACGGAAATTGCCCACTATTACGGACACGAAAATTACGGCGCATATATATACCTAACAGAAATGTGCTGTGGCAAAGACCTAACAAAAGAAGAATTTGACCAAATATTATATGAAGCAAATCTTATAAACTGCCATATGAGACCGCTAAATATATGGCGTGATTCCCCTAACGCTAAGAAAAACGATAAAGAGCTTTTTGGCGAAAAATTCATAGAGGAAATTATGCTTATAAATCAAGCCGATAGATTTGCTCATTAACATAACGAAAGGAGCAACAAAATGAACGCAAACTCAGTAATATGCAAATACATAAACGATCATCCCACCGATTGGTATGAAACGCTTCACAAGGACTACGGCATAAGAATAAAAAAGGAAGATTCCTTAGCAATATTCAGCTACAACATAGAATGTGATTTTAGAGATCCAATAGTTCAAGAATCTCGTGGCATAATAATAGACCACGAAAAAATGGAAGTAGTATGTTGGCCCTTTAGAAAATTCGGTAACTATACAGAATCCTATGCAGACCCAATTGATTGGAATAATGCAGTAGTGCTTGAAAAGGTAGATGGCTCAATAATAAAGCTATGGTACAACAAAATAACTGAAGCATGGCAGTTTTCTACTAACGGAGTAATAAATGCCGAAAATGCTACAACAGACGCATTTAGCAATATAGCCTATGGCGCATTAATACGCCAAGCCGTAAACTATAAGGATATCCCATTTGATAAGCTTGATAAGGACTCAACCTATATATTCGAGCTTGTAAGCCCACAAACACGAGTGGTTGTTAAGTACGATGAAATAGCACTTTATCATTTAGGCACAAGAAGCAATATAACAGGCGAGGAAAGAAATGAGGATATAGGCATAAAGAAGCCAAAATCCTATAAAATAAGCTCATTAGAGGATTGCATAAAGGCGGCAATCGAGCTAAACAAGGGTTGCGAGTCTGATGATGAAATCGCAAACGAAGGCTTCGTTGTAGTTGATAAAAATTGGAACAGAGTTAAGGTTAAATCCCCTGACTATATAATGATGCACCGCCTAAAGCATAACGACGGTATATCTAAAAAAGATGCAGTAACAACACTTTTATACATCAAAAGCGATGTTGAAAAAATCTGTAAGTCAAATCCACTCTTAATCCATGTATTCAAATACTACGATTTCAAATTAGCAGAGCTTAACTTCCAAGCAAACCAAATGGCATCCCTTGCACGTAGCCTCTATAATGAATATTCAAACGACCGTGGAGCAGTAGCCAAAATAATCAAGCCCCACAAATTAGCCTTTATCGGCTTCAAAGCCCTTGAAAATCCAAACCTAAAGGGCGAGGAAATATTAGCAGGCGCCCCCATAGAAAAGCTTATAAAGCTAATCCCCGACTATGTCCCAGAGGACCTAAACGACCTATTCACAAAATAAAAAAGCCGACTTGGAAACCCAAGTCGGCTTTTAAATATATCTTATTTATTTTGAAAGCAACCAACAAGCTTTAAAACAATTTCCTTTTCTTCGGTAGAAAGCTCACTAATATCAACTAATAATTTATCAGAAGCAGATACCAAATAATCAAGGCTAACCTTGAAAATTTTTGACATCTCAATTAAGTTTATTAGCGATGGTGAGGTTAGGGACATTTCCCAAGAGTTAACCGCACTCCTTGAAATACCCAACTTGTTTGCTAAATCCGTTTGTGTAAGTCCGGACTTATCTCTTAAATATCTAATTCTATCTGCAATATTGTATATCATTTTAAAATCTCCCGCCCAAATTATACCACTATATTATAACCTAAAACCGAGTATCTATGATTATCACTATTGATAAATAGCGCTTGACAAAACAAAAAAGTAATGTTACAATGAGGTTGTAAACATTATTTATATTAAGGAGAGAAAAATGAAAAAGTTTATAAAGTCAACAATATTGCTTATGTTAGCATTGATTTGCATCTTGTGTTTTGTCGCGTGTCAACCATCGACGACACAGCCGAAAAAACTCAATGCACCAACAGTTACCTTGTCAGGCAACGTAGCATCATGGGAAGGAGACCAAAACGCTGAACGGTTTGAAATCAGCATTGATGGTAGCTTATCCTTCGTTGAAAACACAGTAACGTCAAAAGCACTTACTAACGGTCAAGCAATTAAGGTACGTGCTATCGGTGATGGTGCTACTTATCAAACAAGTGATTGGAGCAATACAGTAACCTATACCGACATGTCAACAGATACCGATACAGACGTTACTCCACCACTTGACACGGACACGGATACTAACACTCAACCGCCACAAGATACTGACACCAACACAGACATAGGCTCTGATACGGGTTCAGACACGCAACAACCTGATACTCCTAAACCCGATACACCAAATCCGGACACTCCAAAGCCTGATACACCTGCGCCAACTGATGCGCCTGTATATCTCGGTATCATAGGCTCAAAGGAGCAACCAAGCGAGGATGGTGATGTGCCACAGTCCATAAAGCCAATAGCAAAAGCTCTATCCCTTGTAAGAAACAGCTCACAATATCGCACATATCAGGAAGCACTTGAAGAGTATTTTGCAAATGAGGAAAACTATTTAGGCACGTATCCAACCGAGTCAAGCTATGACCTTTACGCCACACCAAACGAAACGGTTTATATTCAAATTTGGTTAAATAATCCATCACAATATACAATCCTATCACTTAAGCTAAACGGCGTTAAGTACCAAGTAGGTGGCGGTCTTTCCTCATTCTTTGTAGAGGACGGCGGCGTACACTATAACTGCGTATATGTTGCCGTATCAATCCCTAAAAATGACCGTATCGATAAGGATTACGTAGTAACCGATATTGAATATATTTCAAACACATTCATAAACCAAGACGGCACAGACGAGTTTATGAACGAAAATGATACAATTTCAATAGGCTTACCTTATACGTTAAACAACCCAACCGTAAATAATATTGATACAACTGAGCTTAAAACAAATGGAGCAACAATTTCTTTTGATTTAGCCGATAACGACAACTTAGCGGGTCAAAGCGGCAGCTGGCTTGGTGCATTAGTATATGATGACTATAATATCCTACTTAATAAAAAGGCAGAAATAGGCAATAATCAAATCACAATAGACGGTCTTGCCGAAAATACAACCTACGGCGTATTTGTATATCTCTACGGCGATACCCACGACGGTAACGGTATAATGGTACATACAATCAATGAATTCTATTTTAGAACCGAAAGCGCTATTGATGAATTTAAGGTTGAAGCAGGTTACTATGCTAATGCCGACTATACGGAATGGGGCGGAGAGGAAGCTGACAGCGGTCTTTCAATCAGTGTTGACCTATTCTTAAAATCTCCGAGCGCTACCTACGATAGAGTAGAAATTTATAAAGGCGAGGAATTAGTTTTAAGCGATACTAACTTCAATTACTATAAAACGTACGAAGACTTTTTAGCACAAACAACCTATAAGGTAGTAGTATACTATTCCGATAACGAATATACCGAGCACTATGTAGAGGAATACGTAACCACAGGCAAAATGGAAGCACCTAAAATGGAACTTCAAGAGGTGAATTCCTTTGTAAAATCAGTAGCATTTGTTTTTGAATATCCGGGAAGCGGATTTTTACGCGTAGCAAACTATAAAAATCTTCGTGTCAGAATTACTCAATCAAACTACGAAGAGGTTGAATATCAAGACTACATTTTAGACCTTTGCGATGATCCAACCTTGTACGATACACTCAAAAAAGAATACGAGGATGCTATTGACCGTGGAGATTGGGGATATGCAAACGTTTTCTACCACGAAAAATGGTATTTCTATGAAAGAGCAAACGAGTTAATGAAATATGGCGATTTTGCCGATTTTGGAACTGATAAATCAAAGTGGAGTGAATTCTTTAGTAATTATTCAAAGACGTTCTCATTAGGCGATGATGATTTCTTTGCTAACGATTTTAGTACATATCTCATTTTCAAAGATTACTTCCTTATGTTTAGCGATGATGAGCGTTGCAATATTGAGGTTATCGCCGACGTTGATATGAAGGACGGTAACGGATACGTTAAAAAGACCCTTAACGAACCACAGGAATATCCAAAGCCTATCAATCATACGAGCAACCAAGTAAACTTTGATATAAATATTGACGGTTATAATATAACTGTAAATCCAACATGTAGATTTGACGGCAACGACTACGATTTAGCAATAATTTCGTACACGGTTAATATCTATGATAGATACTACAAGCTTGTTGACACATTATATACGTCAAAGGAAATCGATCTAAGAAATTACGATGAAGACGCTTGGATAAGTGCATACGTTGCCGCAATGAAGGGCGAAGCAATTTTACCAAGCGAGGAAGCAATCATAGAATACTTTGATTGGAGAGCAATCTTTGAAATCCTTTTAAATGTTGACTTCCCCGAAGAAGATGACTTTGACGGAAACGGTAATGGCGAAACTGCAGAAGATATTGTAGTAGGCGGAAACGGTAACGTTATCGTTGGAGGCGGTAGTACAGGCAGAGGCAACAAGGTTATCGCTAACGAAAGAGAACGTCAGCTTTTAAGAGACCTCTTACAGTACGATTATAACGAGGACTACGAATACCGCATAAAATCACAAATGATTAACGACTTTATGTGCGATGAGTTCTATTATGACTTAATCCAAGGGCTTGATACAGAGGACGAAATTCTTGACTCTCTTATTGACGGTGCCCTTAACAGCTCAATTATAAGAGTATTAAATAGCTGCATAAGCGGTATTCAACACTATATGACTTGGTTCGGCAGTAGCGAGGACGAAATCTATATCGGCTTCAAATCACTTATTGAAGAATACATAGAAGATCAAAACCTCACACCTGAAGTCAACTGGGCAGAATCCTACCGCCGTGTTATGATGTTTGAGGACTTCTATCACTTCTATCCATACGGAGAATTTGACATTGTTGAAATTGAAATAGACAATGATAAATATCAGGTGGGCGAATATATGATTGGCGTTACCTACCGTTACGATAGCTACGAAGAAGACTACTACGAAACACGTTATGCGGGTAACTATCTGTATATTACGGGCAACTTACCTGTACCAACCTTTGAAGTAGATAATTACGGATATTTAGGCGACTTCAGAGCAGAAACAATAAACTTCTGGGAGTATCATTTTGAGGTTGAAATCAAAAATGCAAGCGGTCAAGTAATATATAGCGGCTCAAGAGAAAATCTTACGGAAGGCAACAACCAATTATCAAAGGGCTATTCCATAAGAGCAAGAACAGTATTCAATGAAGGAGAAACAAGCAATCTCTATACGAGTAATAGTGATTGGACAAATTGGTACACCTACGCCGGAATGAAGCTTGATAAACCGTCAATCAATTACTCATATGATGAAGCAGCGGCAAGATGGCATACCGATATGAACGAAAGTGTTGCTTATTACGTATATACAATAAACGGTGGAAGCGAAATAAAGGTTACAACAAACGGTGAACAGTTAACTCCGCTTAAAAACAATGATGTATTAAGAATTAAAGCGGTAGTAAGTGATACGGGTATTGCTAACGACCTTAACGATAGCGACTGGGCAGAATTTATCTGCGTAGATGATAGAGAACAGCTATCAGCACCTACAAACGTAAGAATTGAAGACGGTGTTGTGCTTTATTGGGATGCTGTTGACGGAGCAAGCTGCTACGTTATAGAAATTGTAAGAGGCATAGAAAGAAGAACGACACAGGTTTATTCCACAGCATTTTATGATATCAAGCCTGGCGAGACCTACTGTGTAAGAGCATTTTCAAATAATTCAGAGCTTAAGTCAAGCGTATATTCCAAAAGCACTACTTATTCTATAAAGCTTGATAATCCTGTGCTCTTAAAGGCAAGTACATCAAGAATTACATGGGATCAAGTAGCGTATGCTCAAGGCTATTACTACAAAATAGGCGTTAATGGAGAAATTAAAACTACTGTAAATCCTGTAATTTTTCCAGCTAAGGAGGGCTTAAAGGACGGCGATGAAATCTACGTTCAAGCATATGCAGACGGTTGTATAAGTAGCGATTGGGTGCTAATCTATACTTACTCAAGCACAGACAAATAATTATAAAAAATTAGCGATGGGCTATCCCATCGCTAATTAAAAATAAAGGAGAGAAATATGAATAGAGCAAAACACATAACAATGCTTGTATTCAAAATATTATTTATAATCTTATGCTTTGCTATTGCATCTGTATTTACAGTGTTGCAAAGCATTCCACTTAATAGATTTGACAATTTAAAAAACAAAATAGGACTTGATGCGTGTGAAATTTTAGTTATGAATGATAACGGAGCATCACTTTCCTATGAAGTGGTTGACGGGAAAATAAATTTTGATATTAAGCAAAACGGTGATAATTACGATGATTTAATTGTGCTTATCACTTTTCCAAAGATTACCTATGACAGTAGCGAAATGCGAGACTATCTGTATGAAACAATAGGAGACCGTGCAGAAAAAGAAGAGGAATATTTAAAAGCAATGGAAGAAGGTCCTTGGAAAACTAATCTTTCTTTTAAACTAACAGGCAATACCGAGGGAGTTAATTCTAAAAATACTATTTACACTATAACCGACCCTGATCTTAACGAAAATACAGATTTCGTAAAAATGGACAACGATGAAAGTTCAATAATGAGAGAAGTGTACGCAGAAAATAATGAAGAATTAACGTTTATGCTTACATTCGGTGCAAAAAGCTTAGGAGCATTAAAAAGCGGAAAATATACTTTTTCAGCAGAACTTTCTATGGCGGGATTATACGATAATAATGCACGTCTTTCGTTCTTAACAACAATGAACGTTATAACATCGGTTTGTGGCGAAGCAATTAGAGATAAAGGACTTAATATCTTTAAAGTAGAGAATTGGCTCACATTCTACGGTGTAATGGTAGTAATAGGAATGTTTATTTACCTATGGCGTGACCTTCGTGCAATGTTAAAGATTTTCTCTGCCATTACCGACTCTATGGGAGAGGGAGTAAGAGTCATTGTTCATACCTACATAAACGGAGCATACGCAGGTTCACGTGAAGAAATTCAAGGCGGACCGTCTATATTCGCCGCGCTTATAATATCAATTTTATGCTTTATGGTATTTGTTTTAACAATTCCAATACGAATTATAATTTTCATCATAAGAGATATCGTTTTCCTGTTTATAGAAGACTACGACCTTGATGAATTTTCATATATTGGCAATATTTTAGGTAGCGTAGGCATTTATGTATTAATATTCGGTTTAGTAGGACTTTTAAGTGCAAGCGTTTTGTTAGGTGGCATATGCACAGTAGTCGGTATTATTATGTGTATCGTTGCATCAATCCTATGCAAACGCAAAGAGGAATATTAAAATGACAAATGAACAAGAAATAAATCAACTTGAAATCATACTTTCTTATTTAATTAAACCAAATATGACACTTGATGAAAAAATAAAATCACTTTCAAATTCCTATTGGCGTTCCCACAATTCCGGTTACGGAGAAGCAGTTGCAAACAAGCAAATGTCAGGCATAATCGACGGTCAAACAGAACAGTATGATTTAGATTGCAAGTATCAATATGAGGTTAACCGCCTTATTGAACTTTTAAAAGAAAGCAAGGAAGAAGCGTGATAATATGAAATGGTATTCCTTTGTTCCTGAAAATTTAGAAAAATGTATAATTATTTATGATAGAAAATGCCCACCCAATAACAGCGTATATGAAGAGTGGACAACGGTAGGACTTGAAAATGACGGAGCACAAATAACCTTTATAGAATACGACTTTTACGATAAAGACCCAGACGGAGTGCGTGAAGCGTACGACTGTGTGTACGATTCTATATATAACATCACCGTAGATACAAGCAAGGCGGATAAGCAAAAATTATTTGCCCTTACCATAACCAAAGACAGTAGCATAATAGAAGGCTTTGATATTGATATAAAACAATCAAAAGTAATATATATCTTTACCGAGCCGTACAATTTTGATAACAACCTTTTATTAAGAATATCAAATCAAATAGAAAACGATAGTCAAAACGCAAAAGAAATAATTGAACAAAATCTTCTTGTAAACAAAAATTTCTCTTGCCTTGTTATACTAAACGACAGAATGTAAAAAAAGACAACGCCTTGGCATCAGCCAAGGCGTTGTCTTTGTAACAAAAATAAAATGCGTTTAATTATTTACAATTTGTTGACAACAATGTTAGTTTATGTTAAAATAAAGTTGCTACACAAACTGCATATCTTCTCATCAGCGGGGAAATACTTTGATAAAAAGTGTTTTCTCTCTTTTCTCATACCACTGATGAGAGTTTGTGTAGCAACAATCGAGGGATGCATTTTTTTGGTGCGTCCCTTGTGGACGCACTTTTTATTTCGAAACTAAAAAATGAAAGGAGAAAAAATGAAGAAAAAGAATAAAAAGAAAGACGAAAATAAGTTGTCGTTTAAAATGGTCGTTAAAGATTGTACTTACGCTATGAAAATGGTAGTGGGAACATCTCCTATAGCGTTTTTGCTTCGCTTTTTGCTTGAAATTATAAATACTGTTTCAACCTTTATAGTTGGAACTTATGTGGTAAGGTACATAATAAACTCCTTTGAAACCGGACTTGATTTTAAAACAGTAGCGCTTAGTGCTATTATTATGATAGCCGTGCCACTAGGACTTCAGCTTATAATCAATCCGCTAATAACCATTGTGGAGGATATAGCCTTTATTAAGGTAGATAAAAAGGTTTTAACAAAGCTTTATGATAAATGCACTAATGTAGAGCTTGCTTGCTTTGAAAACCCTGAATTTTACGATAAATATGTAAAAGCAACCAACGAAATTACATGGCGTATGTGGAATTTAACGTGGACAGTTACCAACCTTTTTGGCGCCATTCTTGGTATGATTCTTTACGGCTCCCTCTTATTTACTATGGATTTTGTGTTTATTATATTTGCTATTTTACCGCTTTTTGGCACATTTATAAAGAGAAAAGCAAATGTTTTATGGCATAAGCATACAACCGAGGATAGAGAGCATCATCGTCGTGCACAATACGCTCAAAGAGTGTTTTATTCAGGCGAATATGCAAAGGAGCTTCGTTTGAGTAATGCAAGAGAATTTTTGCTGAAGCGTTATAAATTAGCATCCGACGGCAGAGTAGAGGTTGTTGAAAAATACGGCAAAAAGGAAATGCTTTTAGAGCTTGCCCATACAGGACTCCAAACTATTATCACAAACCCTCTTGCAATAGCATATGCAATCTTTCGTACCATAGTTGCAGGAACTCTAGGTGTAGGCGATTGCGCAGTTGTCATAAACTCCGTTTCAAACCTCACAGGAACATTTACTCAAATAACAGATAGATACTTTAAAGCCCACGAGCATGCGCTATTCTTTGAGGACTTCCGTGGCTTTATGGAATATGAGCCAAAAATGAAGGACAAGGAAGATGCTATATCCCCAAGCATTGGCAAAATTAAACTTCATAATGTTTCATTTAAGTATGAAGGTAGCGATAATTTAGTTTTAAAAAACATTTCCATGGAAATTGGCAAAAACGAAAAGATTGCTCTTGTAGGACATAACGGAGCAGGCAAAAGCACCCTTGTTAAATTATTGCTAAGACTATATGACCCCACAGAGGGACAAATATCTCTTGATGGAACACCTCTTGAAGATTTAAAGCTTGATGAATACCGCGCGATGTTCAGCGTTGTTTTCCAAGACTTTAAAACAATATCATTACCTGTTGCCGAAAATGTTTTAATGCGCCCAAGAGAAGAGGGCGACGATGAAAAAATCATTCAAGCCCTTAAAAATAGCGGAGCGTACGAGCGCATAATGGAGCTTCCAAACGGCATTGAAACTATGCTTACTAAGGAGTTTGACAAGGACGGAGCAGTTTTATCTGTGGGACAGGCTCAAAAGGTAGCTATTGCCCATGCATTTGTTAAAAACGCGCCATTTATTATCCTTGATGAACCGTCAAGCGCCCTAGACCCTGTTGCCGAAAATGAAATGTATAATAATATGATGAAGGCAGGAGAGGGCAAAGCTATGATTTTCATATCTCACCGTTTGTCAAGTGCGGTATCAGCTGACAGAATTTATATGCTTGAGCATGGCGAAATTGTGGAAAGCGGTACACACGGTGAACTAATGAAACTTAACGGCAAATATGCCGATATGTTCAAAAAGCAAGCCCAAAACTATGTCGATTTAGAAAACGGAGAGGAGGGCAACAATGAGTAATCAAAAAGATAAAGTAACATTTAAGCAATCGCTTAAAAACAACAAATTTATTTTCAAAACCGCTTTTAAGTCAGCTCCCGGACTTTGCATAATGCGTCTTGTTATGGGCTTTATAACAGGTCTTAACCACGGTATCACAGTTCTTTTAACAAGTGAAATTCTCAACGCTCTTGACAGACGAGAGAGCTTTGAACAAATACTTTGGAAAATTGCTATAATGGCAATTTACTTTGCAGCATATCAACTGTTTTACTCTTGGCACTGGAAACAATATAATCCAAAGCACAAGCTTCGTTTTATAAGAGATTTACATAAGAGATTTTTTGTAAAAGCATCAGAAATTGATTTGTCATCCTACGATAGCCCTGAATTTTATAACGACTATGTTTATTCAATGCAAACCTGCGATAAAAGCATTATGAACACAGTAGATACTCTTGCGGAAATTATAAGATGCTTAGTTGCTTCTATATCGGTTTTCAGCGTTGTAGTAAACATAGACCCGATAGTAGCGGTTGTAATTCTTGGCTTTTCCCTTCTTTCAATGGTAATTCATATTATTGAAAACGGTATTTGGTATAAATACGAAAAGCTATTTTCTAAAATATGGGGTAAGGATTGGTATATTAGCAGATTTTTCTCCCTTGCAGACTACGCTAAGGAAATTCGCCTTACAAGAATTAGTGAAAATATGAAAAATGAGCTTGAAAAGAACACTCTTGAAAAGCGCAGACTTACAATTAAGCAACAAAAGGAATTTTTACTGCTTAATATTATTGGAACAATTCTTAATGTAGCTGAAAATCTGTTTATCATTCTGTTTATGTCATATCATTTAATGGTAACAGGCGAAATTTTAATAGGCGGCTTTGCTATTGCAATAATGTCAGCAAATAAAATGCGTTCAATGTTCTCCGAGCTTCAATGGAGATTAGTCCAAATCAATAAGCAATCAGTTTTTGCCGATAAGGTAAGAAAATTCCTTGAAACTGAAAGCAAAATTATTTCAGGCGATAAAGAGCTTAACACCTTTGAATCAATCGAATTTAAAAATGTAACCTTTGCTTATCAGGTTAAGGATGAAAATGAAAGCGATGAGGAAGCAAAAACAGTCTATGCATTAAAGGATGTAAGCTTTAAAATCAATAAAGGCGACAGAATTGCATTAGTTGGCTATAACGGAGCAGGAAAGACCACCATAACGAAGCTTATGATGCGACTTTATGATGTAACAGAGGGCGAAATTTTAATAAACGGAATAAATATCAAGGAATACCGCCTTGATATGCTTCGTGAAAAAATCGGCGCAGTATTCCAAGACTATAAGGTATTCGCCGCAACTGTTGCAGAAAATGTTCTTGCCGATGTTTATACTCCCGAAAAGGAGCAAACCGTGCTTGAAGCTTTGAAGGATAGCACCTTTGATGAAAAGCTTGAAGCATTGCCAAACGGTATAGATACAGAGCTTACAAAGGAATTTTATAAAGAGGGCACAGAGCTTTCAGGCGGAGAATCACAAAAGATTGCAATAGCAAGAGTTTTCGCTCACAATAACGAGCTTATAGTAATGGATGAGCCGTCCAGCGCCCTTGACCCTATTGCAGAATATAACTTGAATGTTGGAATAGACAAAAATGCCAAAGGCAAAACAGTTGTCTTTATCACCCACCGCCTTTCAACCACACGACATGTTGATATGATTTATATGCTTGAAAACGGAAAAATCATAGAAAGCGGCAGCCACGATGACCTTATTTTCTCAAACGGCAAATACGCAACAATGTTCAATCTCCAAGCATCAAAATACAAAACACAAACCACATAAAAAAACCGCCTTGGCACGTGCCAAGGCGTTTTCTTTGTATTGATTTTTATTATTAATCGTGCTATAATTCATATATAAATTTACTTTGGAGGACGAGATGAACAAAAAGAAAATAGATATAAAAAACACAGCAACAAAATTTTTTGTTTACATATGTGCGTTTTTAATTATGTTATTTAGTTTAAAAGAAATAAGAGCACTTATGGACCTAGTTTATTCAGATAGTGTAAATATCAATATATGGCTACGAACAATTATTATGGTAGTTATCGTTTGGTTTTGTTTTATGTTTTCCATAATTATACACGAAGCAGGGCATTTAGTTTTCGGTCTGATATCGGGATATAAGTTTTGCTCTTTCCGTATTTCTAAATTTATCATATTAAAAGAAAATGAAAAACTCAAATTTAAAAGAATCAAAATAGCGGGAACAGGCGGTCAATGTCTTATGTGCCCGCCCCAATTAAAAGACGGTAAAATGCCCGTAGTGTTATACAATTTGGGCGGAGTTATTTTCAATTTAATTTTCGGTTTTGTATTTTTATTTACATACAAATTTATTGATAACCCTATATTTTCATTAGCATTTTTATTATCGTTTATACTCAATATGATATTTTTGCTTTCAAACGGAATACCAATGCGTTTAATAGTGAATAACGACGGATACAACGCACTGCATTTAGGCAAAGATGAAGATGCAATGAAAGCGCTTTGGATTCAACTAAAAGTAAACGAATTGCAAACAAACGGTATAAGATTAAAAGATATGCCAAAAGAATTATTTATTATGCCAACCGACGAGAAAATGCAAAATAGTATGATATCAACAGTAGGCGTGTTTTGTGCCAATCGTTTAATTGATGAAAGTAATTTTGAAGAAGCATACAACGCAATAAACCACTTGCTTTCACTTGATAACGGTATAACTCCAATTCATAAATATCTTTTGCTTTGCGATAAAATTTATCTTGACCTTGTTTACCGTAATCAAAAAGATGAAATTCAAAACTTGTTAAGTAACGAATTAAAAAACTTTATGAAATCAATGAAAAAATATCCTTCTATCTTGCGTACAGAATATGCCATAGCATTGCTATACGAAAACAACGTGGAAAAAGCCAACAATATCAAAAAAGAATTTGATAAAATTTCAAAGAACTACCCATATCAAATTGATATAGACTCTGAAAAAGAACTTATCTTATTGTGTGACCAAATAAAGTAAAACATCGCCTTTTAATAGGCGATGTTTTACTTTATTTCAATACTTCAATAATTGCTTCATAAACTCTATCCATAGAGTCAAGCTCCATTGTTTCCTTTGGAGTGTGTAAATCGTGTACGTTACAACCAACGGAAATAGCAACAAAGTTTTCAATAGCGCCCGAAATTAAACCACATTCAAGTCCTGCGTGAATTAAAGTTGCTTCAGGCTTTTTGCCTGCAACCTTATAAAACGCATTTTGATAATCTGTAACAAGCTTAGAATCCTTATCACTTGCCCAACCGGGATATCTTTCGTGATGTAATGTAGTAGCGCCAATTTCCTGTGCCAATACATCAAGCTCATTTGTAGAGCCATTTAATCCATCATCATGATATGAACGGGAAGAGAAGCATACATCAATAGAGCTTTCATTCGTCCTTACTCTTGCCAAGTTTCTTGAAATCTCAGGTAAAATAGGTGGCACCTCTCTGAATTTTAAAATCGCATTTGGAATAGAAAGCACCTTCAAAATTCTGTCTGTATCCTCATAGCTTGTTTGTCTATCTGCCTTTGCATATTCAAATTTAATAAATAAACCGCTATCCTCATCAGCCTTTACAATTCCGTTAGATTTATATGCACCCTCAATTAAACAAGCAAGCATATAACATTCCTCTAATTTATTTTCAGGTACAATAACAGCCTCACATTCTCTTGGAATAGCATTATCCTTATCTCCGCCGTGAATATAAGCAATTCCAACCTTAGACATTCTTGCAATATCCTTAATAACGTTACCCATAATCACATTTGAGTTAAGTCTGTTTTTGTTTATATCCTCTCCCGAGTGTCCGCCGCAAAGACCGCCGATAGTAATCTTAATGCCATCAAATTCGCCATACTTAAATGTAACAGGAACATTAAGCTCCGTTCTTACACCACCGCAACAGCCGATAATAACAGTATCTTCCTCGGCAGAGTCAAGATTTATCATTCTCTTTGATTCTATCTTACTATAATCAAATTTAGAAGCGCCAACTAGACCAATTTCCTCACTTGATGTAAATAAACATTCAATTTTTGGATTTGAAATAGTAGTATCAGAAAGCACCGCCATCATAATAGCAACGCCAAAGCCGTCATCAGCGCCAAGTGTAGTGCCATCAGCTCTTAAAATATTTCCCTCTTGTATTAGCTTAATAGGGTCTTTCTCAAAATTATGCACAGTAGCCACATTCTTTTCTGCCACCATATCCGTATGCGCTTGAAGCATAATGCTTTCATCATTTTCGCGACCCGCACTTGCTTTCTTAATAATAAGCACATTATTGCTCTCATCCTTGTACCACTCTAAGCCAAGTGATTTCGCAAATTCAACTAAATAATTAGCAATCTCTGCCTCATTACCCGATGCTCTTGGAATTTTTGAAATTTCCTCAAAATATTTAAAAGGCATCTCATTTTTTACGCCCTTAATAATCTCTAACATAAAATACCTCACAATTTAAAATTATAAAACTATTTTATCACTACTTTATTGAAAAGTAAATAATAATATGCTAAAATATTCATATAAAATTTTAGGAGAAAGCAATGAAACAAATATATAATCCATATTTACCACTATACGAGCATGTACCCGACGGAGAGCCACATGTGTTTGATGGACGAGTTTATATTTACGGCTCACACGACAAGGAAAACGGAGAAGCATTCTGCATGCTTGACTACGTAACCTATTCCGCACCCGTAGATGACTTAACTAATTGGCGTTACGAGGGCGTAATATATAGCGCAAAGCAAGACCCAAATTACGAAAATCATCCATATATGTACGCCCCCGATGTAGTGAAGGGCAACGATGGTCGCTACTATCTCTATTATTCACTTGCAGGCGGCACAAAAACAAAATCCTGGGCAAGCTGGATAATGAGCGTAGCCGTATGCGATACCCCATGCGGAAAATTTGAATTTTTAGGTAATGTTAGGTATAAAGACGGCACAATAGTAAAGGACTTTTTAATGTTTGACCCGGGCGTATTTAACGATAACGGCAGAATATTTATGTACTACGGCTTTAATAGCTTCGCTAACGAATTACCCCTTGAGGAGCAAGGACCATTCCACGATAAAACAATGGAAGAAATTCTTGCAAATCCATATGTCTCCGCATATGTAGAGCTTGAAGATGATATGATAACCGTTAAGCATAAACCGCGCCAGCTTTTACCAAGTAATACAAAAGGCACATCCTTTGAGGGACATACATTCTTTGAAGCAAGCTCAATGCGTAAATTCGGCGATACATATTACTTTATGTATTCCCCAAGAGAATGTAATCACGAAATTTGCTATGCCACAAGTAAATACCCCGACAAGGACTTTGTATTCGGCGGTACGCTTATCTCCAACGGCGATATTGAATTAAACGGCAGACTTCCAAAGGACCGCCTTGCACGAACAGGCAATAACCACGGAAGCATAGAATACATAAACGGAGAATATTATATATTCTACCATCGCCAAACCCATAAAAACGATTTTTCGCGCCAAGCCTGTGCAGAAAAAATCAAAATGGAAAATGATGGTAGCTTCAAGCAAGTAGAAATTACCACAAGCGGACTAAATAACGGACCCTTAAAAGCAGAGGGCACTTACCCTGCCGTAACTTGCTGCAACCTAACAAACGGCAATATGCCACACGACGATTGCTATGATATCTACCCTCATATTACAAACAAAGGCGAGGACAGATATATTGCCGAAATTGAACAAAATACACTTATCGGCTACAAATATTTTGATTTCCAAAGCGTCCAAAAAATCGGCATAGAGTACCGTAGCGGCTACAAAGCACCAAACGGCAGTCTAATAATCAAGCTATCCGAAAAAGGCGAAAAAATAGCTCAAATAGACTTAAAGCCTCAAGAAAATTGGACAAAAGCAGAAGCAACCGTGCAAATACCAAACGGTACATACCCACTCTATTTTGTTTACGAGGGAGAGGGCGCAATAGAAATGAAGGAAGTATATTTTGAATGAAAAACACAACCTTATGCTATTTAGAAAAAGACGGCAAGTACCTTTTAATTCACAGAGGCAACAAGAAAAATGACGGTAGCCAAGGTAAATATATGGGAGTAGGCGGACACTTTGAGGAAAATGAAAGCCCCTATGATTGCGCCATTCGTGAGGTAAAGGAAGAAACAGGACTCCAGATGATTCCTAAATATCGCGCCATAGTTACCTTTGTTTCCGACAAATATGAAACAGAGCAAATGCACCTCTTTACCTCAACCGAATTTACAGGAACTCTTTGTCAGTGCGATGAGGGCGAGCTTGATTGGTACGATAAATCCACACTAAAATCACTCCCAATGTGGGAGGGCGATACGGTTTTTCTTGACTTACTTGAAAAGCGCACCGACTTTTTCGCACTTAAGCTCTGCTATGATGGCGAAACTCTCACAGATGTCTACATTGACAATATAAAACAATAAAAGCAAGTGCATCAAGCACTTGCTTTTTCCTATTCCTACACCCTAATTATCATCACATCTTTCAATAGAATGTATAAAGTCGTTTTCTCTCATAATTCTATCAAGCTGAGTAGAGGAAAGCTCCTTATCTGTATTAAGCGTAGCACTGTATGTAATATTGTCGCCATCACGCTTGATATTTAAATGATTAAACCTGTCAACACCAAAAATTTCCTTAACTCTCTTATTTGCTCCTTCTGTCTGTATAAATACAATGTTAACAGAGAAGTGCTTTACAGTCTTAAAGGGTCTAACCTTTAAATGGAATAATAATTGAAGACCAATCATAATTGCAGTTGCGCCAATCGCAACTATATAGAGTCTGCCACCACAAGCCATACCAACACCTGCCGTAGCCCAAACACCTGCCGCAGTTGTAAGACCTTTGATTTCTTGCTTACGGTAAATGATAATACCAGCACCAAGAAAACCAACGCCCGAAACAATCTGAGCCGCAACTCTTGCCGTATCGGCATTAGGACCAAAGCCATGAATACTTACTATCATAAGAAGACAAGCGCCAACAGATACTAATGTATGCGTTCTTATTCCCGCCTCTTTAAATCTCTTTTTTCTTTCAAGACCTATACAAAATCCAAGTACAGCTGAAAGCAGAATATCAATCAAAAGATATGATTGCGAAATTATATTTTCTAACATAATAAACTCCAATAAAGCATTATATAACCTTTATACCATATTATTCACAAAAAGTCAATAAGTTAATTTTATATATAATATTGCAAATTGAATTTATATATGCTAAAATTACATTATAACTAGTAAAAAGCGAGATAATATATGGAGAAAATAATAGTAAGCGCTTGTCTTTTAGGCGTACCTTGCCGTTATGACGGGAAATCAAAGCCTGTAAACGAGGTTATAAATCTTCAAGAAAAATATGAATTAATTCCTGTCTGCGCAGAAACGCTTGGAGGACTTCCAATTCCAAGAGTCCCTGCGGAAATAGTAGGCAGTAGCGTTATAAGAAAAGACGGCGTTGATGTAACCTATGAATATAATAAAGGAGCAAATGAGGTCTTAAAAATTGCTATTCAAAACGGATGCACAAAAGCCATTTTAAAAGCAAAAAGCCCCTCTTGCGGTAAAGGTCAAATTTATGACGGCACTTATTCAGGCGTGCTTACTGAAGGTAACGGCGTTTTAACCGACCTACTCATAAAAAATAATATAAAGGTATATACCGAAACGGAGATAGATAAAATATGAAAATTATAGCAACGGATTTTGATGGTACACTTAGTTATAACGGAAAAATTAGTGATGAGGATAAAGAAGCCATACACAAATTTAGAGAAGCAGGCAACAAGTTTGGCATTGTAACGGGCAGAGATGTTGATATGGCACAATGGATAAAGCCTGAAAACGGACTTGAATTTGACTATCTTATTTGTTGTACAGGTGCAGTTATAAGAAACGGAGAGGGCGAAATTATTTATCAAAAAAAGGGCAAAATGGGAGACTTCGTTTATGACCTTATTGATAAAGCCAAGGAGCTTGGCGCTTACGGATTTTCCGCAAGTGATATTTTCTTAAAATGCGCTATTGATATTAAAGGTAAAATCCCAATGCAAATAGATAACTTAAAGGAGTTTACTCAAGTTAATACAGGATTTTCAAAGGAAGAAAACGCGCAGAAATTTATTGATTATGTTAATGCAACCTATGGCGATAAAATCAGCGCATTCAGAAATGGCGGCTCAGTTGATATGCCACCTGCCAATACGTCAAAGGTAACAGGCGTATATGAATACGCAAAAATGTTTGATAATCCCGAAATTTATGCAGTAGGCGACAATGTAAACGACCTTGCTATGATTGAGGAATTTTGTGGCTTTGCGGTATCTAATGCAAAGGAAGAGGTTAAAAAAGCCGCAGACCATCAATGCAACCGAATTGCAGATATGATTGAATTTATAATGAACAACTAGGAGATACCAAAATGAGCGCAAGAGATAAATTTATTGAAATCTATAAATCAAAAATCAAAAGGGAGGGAGCAGACAAGCTGTTAGACTTTATTTGCTCAACCTCATCAGACTTTTTTACCGCTCCTGCAAGCGCAAGATATCATAGCGCATATGCAGGCGGTCTTTGTGAACACTCCATAAATGTTTATGAATGCTTAGTAGCATATCTTGATAGACCTGCGGCAAAGGAAAAATACGGACTTAATTACAGCGAGGAAACAATTGCAATAGTATCACTATTACACGACCTTTGCAAAATGAATGTTTATAAGCCCGGCTTTAGAAACGTTAAAAATGAC
Organism: Eubacteriales bacterium; assembly: GCA_045127235.1. Lineage (GTDB taxonomy): Bacteria > Bacillota > Clostridia > Oscillospirales > CAG-272 > RGIG2000. The sequence continues at coordinate 50,846 of JBGVPY010000034.1, forward strand.
CAAGGCGTGTGGGAAAAGGTACCTACTTTTGAATACGATGACAAGCTCCCATACGGACACGGTGAAAAAAGCGTATATATGATTACCCCATTTATGAAGCTTACAAGAGAAGAAGCATTCGCTATTCGCTATCATATGGGATTTTCAGGCGCAGGCACACCACAGGAAATGAACAATGTAAGCAAGGCATATGAAATGTTCCCACTTGCATTTGCATTATCAACTGCCGATATGGAAGCTACATATTATCTTGAAAAGGAAAATAAATAACCAAGCTGCCTAAAAATAGATTTTTCTTGACATTGTATATATTATATGCTAAAATAATTTAGTAAGTAATATCAATGCTTCACTTGATACATCAAAAGGAGAATAATATGAAAAGAACACTTTCATTACTTCTTGCGCTAATTATGGTGTTTACACTTTGTAGCACAATTTTGGCAGATAATGTCAAAACTTCAACAGTAACCGTACAGGAATCAATCGGTTTTCCATCACAAACCGTTAGCGTAGTTGTAAGAATAGATGAAACACTTGGCTTATCCGCTGCAACATTAAAAATCAAATATGACCAAAGATTAGAGCTTATTTCCGTTGCAAATGGCGATTTCTTTGCAAATATTGCTGAGTCTGCAATATATATGCAGGATACATCAGGCGTAAATGGCGAATACCTTTATGTAGGTATTAACGATGGAACTGATTCATCAAAGGTAAGAGGCGAATTTTTAAAGCTTAACTTTAAAATTCCTGCCGATGCTACTGATGGCGAGGAATTCAAGGTTGAAATTGATAAAAAAGCCTCAATTTTAGCAACAGGAACTGATTCTTCAAAGAAATTTGATATAGTAAATGGAAAAATAATCGCTGCATCAGCAAATCACTGTGGCGGAAATCATACATTTGGAGAATATGTAGTTTTAGGCACAAAGAGCTATTTATCAAATGGCTATAAATACAGAATTTGCTCCACATGTAATTATACAGAAACAGAATATGAGCCTGCTACCGCAATCAACGCTTTTGAATATCTAGGCACATCAATAAACTACACAGGCAAGCCATCAGGTATTGCTCCAATGTTTAAGGTTAACAGTGAGGAGCTTGATGCTGTTAGAATTCTTAATTCATCATGTAAGGTTGATGCAGGTATCGTTGTTTATAAAAACGGCGTTAAGTGCGATGAAGAGGTATTCTTTGGCGAGGGCGCAACATACGAATTGAAGGATGGTATCCTATTCGTTAAGCAAACAGATGTAAGCGCTTATGATGAATTTATTTTTAAGGCATATGTAAAAATTACCAATCAAGAAACAGGCGAGGAAAGAATTGCATATACCACTGCAACCCTTGATGGTAGCGAAGAAATCTCAATTTGCGATGTAACAAAGAAGCTTAACTTAAAGAGCTACTCAAAGGAAAATAGAGTATATCTCCAAAATATCCTTGACGGCTTTGCAGACTAAATAATTAAATCATCACACATCATTGTGTGATGATTTTTTTGTATAACAAAAGACCTTAAATCAAACGATTTAAGGTCTTAAATTTTTATTCAGTTACAGGCTTATCAGCCTCAGCGCGAATTTCAGTAATTGAAGTATAAGTTCTTGGTTTTTCTGTAACCTTAGCAATCTTTACTAAGAAATCATCAACTAATCTGAATAGTACATTTTCATATGAATATGTGCTACCAAGACTGTTTACAAATGATTGCGCTTTAGCCTTTGCAGTATTTGCATCAAGCTTTTCATTTTCCATATAATAGTTCTTATAGTATTCAATTAGTGAATCAACCTCTTCAAGAAGCTGCTCGCTAGTTGGCTCAATGTTTTCTTTTTGCTTAATTGCATAGTAAATCATTTCTGATTTCATGTTTGACTTAACATACTCATCACGAGTCATATCAAAGTAAGCCTCAATGTAAGCATCAAGCTCAATGCCATATGTTTCCTTAAATGATGCTTCAATGTCCTTAAGCTCACGGTTAGCATCTCTTAATTCAGCCTTAGGATACTTTTTAATGTCAGACTTGGAAACGATATACTCATAGATGTTGCTTAAAATGTATTTTGTCTTTAAAGCTTCCTTGAATTCTTCTGTTGTCTTGTATTCAGGATAGTATGTTTTAACAAAATCATCATTAAATATAGGAGCAATCGCTAATCCTGTTACAGTTACCTCAAACTCAACAGTTTGACCCTTTACGCTTTCATTATCATAATCATCAGGGAATGTAGCCTTGAAGGATTTTGTTTCATTTACCTTCATGCCTGTAATGTTTTCCTCAAAGCCATCAATAGCCATTTTTGAGCCTAAATAGAATTTTGCATTTGAGTTAGCATCAAAAATTTTGAATTCCTCATCCTTTTCATCCTTCTTATCGGGATTAGGAATTTTGTTTCCATCCTTATCAAGGAAAAAGCCCTTGTAGTTTACTAAAACAATGTCGCCCTCGTTACAAAGCTTTGACTTAACAGTAATGTCAATATAAACCTCTTTGCCACGGTATGATTCAACCTTAAAGTCATCAGGAAGCTGAATCTTAAGCTGTGTCTTTTCGCCAATCTTTGTACCTAAAATTGAATTTTCAACCTTAGAAGCATATTCATTTGAGCCAACCTTTAAAAGCAATCCCTCTTCCTTTAAATCAGCAATTTCATCGCCCTTTTGGTCAATAAGCGTGCCTGATTCTGTGGTAATGTACTTAACCTCTTTGGCAATGATGTCAACATAAATCTCGTCTCCAACCTGAACCTTATATTCAGTAGAGTAGTCCATGATTGATGAGTCAATAGCAGCTTGAATACTGTCAAGCTCAAGCTCAACCTTATAGTCGCTATAATCAACTAAGGTAACATACTTTTCCATGTTGTAATTGTATCTTGTTTTGCTAACAATACAAGATGAAACCGTAAGCACCATAATTAAAACAAGCGCTAAGCAAATAATTCTTTTCTTCATTTTATATCTCCATTTTAATAAATTTTCTGTTAAGCATCAATACTAGATGCGATTTTTTCGTTTCCGCTATGGTCAGTATATTTTGTGTATATGTTATGCATGAGCATGTAAATTCCATATTGAACCACGATATATATAATGGCTGTTTCAAGTATTGATAAGAAAATTGAACCAAGCTCATCAATATAAATCATCCATTCAACCTCAATTAAGAATGCAAGAATATCAAATATCAGCTGAGCCACAAAATTTATAGCAAAAATAACAATAGTTACCAAGAGCATAACTCTTTGTGTAGGATTTTTCCAAGAAACCAGCTTTTCAATTCTCTTAGTGCCATCAACGGTGCTTTTATAAGCAACCACAGCAATAACGAGTGCAGGAATGTATTGAGTAATAAAGCAATCGCCAAATGCATAATATATTGTAGTTATAACAAGCTCAAATGAAAGCTTTGCACTATCAAAGAAGCATGTGCCAATAACTTGATACACAAAGGAAATAAGCACAGATAAAGCGAAAATTGCAGTCATTTTAAGACCGTCAATATATGAATATCTTGAAAACGCATAAATAATTGTGCCATAGCCCGTGAAAACTGCAAGTAAATCAAATGCCTTCTTGACATAGAATAAGAAAACAAGCATCGCTTCGCCAGCTACAATAACCTCGGACGCAAGATAATAAACAATAGCGAATGTCACGGAAAGAAGTGCAGTTGCTATGATTAGTATTAGCGCAAGATTGTAAAATTTCTTTTTCATAATACCACCTAATTTTAGAATTTTTCCTAAACTTTAACTATTCTAGCATATTTTATTATAAAAATAAAGTAAAAATTACAAACTTTATAAAAATTCATCTAATTTTCACATAAGGAGAGAGAAAAATGGAATATTTCAAGGAATTTGACCATAAAATGCTGAAAAGCACATTAAGCGAGCTTGCAGATAACCATGAGCTTGTCAAGCTAACATCAATCGGAAACACAATTTTAGGCAAGGAAATACCCCTTATAACCTTAGGCGATGATACTGCGAAGAAATCGGTGCTGTACGTATCCACCCATCACGCAAGCGAAAATATTACAACAAGTGTGCTTGTAAACTTTATCGAAGACTACATAAAAGCATATAAAAATTCAAACCAAATAGCAGGTGTAAATATTCGGTATCTTTTTAAAATGCGAAAAATTTACATAGTCCCAATGCTTAACCCCGACGGAGTAGAATATCGCTTAAACGGTATAGACGATGATAATCCTATAAAGGATAGAGTAATTGCATATAACGAGGGAGAGAATTTTACAAAATGGAACGCCAATGCAAGAGGCGTTGATCTAAACCATAACTATAACGCTTCCTTTGAGGAATACAAAATATACGAAAGAGCTAACGGAATAACTCCGGGCAAAACAAAATATAGCGGAGAGTACCCTGAAAGCGAGCCTGAAACACAAGCCCTTATCAACTTAATAAGAATAATCGGCGATGAATTAAAGGGAATAATAACATTGCACACACAAGGCGAAGAAATATATTGTAAATCTAACGGCAAAGCAGTACATAATACCGAAATAATTTCACGCCATGTGTCAAGGATGTGCGGTTATCCAATACGGGAAACCGAGGGAAGCGCATCATACGGAGGGCTTACCGATTACTCCATAAGAGAGCTGAATATCCCATCATATACAATAGAATGTGGAAAGGGCGAAAATCCACTTGATATAAAGCAAGGAAAGTCGATATATGCAAGACTTTATGAGCTTTTATTTTCATTTCCAATTCTTTTCTAAAAAAACTATTGAAAAATATTCTGTAAAATGCTAAAATATCCTTAGTCTATAAGACAATTAAGGAGAAAATAAAATGGAATTAAAAGGCAAGAAAATCAACTTTTTAGGCGATAGCATAACAGAGGGACATGGAACATCTGATTGGTCAACAAAGCCATACCACCAAGTATTAAAAGCAAGCGTAGGACTTGCAGAAGCAAGAAACTATGGTAAGGGCGGCACAAAAATTGCAAGACTTCCCGTTATTACAGATAACCCATTTGACCAAGACTTTAACCTTCGCGCTGAATCAATGGATAAGGATGCAGATATTGTTGTAGTTTTCGGTGGAACAAACGACTACGGACACGCTACAATTCCACTCGGCACCTTTGAGGACAGAGACATTCATACCTTCTACGGCGGTATGCATACACTTTGCTTATACTTAATTAAAAACTATACTGACAAGGAAATAGTTTTTATGACTCCATTACATAGATTACAGGAAGCAAAATTTGACAACGATATTTCACACCCCCTTTATGACTTCATAAAGGCTCAAAGAGAGGTTTGCGAATATTACTCAATCCCTGTATGTGATATGTATAAGGAAAGCGGAATGTACGGCAATGTTTGGGCATGGTGCGAAAAATATATGCCTGACGGACTCCATCCAAATGATGAAGGTCATAAGCTAATCGCAAGAAAGCTCCAAAAATTCCTTGAAAATCTATAAGAGAGAAGAAAAATGGAACTTAAAAACATAAAAGCAAACTTTTTAGGCGATAGCATAACCGAGGGATGCGGCACATCCTCTCCCAATAAAGTGTTTCACGCACTTATAAAAGAGAAGTACGGTCTTAAAGAAGCAAGAAATTACGGCTTAGGCGGAACAAGAATTGCAAGACAATCGGAAATTAAAGACCCAGACAATCCAAGAGATAAGGACTTTATTTTAAGAGCCGAATCAATGGATAAGGATGCAGACCTAATAGTAGTTTTCGGCGGCACAAACGATTATGGTAACGGTCAAGCGCCACTTGGCGAAATTACCGATAGCACAATGTTCACATTTTACGGAGCACTTCGTGTTCTTTGTGTAAACCTTATAAAGCAGTATCCTGATGCAATGATAGTGTTCATAACACCACTTCATCGCTGGAATGAAGATGGCGGTCTTGGTACATGGAAGCCTGATGGAGTAGTGCAGCATCCATTAAAGGACTATGCAAAGGCTATTAGAGATGTATGTGAGCAATTTTCAATCCCTGTCCTTGATATGTTTGGAAACGGCTCTATGCCTCTTAATATTCACGAATTTAGTAGAATATATTCAAGCGATGCTTTACATCCTAACGATGACGGACACGAAATTTTAGCAGAGAAGCTTGGTAAATTCTTAGAAAATCTATAAAAACAAAAGCAAATAAGATACCTTCCCCTGTAAAAGGGAAGGTGTCCGCTTGCTAATATGTGTCTCTATAATTCAACTTTCTAAAAAATTTTAAAAAAATTAAAAAAACACTTGACAAACTGTATTCCTTGTGATATTATAGTAGAGCAAAAAACAAAAGCAAATATATGCGAGTGTAGTTCAATGGTAGAATTCCAGCCTTCCAAGCTGGTCGCGTGGGTTCGATTCCCATCACTCGCTCCATTTTTATGTACCCGTAGCTCAGCCGGATAGAGCAACTGCCTTCTAAGCAGTAGGTCGGGGGTTCGAATCCCTCCGGGTACGCCAAACCACACACCATAGTGGTTTATATAGGGGCTTTGCCGTAAGTGACAAAGCTATAGTTCTTTGGTGGGTGTAGCTCAGCTGGTTAGAGCGTCAGATTGTGGCTCTGAAGGCCGTGGGTTCGAATCTCATCATCCACCCTCAAAAAACCTCAGTTGTTTCAACTGAGGTTTTTTATTTTAATCCATCTTAGATGGATTAAATTTCATCTTCCTAAAGGAAGATTTCATCCAAGCATGCTTGGATTTCATCGTGCTTGCACGATTTCATTTGACACCACATTTATTTTATGCTACAATCACATTAAGGTAGATGATTAATATGTCAGAAAATAAGCTTGCAGATTTATCAATGGATTTTGCAGTTAATGTTTTAAATTTAACCGAAAATATAAAAGGTCATTATTCTTTACAAACCAACTTGAAAGATGTGCGACTTCAATCGGTGCAAATATTATGGAAGCCAAATATGCGCATGGAAAGGCGAAATTCGTAGCAAAGCTGCGAATTTCATCAAAAGAATGTTACGAAACAGAATACTGGCTTGAACTTTTTGAAAAAGCAAATATAGTTGAGTCAATGGAGTTAAAAGCACTTATTCGAGATTGCGGAACTATTCACAGAATGTTAATTGCGTCAATTAACACGACAAAATCTAATATGTAAATTATCATTTTTTAGAATGATATTATATAATGTTTTTACAATAAAATTTGTTGACACCAATATTTGAGTGTGATATAATTAAACTATGAATTAGGGGAAGAAACCCATAACAAAAAACGTAGAATTCATAAAATGCAAATCAATACAAGGGGGCGACACCCATAGAAAAAAACATTATTGTTGTTGACGAGCAAGGAAATGAATATGAGGCTACCTATTTAAAAAGGGCAAAGGGTCTTGTTAAAAATGGCAGGGCACGCTTCATGAATGAAAATACAATATGCCTTGCGTGTCCGCCAAAGGAATATTTGGAGGATAATAAAATGGAAAATAAATTAACCGAAAGAGAAATTTTTGAGCAAATCGTTGCATTACAAAAGCAAATTACCGAAAATAGTGCAAATTCTTTGCATAGATTGGGCGATGTAATAGATAGCGTTTACTCTACAGAGAGTGAAACAGGAAACGAACAGGTTTCAGAGGTATGCAATGTTTTTTCTCAACGAGAGTATAACTTTAAAATTATGCTTGAGCTTTACATCAAAATGTATGATGATGTGAGAAAAACCGAAGAAGAAAGAAAAGCAGACTTGATAAAAAGTACATTTTCGGAGCTTTCCTCGAAAATTAAAAGTTTAGAGTTGCCTGATGATAAGCTTCCAACACTTTGCGAAATTAAGGAAGCAACAAAAGAATTGATTATGCTTCTAATATCTAAATAATTAAAATGGCGAGTGCTGATTTTTTCAGCACTCGTTTTATATTTAAATTTATACGTTTTGAATTGCTTTTGTATTTCTATTGGAAAAATAATAAAAATATGTTAGAATAAATACAACGCTCCGTTGGATTGAAATTGCTTAACAGTCGCTTCAATTCTCATTTGACAAGTGTTATAATATGATTACGGTACCGAAATATATCATTTTGGAGGATAATATGGATTATTCAATAGGAAAAATCATACGTAAAACAAGAAAAGAGAAAAACCTCACCCAAGAGGAGCTTGCTGAACAACTACACGTTACATCACAGGCTGTTTCCAAATGGGAAAACGAAACAGGTTTGCCCGATATTACTCAAATTGTACCATTATGCAGAGTTTTAGGAATTTCTGCTGATGAGTTGTTTGGTATATTTGGTACAAATGCAGACGAAGATATTGAAAAATTCATTGAAAAAAGCGAGGAATATATAGGCTCTACTGAATTGGAAGATGAGGAAGAATACGATGTCGTATACAAAAGATGCTTAGAAAAACTAAAAGCATATCCTAACAATATAAAACTACTTGTTTATACATTGAGTGGAGCTTGTATTTATGCTTTTAAATGTAGAAAAAATGGGAATGCCGAAGAAGCACAGAAAGCATTTAACGAGGCAAAACGAGAGGCAAATCTCATAATTCAGTATGGAAAAAACATACACGATATTATGACTGCTCATATGTGGCTCGTAAAGCTTTACTGCCGATTTAATATGCTTGAGGAAGCAAAAAAAGAAACCGTGTATTTCCCCCAAAACAGTGATTATACAGAAGGCTCTCAGCTTGCTTGGGTTTATTGTTACGAAAATAATAATGACGAGGAAATAAAAACTCGTTGTAATAATTTTTCTAACATTATAACAAGTTTGGAACACGAGCTAATAATGTTAGGAAATGTATATAAAAGAAAAGGAATGTATAAGGAAGCACTTGCCACATACGAAACCTTTGTAAAAACTGTTCAAGCGATTTATGGTGAAGAAGAATACACCCCACCTCTTCACACTTGGTATTGGATTTATATGCACATTGCACATTGTTATTTAGAGCTTGGCGATATAGAAAAAGCAATTGATTGCCTCGAAGATGAACTTAAAGGCTTTATCAAGGAGTCGAAACACTATAATACAAAAAACAATCTTGATAACATTCCCGCCTTAAAGGAATGCGAGTTTAAATTTTGTAGCACTCAGATGCACATAAAAGAGCCAATGCTCACAAGCCTAAATAAAAAGTGGTTTGATAGCATTCGCAGCTACCCAAGATTTGTAACTTTGGTGGAAAAAGTAAACGCATTAGAATATTAATCAAAAAACGAGTGCTGATTTTTTCAGCACTCGTTTTTATATCCCATATGTCCCACTTATAGGGTCCTTAAATATCCCAATTTCAGGTGTTCTAAATGTAAATACCACAAAGAGTAGCGCAATAACTAAAATAACGCCGATTGCTAATTTTTTTGACCTACACTTTAATTCATTTTTTTCAAAAACAATCGTTTCATAAGTATAGGCTATCGCTGCTGAAACAAAGAAAATAGCAATGTTTATCCAATCGGGAGATTTACCGATAACGCCGTTATATGTGTAAAATAATACGGGAATTAAAGCCAAACCAAGCAAAATTCCGCGTAGCTTTACACACCAAAAATCCTCTCTCTCCTTAAATAAAAATCTCTCAAAAATGGCGTAAATAACCATAGGCCAAAATAAAAGCTTCATATGCTCCCAAGTAGATTCATTTACTCCCGAAAACGGCGCAACCCATGTGGGCTTTCCTAACCAATCGTATAAAAAATGTAAAATTGTTCCTAAAAGTGATGTAACTCCAAAGCCTAATAATTGAAAAATTTTAATTGACCTTTTCATAAAAACCTCTATTAAAGTATTCTTATAAAAAGTATATTCATAACTACAAAAACTATGCAAAATGAGGGGCAGGAGAAAATCCCGCCCTTTCATTATTCATTTTCAACTAAAACCTTTAATTCACTTAATTTTTCAATGATTTTTTCATAAGACTCCAAATTCTTAATTGCTACCGTATGAATGTGCAATCCATCAGTAAGTAAGGAGAGCGGAGTAACATTTTTCTCGGAAATTCTCTTTACAAATAGGTCAACCTCATATCTTGAAGATAAATTAAGCTCGGCTGAAATTTTTCCGTAAATTGAATGGTCAATTATAACGTCAAGCACCTTTCCGCCATTGTCAACAATTGCATAAAGCTCCTCTGTAACCTCTTTTGCCCCATGCTTAACAACAATTCTTTTGCGAATTTCATTGCTTTCAACCTTTTCTAAAACATATCCCTTATGCTCAGCTCTTATAGGATATCCCGAAGCACGCAAAAGAGCAATATCAGCAACGATAATCTGTCTTGTAACAGAAAAATCCTTTGCAAAGGCACTTGCGCTAATTGGAGAAACGCTTTCCTTTAAAACACTTAAAATTTCTATTCTTCTTTGTTCATTATTCATATATAGTATTCCTTTTTTTCAGTTTTGTTTATTATAACATACAAAAATAATAAAATCAATAATTTTATGTTTGACAAAATGAAAAAAATGTGTTATCATCTGTATATACACATAAATACACAAATTCAAGGAGAAAACAAAATGAAAAAGAAATATGCAGTTTTAGTTGTTGATATGCTTAACGACTTCGTTACAGGCGCATTAAAGTGCGACAGAGGCTTAGCAATCGTGCCAAAGACAAAGGAGCTTTTAGCAGGTTGCCGTGAAAAGAACGTTCCTGTTATTTTCTGTAACGATGCTCACATTAAGGGCGTTGACCACGAATTAAAATTCTGGGGAGACCATGCAATCGCAGGTACATACGGAGCACAAGTAATTGATGAGCTTGACCTTTGCGAAAAGGACTTCGTTGTTCCAAAGCGCCGTTACAGTGGCTTCTTTATGACAGACCTTAAGCTTTTACTTGATGAGCTTGGAGTAAACACAGTAATTATGACAGGTCTTCATGCTCATATGTGCGTACGCCACACATCAGCGGATGCTTATCAATACGGCTATGATATCGTTGTAGCAAAGGACGCAACAGACTCCTTCACAGAAGAGGACTACAACTACGGTATCAAGTACTTAAAGGAAACCTACGGAGCAGAAATCTCCGATGTAGATTCCATCTTAAAAATGCTTTAATTTAAAAACCACTCTGCAAAAGCAGAGTGGTTTTTATGGTAATAAGGCTTACTTTACAACCACCGCATAAGAGCCCATTTCTGAAAATCTTGTCTCAAAAAGCGACATATCAATTTCAAAAATGCTGCCCGCAGGGTCAGAAAGCGTAACCGTATTATTTATTAGGTCATAGCCAACAAGCACCATAGTAGCCATATTTGACTTTAAATATAGATTTTGTCCATCTACAACCCAAATGCGAGAAATTGAGGGGGTAATATCAAAATCATCGCATGCCCATACTATAACAGGATTTCCAGACGCTACCTCATAAAGTAGCGCATCAATATTATATGATGTTAAATCGTAAGATTTATGTCCGCCACCGTTTACTGTTGTATAACGGTTTCCCGCCTTTACTATAACAGGAGCAAGACAACCGTAGGAATTATAAGCACTTCGTGGATTACCTACATTGGCCTCATAAAAGCTAGTAAATCCAACAGGACCCTTATCAAGATATAAATCGCAAAGCTCATTTTTGTCAACCTCATATCCTAAATACTTCAACACCATAGCAAGAGAAGTGATTTCATCTCCTGATGGTAAGTCAGGATATTGTGAAACATGCTCCATGTTTATTAAATATGAGCTTGGCATTTTCTTATATTCCTCGCTTGCCACAATAGTTCCGTTTGCCTTTAAGCATGAAAGTGAAACCCCGGCGCTATCGCTTATTTGAACATCTAAAAATCCTTCAATATTAATTTTTTGACCTTCCTTAAACTCAAGTGAAGATGTAACGGATGTTAAAAGAGCAGTATTACCAACCATTTTACTTATAGTAAATTCCTTTTTAACTTCGTTAATAGACAAATACCCCTTAGCCTCATTTGTAATGGGGCTTTTCGCATCTAAGTACATTTCACAGCTTAAATATAAGTTTTTCTCATTTTCAAGCTTATAAATCGCATATTCAATTCTTAAATTAGTATTGGTATAATATTCGCCTAAAATCGTACCCTCTTTTTCAATGGTAGCAATCTGTATAGAATCAGTAGTGTCCCCCACCATATCATCATTTGAAGTGCCAACATCATTTGATAAGCTTGAATCACTGCCACTATCCTTTGAGCCACTGCCAAATAAGTCATTTGCGTTTACATAGAATATCATAGCGCAAGCCAAACACAAAATAATAAGCAATACAACTGAAAAGTATTTTTTCATAATTTTTACCTCTTTCTTTTTATGTATCCTAACGGTGAAAAATTCGCTTTGCAACATTATTATACAGTAAAAAATTACCAATTCAACAAAAACAGTTAGACACAAAAAGACAAAATCCGTAGTTTCGCCACATATTGACAAGGAAAAAAGTCATAAAAAATCACTTGTTAGAAAATTGTGCGAAAACTTGCATTTTAAATATCAATATGATATACTAAATACATAAAGTTTTTTGGAGATTATTATGAATATTGAAGAAAGAATTAACCACCTAAGAAAGCTTATTAAGTATCACTCAAAAAGATATTACGAAAATGACGCACCCGAAATATCCGACTTTGAATATGATAAAATGTTTGAGGAGCTAAAGCAGCTTGAATTAGAAAATCCACAGTATTTTAGCGAAGCTTCCCCAACACAAAGAGTTGGCGGAAAGGCACTTGATAAATTTGAAGAGGTAAAGCACCAGGTTAAAATGGGAAGCCTTACCGATGTTTTTGACATTGACTCCCTTCGTGCATTTGTACAAAAAATCAAAAGCGAAGCAGGAAGCGATACTGTCTTTACAGTAGAGCCTAAAATTGATGGTCTTAGTGTTTCCTTAAAATATGAAAACGGCATCTTAGTTGAAGGTGCAACACGAGGCAACGGTATAACAGGCGAAAATGTAACTGCCAATGTTAAAACTATAAAATCAATTCCTCTTGAGCTTAATGAAAGCGTAAATATAACAGTCCGAGGCGAGGTTTATATGCCTCATAAATCCTTTGAAAAGCAAAACAGAGAAAAGGAGCAAAAGGGCGAAAAGCTATGGGCAAACCCAAGAAATGCAGCTGCTGGCTCTCTTCGTTGCTTAGATTCCAAGGAAACGGCTAAGCGCGGTCTTGATATTTTTGTTTTTAACTATCAAACCGGCGATTTTGATGAAACACAAATCAAAACCCATCAAGATACTATTAACAAAATTAAAGATTTAGGCTTTAAAACAATTCCATTCATAACCGTAAGCAGTAATGAGGATGAAATTGTAAACGCCGTTATTTCATTAGGCGAGCAGCGTGCAGATTTACCATACGATATTGACGGCGCGGTAATTAAGGTAAACTCCCTTGAAAAGCGCATTGAAATCGGAGAAGGTACAAGTACTCCAAAATGGGCAGTTGCATATAAATACCCACCTGAACAAAAGCCAACAAAGCTTCTTGATATAGTAGTTCAAGTAGGCAGAACAGGCGTTCTCACCCCTAATGCGGTATTAGAGCCCGTAAAATTAGCAGGCACAACCGTATCACGTGCAACACTTCACAATATAGATATAATTAAGGAAAGAGATATTCGCATTGGCGATATCGTTATCGTACAAAAGGCAGGCGATATCATTCCCGAGGTTGTAGGAAGCTTAAAGGAAAAGAGAACAGGCATTGAAGAGTCTTACAAAATGCCCGAGGAATGTCCGTCATGCGGAGGTAAGCTTACCTATGATGATGCAGATGAATTTCTAGAGGACGATGAGGACTTTACCTTAGGAGCTCTTCGTTGCACAAACCCAAGATGTCCCGCTCAGCTTGAAAGAAATATTATTCACTTCGCTTCTAAAAAGGCTATGAATATTGAGGGCGTAGGCGAAAAGCTTGTTAAACAGCTTCTTGAAGCAGGACTTATCCACGATGCATCCGACCTTTACTATATTACGGGCGAGGAAATTGCATCTCTTGAAAGAATGGGCGAAAAATCTGCCGAAAACTTTATAAAAGCAGTAGAAGCCTCAAAGGAAATGGGACTTGCAAGAGTAATATTCGCTTTAGGAATTAGACATATCGGCGAGGTTGCATCAAGCGAGCTTGCTAATAAATTCGGCAATATTGACGCACTATTTACTGCCACCGTTGAGGACATTACAGAAATCGGCGACTTTGGCGAAATCATGGCAAAAAGCGTTGTGGAGTTTTTCTCAAAGGATACCACAAAATATATAGTTGAAAGACTAAAAAGCGCAGGCGTTAAAACAGAAAACGAGCAAAAGCAAATTGGAAGCTCCTTTGAAGGACTTACGTTTGTATTAACAGGCACTCTTGAAAATATGACACGCGATGAGGCAAGTGATATGATTAAAGCAAGAGGCGGCAAGGTTTCATCGTCAGTTTCCAAGAAAACCGACTATGTTTTAGCAGGCGAGGAAGCAGGCTCAAAGCTTACCAAGGCTCAAGCATTAGGCGTTAAAATAATAAATAAGGAAGAATTTCTTGCAATGTGCGAGGAATAAAGAAAAATATGATATTAAGTAAGGGCGCATTAAAAGCAATAGAAATGCTAAACAATGCAGGCTATGAAGCATATGCAGTAGGCGGCTGTGTCCGTGATGCGATTATGAATATTGAAATCAATGATTTTGATATTACCACAAGCGCAACACCTGAGGAAATGCAGCAGGTTTTCAAAAACGAAAGAACCTATGAAACAGGCATCAAGCACGGCACAATTACATTCGTTTATGAAAATGAAAATGTAGAAATTACAACCTACCGCTTAGACGGAGAATATGAGGACAATCGCCGTCCAAAATCCGTAGAATTTACAAAAAGCCTTGAAAACGATTTAAAACGCCGTGATTTTACAATGAACGCCATCGTTTATAATAATAGCGAGGGATACATTGATATGTTTGGCGGTATTGAAGACATCAAAAATAAAACTATCCGTGCAATAGGCAATCCCAAGGACCGCTTTAACGAGGATGCACTAAGAATACTTCGTGCAATTCGCTTCGCATCAAAATTAGGCTTTGAAATCGAAGAAAATACAAAAAAAGCAATGCTTGAATGTAAGCATCTTTTGCATAACATTTCAGGAGAAAGAATTGCCGCTGAAATAAACAAATTCGTTCTTGGTAGTAATGTAAAAAAAGCAATTTTAGACCACTATGACATTTTAAGCGAAATTATCCCCGAATTTGAAGCAATGCACAACTTTGACCAAAAGAACGACTGGCATGTTTACGATGTGCTAACACACACCGCCGTTGTTGTTGAAAATACACCGCAAATAGCGCACCTACGCTTAACTGCACTTTTGCACGACACAGGCAAGGTGCACACCTTTACAGTTGATGAAAAGGGTATAGGACATTTTTACGGACATAACGATAAAAGCGCAGAAATTGCTGAAAATTATCTTACAAAATATAAGTATGATAACTTTACCAAGGAAAGAGTTTATAAGCTTGTAAAGGTTCATGATACACCCATAGAGCCGGATAGAATTCTCATTAAAAAGAGAATAAACAGAATGGGCAAGGACTGCTTCTTTGATTTAATAAAAATAAAAAGAGCAGATAACTTAGCACAAAATCCGAACAAAGTTCGCCTTGATATTATTGATGAAATTGAAAAAATCGCAACAGATATAGTGAACGAGGATTGCTTTACATTAGGAAGCCTAAAAATCAACGGTGGAGACCTAATAAAAAACGGCTTTAAGCCAGGCAAACAATTAGGAAATATCCTAAACACTCTTTTAGAAGAGGTAATGGAAGAAAAAATACCAAACGAAAAGGAAGCACTATTAAATAGAGCAAGAAATTTAAGTGAGGCTGTTCAATGAAGCTTTTTGAAAAAATAAATAGCTTGAGTAAAGCCAAGCAAGTAGCTATCAAAATTATTTTATTTATCTTAGTATGGAATATTGTATTATTACCTGTGTTTCTAATCACCAATAACTGTGCTAATAGTACAGAGAAAAAATGGTTTTTTGAAGAAGCGGAGCAGTTCATTAGGAACTCTGAAGATTTTAAAGAACAATACGGAGATATATTAACTGTTGAATATGTTGAAGTAAAATTAGATAAAGAAATAAATAAAACCGTAGCTATTTTGAACATCAAAACAGAAAATTACGATTCCTTGGAATGTGTAGTTATTTATGAACCAAAAGCACAGAATGGCGGAGCGGTTTATCCCTCTTATTACATCTTAAAATAATAAAAACTCGCACAAACGTGCGAGTTTTTATGTTTATTTACTTTCATCAATTTTATATGTAGGAACTAGCTCGTGAACTAATTGCTTCATTTTGGTGCTTTCTGAATATGCTTCATCATAAAGCACATTTAAAGCATCAAATAGCTTTTGTTCATCAATTTCAAGAGGCTTACCAATGCTAATTCTATCATTAGCAGTCTTTTTGAGCCCTTCCTCAGCCATAAGTCTTTCCTCATATAGCTTTTCTCCGGGGCGAAGACCTGTAATCTTTATTTCAATATCCTTTTCAGGCTCAAATCCGGATAGTTTAATGAGATTGTAAGCAAGATCATAAATTCTCACCTGCTCACCCATATCAAGAACGAATATTTCGCCGCCCTCAGCATAAGCACCTGCTTGAAGCACAAGACTAACCGCTTCAGGAATTGTCATAAAGTATCTGATAATATCCTTATGTGTAACAGTAACAGGACCGCCCTCTTCAATTTGCTTCTTGAACAAAGGAATAACAGAGCCGTTTGAGCCAAGCACATTGCCGAAACGAACTGCAACAAATTTTGTTTCACTCTTTTTAGCAAATGCTTGAATAATCATTTCGCAAACACGCTTTGTAGCACCCATGATATTAGTAGGATTTACCGCCTTGTCTGTGGAAATTTGAACAAATCTCTTTACCTTATATCTGTCAGCACATTTAACAACCTTATATGTACCAATGATGTTATTCTTTACTGCTTCATTAGGACTTGTTTCCATTAACGGCACGTGCTTGTGCGCAGCAGCATGGAAAACAATACCTGGCTTATAAGTTCTAAATACATCATCCATTTTAACGCTATCACGAATGGAAGCAATAAGCGTTAGAAGATTTAAATTAGGATGCTTGCGCTTTAATTCTTGCTCAATTTCATAAGCACTGTTTTCATAAATATCAAGTATAATTAATTGCTTAGGCTCATGGGATGCAATTTGACGGCAAAGCTCACTGCCGATAGAGCCACCGCCACCGGTTACAAGAACAATCTCATCCTTGATATATCCCATAATTTCATCAGTATTTAATTTTATAGGATCTCTACCAAGTAAGTCCTGCACATCGACATTTCTTAATTTTGAAACGGAAATTTCTCCATCAAGCATTTGGTAAATTGCAGGTAGAATTTTTGTTTCACATTTTGTTTCAAGACAAAGGTTAGAGAGTCTCTTTATTTCCTTAGCACTTGCTCTTGGAATAGCAATGATAATTAAGTCAGCATCAGTAATATCCGCATAAAGCTTAATGTTTTCAGGCTCGCCAAGAACCTTAACGCCAGAAATATATGTACCGATTTTATTTTTGTCATTATCTACAAATCCTACAACATTGTATTTAATTTTATTAGATGTTTGAATTTCCTTTAGAATGATATTACCAGCAGAGCCTGCACCAACAATTAATACCTTTTTATCAGGATGAGCTGTTCTTTCAAATTTTTTTATTGCATAATCAAAAAGTCTATTTGAAAAAACAAGACAAGAGGTTAAAACGAAGAAAATAAGAATTGTAACTATACTGTGGTTTACTGAAACACCCGGCATAATCAAGGAAACAATAATGTTTACAACTAAAATTATAAAGGATATAGCGCCGATTTTTACAACCTCACCAACACTGGCGTGTCTATACGAGCTTAAATGCAAATTAGTTATGCACGATAATAAAACAATAAGCACAATTCCCAAAATTGCATTTACATAGTCGTACTCAAAGAAATTGCTTACTGAATAGTCTAGTAAAAAAGTAGTGAATAATGCAGAAGCAATGTAGCAAATTATAAAGCCTAACAGCACTATCACGGTTTTTAGATATTTGTTGATTTTAATTTTCATAAAAAGTCCTTTATATATTTTTACATATTGATTATAACTAAAATTTACTTTTTTGTCAATGATTTTTACAAAAATATGGCAAATAGTATAATTTGGCATAAAATATAAAATTGTCTAAATGAAATTTCAATAAAGCTCTTGAAAAAAATAAATAAAGAGTGTATTATATATAATGTAAAAATATGTTATTTAGGAGAAAAAAGATGACATTTGAATTAGATAATGATTTTGAATCAGGCGTAGATATAAGAGTAATTGGCGTTGGTGGAGGCGGAAACAATGCTGTCAACCGTATGATAAATTCAAACATAAAGGGCGTACAGTTTATCGCTGTAAATACAGATAGACAGGCTTTGGTAAAATCAGGAGCTTCTACAATTATTTGTATCGGAGAGCAAACAACAAACGGTAAAGGCGCAGGAGCTAATCCTGATATAGGAGAAAAGGCTGCACATGAAAGCGAAGAAGCTATCAAGGACTCAATTAAAGGAGCAGATATTGTATTTATTGCCGCAGGAATGGGTGGTGGAACAGGTACAGGTGCAGCTCCTGTTGTGGCTAAAATCGCAAGAGAATTAGGAATTTTAACGGTTGGTATCGTAACTAAGCCATTTAGCTTTGAAAGAGAAAGAAGAATGCTTCAGGCTGAGGGAGGTATCGTTGAGCTTTCAAAATATGTTGACTCACTAGTTGTTATTCCAAATGAAAGACTTAAAGAAATCTCAAAGCAAAAGCTAACTCTTATGAATGCATTTGCCATAGCGGATGATGTATTAAGACGCGGCGTTCAAAGCATTTCAAACCTTATCAATGAAACCGGATTTGTTAACCTTGACTTTGCCGATGTATCAGCGGTAATGAAGGACGCAGGTCTTGCATACATGGGTGTAGGCGAAGCAAGCGGAGAAAATAGAGCAGTTGAAGCTGCAAAGATGGCAATAGCAAGCCCACTTCTTGAAACAAGCATAAAGGGCGCGCAAGGTATTCTTGTGAATATTACAGCATCCCCTGAGGTTGAGCTTGATGAAATTGATGAAGCATCTTCAATGATTACAAGCGAGGCAGCAGCTAACGCTAACATTATTTGGGGAACAAACTTTGATGAATCCTTAGAGGATACTGTAAAGGTTACTATTATTGCTACGGGATTTGATAAAAAGCCTAATAAAAGCGTGGCTGTTGATATTGATGAGGTTAATGCTGATACCATTATTCAAGGCAAGAAGATTTCTGCTGAGGATGATTATTCCGATATTATTGACATAATTAATAAAAACCGCGACAAAACAATAGCGAACGATTTTGATGAAAATTATTGATATCTCCCACATTTGAAATAAAGACACGGACAAATCTGTGTCTTTATTTGCGAAAACAAATCTTCATTATTATTATATTTGACTAAATGAATTCATGTGTTGAGCATAATATTGCAAAAAGCATAAAAATGATTAAATTTTGTTAGAATTGTTCAAAAATATTACAAAAAGCAAAACTAAAGTAAACGCTTTTTTGTGCAAAAGTACAGAAAATTACTATTAAAAATTGTTGTGCTTGACATTATTTAATCTTTTTGTTATAATACAACTGTGTGCGACTAAGAATAAGCCATATTTACGCCTATTTTTAGCACACAATGAATGATACATCGTGCCAAAAGCACTGAAGTATAAACATTTATCTTTAAAGAAGGAGGAAAAAGATGCCAACCTTTAATCAGCTCGTAAGACAAGGTAGAAGCGAAAAGACCTACAAGTCAAAGACACCTGTTCTCCAAACTGGCTTTAACAGCTTAAAGAACAAGTCTATCGATCAAAGTGCACCTCAAAAAAGAGGCGTATGTACAAAGGTTACAACAACCACACCTAAGAAGCCAAACTCAGCTCTTCGTAAGATTGCAAGAGTTAAGCTTACAAACGGCATGGAAGTAACTTCATACATCCCTGGTATTGGACACAATCTTCAGGAGCACTCTGTTGTACTTATCCGTGGTGGTAGAGTACGTGACTTACCTGGTTGCCGTTACCACATCATCCGTGGTACACTCGACGCACAGGGCGTAGCAAATCGTAACCAAAGCCGTTCTAAATACGGTGCAAAGCGCGCAAAGAAAAAATAATTCATTCTTTGCAAGGTAACAGATAAAGTAATTTAATCGTAGTTCCTTAAATGTAGCTGAATAAATGTTTATATCAGTGACTAATTAACGGACACGACGGGAGAATTTCTTTCGAGTACCAATGATATCATGAAAATTAATGAAGGAGGGAAGTAAAGTGCCAAGAAGAGGTCAAATTTCCAAAAGAGATGTATTACCAGATCCACTTTATGGTTCAAAGCTCGTAACAAAGCTCATCAACAACATCATGCTTGATGGCAAGAAAGGTGTAGCTCAAAAAATCGTTTACGATGCATTTAAGCTTGTAGAGGAAAAAACTGGTCAAAATGGTCTTGAAGCATTCCAACAGGCTCTTGAGAATGTAATGCCTGTATTAGAGGTTAAGGCTCGCCGTGTAGGTGGTTCTAACTATCAAGTTCCAATGGAAGTAAGAGCAGAGAGACGCCAAACACTCGGTTTACGTTGGATCACAAACTATTCAAGAAACCGTGGTGAAAAGACAATGGCTGAAAGACTTGCAGGCGAAATCTTAGATGCTAAGAATAGCATGGGTGGAGCTTTCAAGAAGAAAGAAGAAACACACAGAATGGCTGAAGCTAACAAGGCTTTCGCTCATTACAGATATTAATTCACGCCCCTTATATAACGAAAGGACAAAATACAGATGCCAAGAGAATATTCACTTCAAAACACTCGTAATATTGGTATCATGGCTCATATCGACGCCGGTAAGACCACTACTACAGAGCGTATCTTGTTTTACACAGGTAAAACACATAAATTAGGTGAAACTCACGAAGGTTCTGCTACAATGGACTGGATGGAGCAAGAGCAAGAAAGAGGTATTACAATTACTTCTGCTGCTACAACATGCTTCTGGTCAGGTTCAGCAAACCAGTTCCCTGGAACACGTATCAACATCATTGATACCCCAGGCCACGTTGACTTCACTGTAGAAGTACAGCGTTCACTTAGAGTTCTTGACGGTTCCGTTACCGTTTTCTGTGCAAAGGGCGGCGTTGAACCTCAGTCTGAAACCGTATGGAGACAGGCTGACGAATACGGTGTACCACGTATGGCTTACGTTAACAAAATGGACATCATGGGTGCAGACTTCTATAGAGTTGTAGGCATGATGAAGGAAAGACTCCATGCCAACGCAGTACCAATTCAGTTACCTATCGGTGCTGAAGACACATTTAAAGGTATCGTTGACCTTTTTGAAATGAAGGCTGACGTTTACTATGATGACCTCGGTAAGGATATGAGAGTTGAAGATATCCCTGCTGATCTCGTTGATAAAGCAAATGAGTACAGATCAAATCTTGTAGAATCAATTTGCGAAACTGATGATGATCTTATGATGATGTACCTTGAGGGCGAAGAGCCATCTAATGAAGAGCTCAAGGCTGCACTCCGTAAGGCTGTTATTGAAAATAAGATCGTTCCTGTTGTTTGCGGAACATCATATAAGAACAAGGGTGTACAAAAGCTTCTTGATGCTGTTATCGAGTACATGCCATCACCTGTTGATATCCCTGCTATCAAGGGTATTCACCCAGATACAGAGGAAGAGGATGAGCGTCATGCAAGCGATGATGAGCCATTTAGCGCTCTTGCATTCAAGATCATGACTGACCCATTCGTAGGAAAGCTCTGCTTCTTCAGAGTTTACTCAGGCTCAGTTCAAGCTGGTACACAGGTTTATAACTCAAATAAGGACAAGACTGAAAGATTCGGTCGTATCCTTCAAATGCATGCTAACGATAGAAAAGATATCGATGTATGCTACGCAGGTGATATCGCCGCTGTTATCGGTGTAAGAAACACTACAACAGGTGATACATTCTGTGATGAAAAGCATCCAATCATTCTTGAATCAATGAAATTCCCAGAACCAGTTATCTCTGTTGCTGTTGAGCCAAAGACAAAGGCTGGTCAAGAAAAGATGGGCATTGCTCTTGCTAAGCTCGCTGAAGAGGACCCAACATTCAAGACATATACAGATGAAGAAACAGGACAAACAATTATCGCTGGTATGGGTGAACTTCACCTTGAGATTATCGTTGACCGTCTCCTTCGTGAGTTCAAGGTTGAGGCTAATGTAGGTAAACCACAGGTTGCTTACAAGGAAACAATTAGACGCGAAGCAAACGTTGACCATAAGTACGCTCGTCAGTCCGGTGGTAAGGGTCAATATGGTCACGTTAAAATCATTATGGAGCCAAACGAGCCAGGCAAGGGCTACGAGTTCATCAACAAGGTTGTTGGTGGTGCTATTCCAAAGGAATACATTCCTTGCGTTGACGCAGGTATCCAAGCAGCTGCACAAACAGGTGTACTTGCTGGTTATAGCGTTGTTGACTTTAAGGTTACACTTTATGATGGTTCATACCACGAAGTTGACTCATCTGAAATGGCGTTCAAGATTGCCGCTTCAATGGCATTCAAGGAAGCTATGAGAAAGGCAGACCCAGTTCTTACAGAGCCAATCGTTAAGGTTGTTGTAGTAACACCTGATGATTACCTCGGCGATGTAATCGGAAGCCTTAACTCACGCCGTGGACAAATTCAGTCCATGGACCCAGTTGCAGGTGCTACACAAGTTACTGCTATGGTACCACTTGCTGAAATGTTTGGATATGCGACAACACTTCGTTCATCCACACAGGGTAGAGCAAACTACTCAATGGAACCAGACCACTTTGCTGAGGTTCCAAAGAACGTTCAAGAGGGCATTATCGCAGCTCGTGGACGTAACAATGGCTAATTTATAGCAATATAATTAATTAAAATATTTTAAATGGAGGATAACTCAAATGGCAAAGCAAAAATTTGAAAGAACCAAACCACACGTTAACATTGGTACAATCGGTCACGTTGACCACGGTAAGACAACTCTTACAGCTGCAATCACAAAGACACTTTCTCTTACAAACGGTGCAGAGTTCCTTGACTACTCACAAATCGATAACTGCCCAGAAGAAAGAGCAAGAGGTATCACAATCAACTCCCGTCACGTTGAGTACGAAACAGACAATCGTCACTACGCTCACGTTGACTGCCCAGGCCACGCTGACTATGTAAAGAACATGATTACAGGTGCAGCTCAGATGGACGGTGCAATCCTCGTTGTTGCTGGTACAGACGGTCCTATGGCTCAAACTCGTGAGCACATCCTTCTCGCTCGTCAGGTAGGCGTTCCAGCTCTCGTTGTATTCATCAACAAGTGCGATGACGTTGACGACCCAGAACTTCTCGACCTCGTTGAGATGGAAATCAGAGAGCTTCTTTCTGAGTATGAATTCCCAGGCGATGACATTCCAATCATTCGTGGTTCTGCTAGAAACGCTCTTACATCTTCAAACGGTGCTGATGCTCCTGAATATGATTGCATTAAGGAGCTTATGGCTGCTGTTGACTCATACATCCCAACACCAGACAGAAAGGCTGACATGCCATTCCTTCTCCCAGTAGAAGACGTATTCTCAATCTCTGGCCGTGGTACAGTTGCTACAGGTAGAGTAGAGCGTGGTACAGTTAAGATGGCTGATAACGTTGAAATCGTTGGTCTTACAGACGAACCAAAGACAACAGTTATTACAGGTATCGAAATGTTCCATAAGCTTATGGACAGCGCTGAAGCAGGCGATAACATTGGTCTTCTTCTCCGTGGCGTTAACAAGAACGACATCGAAAGAGGTCAGGTTCTTTGTAAGCCAGGTTCAATCAACCCACACACAAAGTTTGTAGGTCAAGTTTACGTTCTTACAGAAAAGGAAGGCGGCCGTTCAAAGCCATTCTTCTCAAACTACAGACCACAATTCTATATCAGAACAACTGACGTTACAGGTATCATCAACCTTCCAGAAGATGTTGACATGGCTAAGCCTGGCGATAACGTAACAATGACAGTTGAACTTATCACTCCTATCGCTATCGAAAAGGGTCTCCGTTTCGCTATTCGTGAGGGTGGTAGAACAGTTGGTTCAGGTACAGTTACTGAAATTCTTGCATAATTAAATTTATGTATATAAAAAAGAGCTTCTTTGAAGCTCTTTTTTTATTTGGAAATTTATATTGAAATAATTATTATATTATGATACAATAAAATAAAGTTATTATACTGTGGGTAATACAATGAAAAGAATTTATTTTGCCGGCAAATTTAATTTGTCAAATGATTATAGTAGCCTAAGCGACAGACTTGTTAATGATTATAGAAGTAGAATTTTAGGAGATAGCAAAAAGCTTACATATTATAGTGATTGCCTTACATTAAAGAGCTATAATATAATTTATAATGGTTGCTTTTACTGCGAACAAGCATCTAACGGAGACTTTACATCAACTGATTGCGAAACTGTAGTAACGGAAGAAACAAAACAGGTTTTAAACTCGGACATAGTATGCTGTGTATTTGATAAAAGTTTTTCAGTTGGCACAGTAGTTGAACTTATGGATGCTGTCAAATCTAAAAAAAGAGTAGCAATCTTTTATAAAAACGAAGCAACAAATTATGACATTAAATCAGAATATTGGTTTGCAATAACTCGCGCAAGTCAAATTGCAAAAGAAAAAAACACAATTATAGAGGTTTTTGAATACGATAATTTAGATGAAATATTAAATCAATGGTTAGAAAGGATTGAAAAAGAAATATGAAAACAGTAATTAGAAGAGGCGTTTTTGAAACAAATAGCTCATCAACTCATGCTATTTCAATAAATAAATCTAACAAAAAGGAAATTACCAAGGGCGCATCCTTTGAAATTCGTTCAAAGCTTGCTAAAATGGTTCAATTATTTGGTTTAATAAACAATGCTGAATACGATTGTACTGATAGCGAAAATCCAAAGTTTAAAATTCCCAAAAAGCTTGTTCAACCAAGAGAAATTGTTTTAAAATTCAAGGAAGCTTTAATTGATACATATAGTGAAATAACTAACCAATCAAGAGAAAAAGCCTTAGAGCAAATTGATTTTGAAGCGTTCTCAGATACATATTTACGAGATATTTTAAATGATAA
Organism: Eubacteriales bacterium; assembly: GCA_045127235.1. Lineage (GTDB taxonomy): Bacteria > Bacillota > Clostridia > Oscillospirales > CAG-272 > RGIG2000. Next base: position 76,131 of record JBGVPY010000034.1, read on the forward strand.
GGATAAGCTTAACGAATATAAGCTTGATAATTTTGCATTCAATATGGCTTTTGAGGAAAGTGGAAAAGAAGATATAGTTGAATTTGCAAAACAATATTATATTGATGATTGCAATAGAATTAAATCAATGGTAGGAAACAAAATTCGTTGCGATTGCTACTTTAATCAAGGCTGCTTAAATGTGTGCGATTGTGGTATGGAAAACTATATAAAACTCCAAAAAGCACTTAATTTATTAGATACCGACACAAATGAGGCTTTAAAGCAAAAAGCAAAAGATTTCTTAAATGATGAAACAAGATTTGTCGCAAAAGAATATTGGAACGGCGTTTATTTAGAAGAAACAGGAGATATTATTTAAAATGAAAACAGTAATAAGAAAAGGTGTATTTGAAACAAATAGCTCCTCAACTCACTCATTATCTTTAAAAAGAAATGCAAAGGATGTACCTGAAAAGGATGCTTCCTTTATAATTCAGTCCCCACTTGCCAAAGCGGTAACTATGCTTGGCTTAATTGATAACGCCGAGGATAATTTCTGTCGCCCCTTCTATCTAAGAGATGAATATGATGAAAGAGCGGATAGAATTAAAAAGGAAACAATTGATAGAATAAGAGAAATTAATCCAAGCCTTCTTGAAAATGTTGATTTAGAAGAAATATCATCAATAGATATTTTAGAAATATTATTAAAAATTAATGATATAGAAAATTTCTATAATGAAGAAGAATTTGAAGACTATATGGAATATTTTGATAGAAATTCCGAGTTTGAATACTTCTTTTATGATGATATGCAAGAAAAACGATTAATGTTGAAGATGAAATCACTCATCTTTGAGGAATATGCAAAAATCGTTAATAAGCCATATGATGAAGCAAAGGAAGAAATTGATTTTGAAGCATTTGCATATGTAGAGCTTAAGAATGCTTTAGAAGATAATGAGCATGCTAAAGAAAATGTTGAAAAGCTAATGAAAAGAGATTATAGATTAAGAGAATCTTATGATGCAAGCGAAGATAAGGATATAATATCATTTGCTAAAAAATATCTCTATGAAAACTATTTAGATTTTAAAAACCAACCAGGTCGTAAATATTGCTGTCATAGATACTTCTGTGAAGGCGCACTTGATGATTGTGACTGTGGCTTTGAGTCTTATGGAGATATCTGTAAAAAGCTTGGTATAGATATATACAGTAATGATGAAAATGTATTAAGAGAAACAGTAAGAAGATTTTTATCTGATGAATGTAAGCTTGTTGCAACTGAAAAGTATGGATATACTATGCAATATTATTCAGAGGTAATTTATTAATGAGTAAGCTTATTGCAGTGTACCAAAACGGCAACTACTCAGTGAAATTGTATAGTGACGGTACAAAAATAAAAACAACAAAGGATGATAAATTCATAGCAAGCTTTCCTGACAGTATGGACTTAAAAATCACAGACTACTGTGATATGAATTGCCCAATGTGCCACGAAAAATCAAGCGTAAACGGTAAGCACGGTAATCTTAACGAGGACTTTCTTTCAACTCTTAAAAGAGGCACAGAATTAGCTATCGGCGGTGGTAATCCACTTTCACATCCTGACCTTATTCCATTTCTTACGCGAATGAAGAAGCAAGGCGTAATCTGTAACCTTACCGTTAATGAAACGCATCTAAAAAAGGATAGAGAATTTATTGACAAATTGATATCTCAAAATCTAATTTATGGCTTAGGTGTATCGATAAAAGCATATAATGAGTATGCAGTAAGCTTTGCAAAATCCTATAAGAACACCGTATTACACGTTATAAACGGCATTTTTGAGGACTACGATAAAATATCTAACCAAGACCTTAAAATCCTTATTTTAGGCTATAAAATGTTCGGCAAGGGCGAAAAATACTATAATAGCGAAATTGAAAGTAACAAGCAACACACAAAAGAAATTTTACCGTCATTACTCAATAAATTCGATTGCGTATCCTTTGATAATTTAGCGCTTGAACAGTTAGATGTTAAAAGTATAATTTCCCCCGAGGACTATGAAAGCATGTTTATGGGCAACGACGGAGAAGCCACAATGTATATTGACTTAGTTAATAGACAATTCGCAAAAAGCTCTACAAGTTTCGATAGATACCCCATGGAAAAAGATATTATAACTATGTTTAATACAGTAAAAACTCTATAATAAAAATGCTATTGCAACAAAGCAATAGCATTTTTTAATCAATTAACTACATTTTTAGGACAACCGTTCAAATAAGCCTCAATGTTTGAAACAACAGTATTAAAGCATCTAGTCCTTGTCTCAAATGCTCCCCAAGCCATATGCGGAGTTAAACACACGTTTTTTCTGTCTAAAATCTTATTAAAGGGATGATCGTTTCTAAAAGGCTCAACCGAATATACGTCGCAACCAAGACCGCCAATTCTATTTTCCAAAATAGCATTAGCCATAGCACTTTCATTCCAAACAGCGCCACGAGCCACATTGATTATTATAGCATCCTTCTTCATAAGCGCAATTTCATTTTCGCCAATCATTCCTCTTGTCTTATCAGTCAAAGGACAATGTATTGAAATAATATCCGATCTTTTAAGTAATTCTTCAAGTGAAACACACTCAAATCCAACCACAGGAGTACGTTTGTTTACAATCACATTGCAGCCAAGAGCTTTTGCAACATCATAAACCGCCTTGCCAATATTGCCAAATCCAATAATACCCCAAGTGCGACCGTAAAATTCATGATAAACAGGCTTTAACATATTAGCACTAGCACTCTTGAAATAATCGCCATTATGCACAAAATCACGATACTGACCAAGACTTGTCATAAGATACGATGCCATAGCCACAGTAACCTGAGCCACACAGTATGTAGAATAAGCAGGAGTATTGCAAACAGTAATACCGTGCGCCTTGCAATATTCTAAATCAATATTGTCATACCCCGTTGCAGTCTCGCAAATAAGCTTTAAATTTGGCGCATTTACAAGCACATCCTCAACCATTTTCACCTTATTTACTATAATAACATCAGCATCCTTTACCCTTTCTTTTGCCTCATCCTGTGTCGATGTTTCGTACTTTATTACAGTACCGAATCTTGATGCAGGACTTAAATCTAAATCCTCTCCAAGTGTTATATAATCAAGTATAACTATATTCATATATTTACCTCGTTTTTAAAATTCGCTGCCTATCCTTATAATCCGGCAAAACAGACTCCACAATAGCCCAAAATCTCTTTGAATGGTTTAATTCCTTAATGTGCGCAAGCTCATGCACAATCACATAATCAATAGCCTCATTTGGATATCTCATAACATTACAAGAAAAGTTTAATCGCTTCTTTGAATTACAGCTTCCAAATCTCGTTTTTGCACGATTTATCGACACATTAGCAGGCGTAACACCCATAATGGATGCAAAATAATCAACTCTACTTGGTATATACTCCCAAGCCTTACTTTTTAAAACCTCAATATCTGTATCGCTTAATTGGTTAATAGGCACCATTCTGTTTTTAGTAGCCTCAACCTTCCTTTGCACCCATTCTAAATGGGAATTATAAAAGCTCTCAATCCGTTCCTTGCTAGTCCTGTACGGACACCTTATAACAACACGCCCGTCCCTCTTAATCTGTAAACAAAGCGTCTTTCTTTTTGAATAAATAATTTCGTAGTTCATAATAACATTTTATCATAATAGCATAGCTTTGTCAATTATTGTATCGTTTAATTGTAAACTAAAAAGACAGTTTAAATAATAATTTAATCAAAAAAATAGCGGATAGGCATAAGACCTATCCGCTATTTTTTTGATGGAACTGGCGAGAGTCGAACTCGCGTCCGAAAACCACTTGACATGACTTTCTCCGTAGTCAGTTAATCCTTTAAATTTCCCCTATAAAACGATGATTAACAATCTTTCATTCGGGTATTGTCTTAATGCTTGATTGATACAGACAAAACTCTCAATTCAAGTTCACCTCTCACATTACGCTCAGTCTTAGGTCGAGGTACTCCCAAGAGGAACGGGCGGCGCTTTTGGCCGCAGCACTGCTAATTGAAACTCCCGAAGGAGAATCAATTAGGCAGCCATAGCAACTTTATTGTTGTCGTTTATTATTTAAGTTAGCCATTATACGGGATTAGCCAGCCCGCTACGCTTATCATATCTCACAATCCCCGTCGAAACCTTTACAGTCCCATGTAGGATTTGCTATACTATTATATATCATTACTACCGTTTTGTCAATGAAATTTTTCCAAAATAAAACGCAAAAACCGACAAGTCACGCTTGTCGGTTAAAATTCGCTATTAAAAGAAGAATACGCCAAGACCCCAACCAACTAATCCACCTTTTTTTAGATGCTCAACATAGTTGCGTCTAAATGAAGTATTTGCTGGTAATCTATCAGGATTTCTGTCCTCTGTGTCAAATAATCTCCAAAGGTCATCACCTTCTGTATCTGCTGACTCAAAAACATCAAAACGGGAGAAGAACTTGTATGTATTGCTATTGTGATTTAAAATTTCCTCATGTTTAGGATAGAGAAGCCAAGAATGACAAATAAATGGCTTTTCATCGCCCTCAACCTCGGTAAAGAATTCCTTCGCTAATTTATAAGCCTCGATACAGCTTTCCTCATCAAAAGGAGTGCCGTCTCTTGGAATATGAATATTAATAACCTTGCTTTCTTTATCAAGCTTATGACCGTTCTTTTCATAATCGTGTCCAAGCTTTGTTACCTCAAACTGTAATCTGCCAAGAGCAAATCTTGTAAGGTCAAAAAATCCTGGGAACCACCAAGCAACAAATGAGCCAATAACACCACGAACAATCTTACATTCCTCAAGCTTATACTTTAAATCAAGCATTGATTTCTTAAAAATATCAAGTGAAATACCTCTTTCAATATATAGCTCCTTTAAATGCTTTGACATACACATAAAAATAAGCAAGCCTGATGTATATGGATGAACTCCAACCACCTTGCCGGCATTTTGTGCAGAAACAAGAATTCCATGGTAGTAGTCGCACTTAATATCAGCGTTATAAATGCTTAAAATTCTTTCCCATTCAGCCTTTGTATTTTCATTTTCCATAATCTTGTCGTATGCATTAAGTAAAAACTCTCTGTCAGACTCAAGATATTCGCCTTCAATCATAAATTCATTAATATAGTTTCTCATTAAAAATCACCCTTAGTAGCCCTTTCAATAGTTCTTTGTGCATCTCTCTTTGCGTCGCTTTCACGCTTATCATAAAGCTTTTTACCCTTGCAAACGCCAACCTCAACCTTAACTCTCGAGCCCTTAAAATACAAGGAAAGAGGAATAAGAGAATAGCCATCCTTTGCAACGAAGCTATTTAGCTTTATAATTTCTTTTTTGTGCATTAATAACTTTTTAAGCCTTAATGGATCCTTGTTGAAAATATTTCCCTTTTCATAAGGAGAAATATGCATTCCAACAACATAAAGCTCCCCGTTATAAACCTTACAGAAGGAGTCCTTTAAATTGACTTGCCCGTTTCGTAAGGATTTTATTTCAGTACCAAAAAGCTCAATGCCTGCTTCATATTTTTCAATAACAAAATAATCATGATACGCTTTCTTGTTAGGCGCAATAATTTTAACACCTTTTTCAGTCATACTAAACTCCTTCCATATAATTCATAACACAGTAAGTATATCATATATCAAAGTAATTTGCAATAGCGCAAGCTGTCGTTTTTTAACAAAAATTGCAAAATTTCATATCTTAATTATGAGAAATATTCTCATTTAGGAGATTAAAATGAAAATTGTACTTTTAACCGCATTAGGAGTAGGCGGAGCAACAGTATTCGGCGCTTTAATCGGCTTTATATTCAAAAAAATCTCACACAAATTTTCAGATGTTGTTTTAGCCTTCGGCGCAGGAGTAATGCTATCTGCATCAATTTTAGGTCTAATCCTGCCGTCTTTAGAGTATGGAACTAAATATAATGTAATCATATCCTTGCTCGGTATATTCACAGGCGCAATTTGTATTGACTTAATAGAAAAGCTTGTGCCACACATAGATACTATCACTACCACCGATAACGAAAGCTTCAAAAAGGTAATGCTTTTCGTTTTAGCAATAGCAATACACAATCTTCCTGAAGGCATTGCTGCAGGCGTAGGCTTCGGCACAGGCGATATTTCCTCGGCAATAATGATAGCAGTCGGAATAGCACTTCAAAATATTCCTGAAGGAATGGTTATTATAGGACCAATGCTTTCAGTGGGTATCAGCCCAAGAAAAACATTTTTTTTTGCAGCAATAACAGGAGTTATCGAAGTAATTGGTACATTTATAGGCTATTTCGCCGTAAATTTATCAGAAACAATATTACCATTTGCATTATCCTTTGCGGGCGGCACAATGCTTTATGTAATAAGTGATGAAATGATACCCGAAACCCACTCTCACGGTAATGAAAGAGCCGCATCATATGCACTTCTTGTAGGATTTTCTATAATGCTATTGTTTTAAATAACCGCTATTTGAACAAAATAGCGGTTATTTATATATGAACATATAAACAGATGAATATATATAATATTTAAAATGTTAAATCTTTGTTAACTAATCTAAAAAGACTTCACATTATATTAATATAGTGATAAAATATGTCTATATTTATTAAAAATTTATTAATAATCATGTAACATTTAAGAAGGAAGTTTAATATGAATTTATTTTACAGAATTTTAAATCTTCTTGAGGAGACAATGGAAACACCAACAAATTTTGGATGGTTTCATTTGATGTTTATTGCAATCGCCATTTTATCAACTGTATTTCTATGTGTTAAATTTAGAAATTGTAGCGATAAAGTATTTAGACGAATTGCTCTAATCGGTTGGATACTAATTGTTTCTCTAGAGGTTTATAAGCAAATAATCTACTCATACAACTTTGATAATGGAGTAGTAACCTGGGACTATCAGTGGTATGCATTCCCTTATCAATTTTGTTCAACCCCTTTATATGCATTGCCATTTATAATCTTTCTTAGAGATGGTAGAATAAGAGATGCATTTATTATGTATATGTCAACATTTTCGCTTTTTGCAGGACTTGCTGTCTTTGCATATCCAAATGATGTATTCATTTCTATAATCGGAATTAATATCCAAACTATGATTCATCATGGACTACAAATAGTTTTTGGTATATATTTTGCGGTTTATTTGCGCAAAAAGTACACACTTTATAGCTTTTTGAAATCTGTCTATGTTTTTGTAGGATTTTCACTTTTGGCAATTTTACTTGACATTTCGGTTTATAAAATTTTTATTACAAAGGGTATTGATGAAACATTTAATATGTTTTTTATCAGTCCCTATTTCCCATGCACATTACCCGTTTTATCAATAATATATGAAAAAATTAATTATTTAATTTTCCTCTTTATGTATATTATCGGTTTTGCTTTAGCAGCATTATCAGCCTATGGAGTAGAAAAGCTATTTATTAATTTTTCTAAAAGAGAGAAGAGAAATGCTTAATAACAAAAGATATAAGCTACCATTAATAATTTTATTTTCTCTAATTCAAGCCGCATTATTCTTTCTTGTACAGATAACTCACGGAAAAGTAAATATATTTGTGTCTTACTTGGTAGTTTTATTATGTTGCTTATTTGCATCATTATATTTTGAAAAAACAAAGAAATATGTATTTACTCAAATAGCACTTATTTGTACATTAATAGCGGATTTGTTTTTGGTTGTTATACATCCAATCATGCAGCTGCCATCAATGATTTTCTTTTCAATAACACAAATTTGCTATTTTTTAAGACTTTATTTTAATTCAAAAAGTGAAATAGAAAAGCGTACACATTTAATCATAAGGGCGACTTCATCAGTTATTGCTATAATAATTACAGTTATTGTGCTAAAAGAAAAAACAGATACCTTAAGCATAATTTCAATGTTTTATTACGCCAATCTTATAATAAATATAGTATTTGCCTTCATACAGTACAAAAACTCAAATCTTTTTGCAATAGGTCTTTTACTATTTTTTGGATGCGATACAATAATAGGTATAAATGTACTTCTAACACAGTATATTACTTCCCCAAACGCACAAGCAATTTGTAATGCAATATTTGGCTCACTTAACTTAGCATGGATATTCTATGTACCATCACAGACAATGTTAACTTTGAGCTTGAATCAATTTGAGAAGAGAATAATAACGAAGTAAAAAGTATTCCTCTCTGCATTGCAGAGAGTGATTTATATGAGAAGGTTCACATCGTGAACTATTTCTGCCCGGCCTTATCCTTGCAAGCAGAGAACGGTCTTGGTCAGAAATGCGAACCCTTTTTTGTGCAAAGCACAAAGATGGTTCTCCGTGAGGATAAAAAAACAACCAAGTCGCAGAAGCGACTTGGTTGTTTTTACACCCGCAACGGGAATCGAACCCATAACTAACCCTTAGGAGGGGTTTATTATATCCATTTAACTATGCAGGCATAAAACATGTCAAATGACATGCTTTACATAATTTCGCCAAATATTTTTTGGTTTATTTCATTATTTGCCTTTAAACTGGCGGTTTTGTTAATAAGCGGATAGCAATCTACCTCATTTACGATAAAATGCTCTACAATCGGAACGCTGAAAGGTGCAAATATTGTAGAAAGCTGTCCGGTTGTTGTAATGTCTTCCATAGAAGGGAACGCTGTTCCGTTTGGATGATTATGAGCAATCATAATCATAGATGCATTGTATTTGAAAACCAGTTCAATAACACGTCTTGCATCTAATGATGATGAATTAACTGATCCATCGTGAACCTTCTCGTATCCAAGCAAGTCAAAACCATTACTTAAGAAAAACACATAAACCTTTTCAGTCTTTTCACCGTGAAATAGTCCTAGTAAAAACTTTTTAATGTATTCTATGTTACTAAATTGCTTAATATGAGAATTCTTATCAATTAAATATGCACGAGATAATGCGGGTATCAACTTAATAAGAGTAGCACTATTTTCCGTTATATAATCTACCTGTACAAGATCCTCAACATTCGCATCAAATACAGCACTAAGTGAACCGAACTTTTCAATCAATTCATGACCGATATCGTTCGTGTCCTTACGAGGGATAGAGTAGAATAGTAGCAACTCTAAAATATTGTGAGGCTGAAAATCATCAAGACCACTCTCTAAAAATCTGTTCTTTAATCTCTGTCTGTGTCCTTCATGTAAATTCTTTTCGTTTCCCATTATTTTTTTACAACATCCTCTTTATTAGTTTGAGCAACTATGTAATGTGGACGTCCCTTTACCTCGTTGAAAATTTTTGAAATATATTGACCGACAATACCGATAGACGTTAAAACCATACCGCTAACAAGTAAAATTGTAAATATTGTTGTATTCCATCGTAAAACGTCGGAATAAAAGCCATTAAAGCGCTCTCCCTCTGCTAAATTTATTATCGCCATTACAAAAGGTGGAATAGAAGCTAAAAATGATAAAATACCGCACCCTGTGGCGAATTTTAAAGGAAAACTTGAAAAGCTGATGATGCCGTCCCAAGAATATTTTAAAAGCTTTTTAAAGCTCCATTTAGTCTGTCCTGCAACTCTTTCGACATTGTCATATGACATCCAATATGTTTTGAAGCCTATCCATCCAAAAATTCCTTTAGAAAAACGGTTATTTTCACACATAGAAACAATGGCATCAACCATATCACGCTTCATTAAGCGGAAATCTCTTGCTCCGTCAACCATATCAAGAGTAGAAATTTTATTCATAACCTTATAAAACGCTCTTGCGAAGAAAGAACGGATTTTAGGCTCTCCCTTACGAGTTTGTCTGCGAGTGGCAACGCTATCATATTCGCCGCTTTCAAGAATCTTTACCATATCTCTTAAAAGAGCAGGAGGGTCTTGCATATCTGCATCCATAACTGCGGTATAATCTCCTGTAGAATTGCAGAATCCTGCATACATAGCCGCCTCTTTCCCAAAATTCTTTGAAAAAGAAATATATTTTACTCTTTTGTCATTGCTTGCTAGATCCTTTAAAATTGAAAGAGTTTTATCCTTTGAGCCATCATCTATAAATAGCATCTCAAATTCGTAATCAGACATTTCATTTGAAACTCTATTAAGCTCAGTATAGAAAGGTAAAAGTGATTCTTCCTCATTATAGCAAGGAATAATTAAAGAAATTTTCATAAATTACCTCCATAGAAATAATTTCAAAAAGTATTTTACCACATTAAGCAGTAAAAGTCAACTGTATTATATTTAAATAAATATAAATCTCAGTTGACAATTAAGCAAAAATATGGTAAACTACTAAGGTAAATAACCTTTTAGGAGATTTGTATGAAGAAATTAATTGCAATTTTAATGTTGCTCTTTGTTTTAGTTTTCGCTGTTGCATGTGGCGAAGACCCTGTAAATACAGAAACAGGCAGCAACACACAGATTACCGATACTCAAACTGATACAGGCTCAGATACCGACCAATTTATTGATACAGATACCGATATAGATACATCTGACAATAATTCCGATGGCGAAAATTTAAATGACATTTTAGGTCCTGACTGGACTTTACCTCAACAATAATATGATAAAATTAAAGCTAGCTGATTTTATTATTCAAATCAATAATAAATACGATTTTCTTGAGAAGCAGTGCAGAGAGTACATAGTAAATGACTTAGAGCCTGATTTTGTTGTTGAATGTACCGATGAAGATATAAACAAAGAAATTGCCAACTATGAAGATCCATCCTATGCTAATTACGGCTATTGTGAGTCTGTTTGCATTTATAGAAATTTATGCTTACAGCTTCCAAAACACGATGCTTTTTTAATGCATGCAGCCGTATTAGATGTTGACGGCAATTCCTATGCCTTTACCGCAAGAAGTGGCACGGGAAAATCAACACATATTAGACTTTGGAAAAAGCTTTTAGGCGACAGAGCTATTGTTGTTAATGGCGATAAACCAATTTTACGCTTTATTGATGGCGAGCTCTACATATACGGAACGCCATGGTGCGGCAAAGAGGGATGGCACACTAACATGCGTTCTACCTTAAAGGGACTTTGTTTTCTAGAAAGAGCTGAAAATAACTCAATTAAGCCTTTAGAAAAGGGCGAGTGCGCATCACGAATTATGCAACAAATCTTAATGCCTACCGACCCATTTGATGCAATGGCAACACTTGAATTAATGGATAGAATGTTAATGAAGGTTGATACTTGGCTCTTAGGCTGTAATATGGATGTTGAAGCGGCAAAAATCGCATACAAAAATATGTCAGGAGAGAAAATATGAAAATTAAAGCAGGATTTATATTAAGAGATGTAGCAGGTAAAACCTTTGTTGTGGCTACAGGCGAACTTTCAAAAAACTTTAAGGGCATGATTACCCTTAACGAAACCGGTAAATTTATTTGGAAGCTACTTGAAAATGATACTACCAAGGAAGAAATCGTTGATAAAATGCTTGAGGTTTACGAGGGCGTTGAAAGATCCATTGTAGAAAATGACGTTGAATTATTTGTTGAAAAGCTTGTGAGGGATAATATTCTTGAATAACTTAGAGCTTAGCATGAGTGAATTTTGGGAGATTGCTGAACCCGTTATAGCAAGCAACGGCGAAATACGGTTGTTTCACAAGGGAACAAGCATGAATCCTCTTTTAAGACAAGGCATTGACTCTGTTGTTTTAACCGCGCCCGACGATATAAAAAAGAATGATATTTTGCTTTATAAGCGCGCAAACGGTCAGTTCGTTATGCATAGAGCTATTAAAATCAAGAAAAATGAATATGTAATGTGCGGTGATAACCAATACGAGCATGAACACGGAATTAAAAAAGAAAATATTCTTGCCAAGGTTAAAGGAATATATCGTGGCGAAGAATATTTTGAAACCGATAATAAAGAATACCAAAGATATGTTAAAAGAAAACTACCTATAAGAAGAGCTAAAATTCGTTTTCTTTACTTTATCGGCGTAAACAAGAGAACATAAAAATACCTACCTGACAGAATCAGGTAGGCTTTTTTGTATCATATTTTCCTATAAATAGCAAAATTAACCTCAATGGTTGTCTCTAATTTGTCAATACATTTAAGCTTTTCTTTATCAATTAAGCTAGTTCTGTGATAATACGGTGTCATGGTAAAAAGATTGTATATATTCTCATATCCGTTTATATTAGTATCATATTTTAAATTCTCAACTTTAAGTAATTCAAAGCCCTCATGATTTAAAAACTTTTCTTCATTGTCATATACATCATCATACAAAATTCTTTTAAGTCCGTTAAGATGCTCAACACCAGCTGAAACCACAATTAAGTGCCCCAGTGTCGCTAAAATACGGTAAAATTCCTCACTTGCAACAGGCGCGAACATATTTACTACTATATCAGCACATCCGTCATCAAGTGGCATTTCATAGATGCTTGAAACAGAGTATAAAATGTTGCTTTTACCGACACGTCTTGCGGTTTTTGCCCCATGCTCACAACCGAACTTTGACATATCAAATCCAATGACAGAAGAGTTATCAAGCATATCTGCAATTCCCAAAGTGTAATATCCTTCGCCACATCCCGCATCAACAACTAAATCGTTTTTAAATCTGCTAGCAATTTCGCATATTTTATCACGAATAGGCAAATAAGCACCGCACTCAAAGAAATTACTTCTTGCGCGAATCATCTCTTTAGAATCTCCAGCCTTAGCATTGTTCATTTTACCGGGCTTTAATAAATTTATATATCCACTTGATGCTATATCAAATGAGTGTCCTTTTTCGCACTTTAGGGAATTATTTACTCTAAAAAAGTCGCCTTTGCATATAGGACACTTAAAATACTTATCAAATTCCATTTTTACCTCTAATTAAATTGACATTTTAAATATTATATATTATAATAGAATTGGAGTATAATTTCAAGTGCAAAGGAGAAAATATGGTAAATCTTAATGAAATTTATGAAGTGATAATAGAAGACACAAACATTTTTGCAAACGGCATTTGTCATATAGATTCCTTTGTGGTTTTTGTTGAAGGCGCTTTAAAAAATGAAAAATGCAAAATTCAAATTACAAAGGTCCATCCTCGCTATGCTTATGCAAAATGTCTTGAAATTTTAGAAAAATCCCCAAGCAGAATAATTCCAAATTGCGATAAATACGAAAAATGCGGCGGTTGCTCATTCTTACATACAACCATCGAATATGAAAACGAAACAAAAGAAAATTTTGTAAAATCTGTTTTTGCCAAAAACAAAATTGAAGCCGATTTTGAAAAAATCATTTGCCCTGTGTCAGAAAAATATAGAAATAAGGTCGTTCTTTTCTATAATGGAAATTGCTTTGGCTATAACGAAAAATCAACAACAAGCATAGTGGAGCATACTTCTTGTCTTTTAAATGACAAGATATTTGATGATCTTGCATGTTTTAGTGCCCAATCATTAAAAAATACTAAGCTTCGCGCGCTATACTTGCGTAAAAATAGAGATAACACCGAAATAATGGTTTGCCCGATTTTTTACACACGAACCGATGTAATAAAATACGCCACTATGCTTATAAATGAATTCCCAAATGTCAAAACCGTCTTAACTGCGCACCTGAATGATAAGGATTTCGCCATAGAAAAGCTTAATTTTAAAACAGTTTACGGCGATGGTTATATTACAGATAAGCTCTGTGGCTTAAATTTCAAAATTTCCCCTAAATCCTTTTATCAAGTCAACCATGACTGTGCCGAATTACTTTATGAAAAAGCAATAGAGCTTTTAAACACTCAACAAAACGAGCAAATAGCCGACCTCTTTTGTGGCACGGGCACAATGGGCATTATTTCCGCAAAACAAACAAATTGTAAGGTGTACGGCATAGAAATTGAACCAAGCGCGGTAAATGACGCTAAGAAAAACGCTAAGCTAAACGGTGTAACTAACATTGAATTTAAAGCTGAAGACGCAAGCAAATTTGATAAACAAATTGATTCCTGCATAATTGACCCACCACGCAAGGGCCTATCAAAATTTATGCTTGATACACTCCTTCGCCTAAAGCCTCAAAAAATCGTCTATGTTTCCTGTAACCCAGACACAATGTGCAATGACCTAAAGGTATTGCTTAACGAATACACTATTTCATCTCCTGTTTACACATATAACCAATTCCCCAAAACAACTCACATTGAAGCAGTAGTGTGTTTAACACTTAAATAATTATGACATACAACATAAGAGAAATTCAACAAAAAGACAATAAATCAGTAGAATCCGTAATTCGCACATGCCTTATTGAATTCGGTGCAAATCACGAAGGCACCGCTTGGGCAGACCCCGACCTCTGCCGATTTTCTGAAATCTACAATACGGTCGGCAATAAATATTGGATAATAGAGGATGAAAACGGTAAAATCCTCGGAGGAGTAGGCATTGGCAACCTTGAAGGCACCGATAAAATTTGCGAGCTTCAAAAAATGTACTGCCTGCCCAAAATCCGTGGCACAGGTCTATCCCATAAGCTAATGGAAATAGCACTAAACTATGCAAGGCAATACTACAAAAAATGCTATCTTGAAACACTTCCAAATATGATAGCCGCCCAAAAATTCTACGAAAAACACGGCTTTATCCGTATCTTCGAGCCTGTTATTAAAACAGACCACTTCGCTTGCGATGTTTTATACATAAAAGATCTAGTATAAGGGGTGATAAAATGAAAGAGGAAAATTTTGAAAGAGAATTGCCAAAAAACTACCGAGTAGTTAAAGTTATTGATGAGAAAAATGTTAACTTTATTTCACTTATCATTGTATTGATTATTTCTGTTTTGGTTCTTGCAATAGGTTTTCTGCCTTTGATCTTTCAAGAAGATAAGCTTTCTAATATCAAAGGATTCCCCCTGTTATGTGGCATTTTAGGCGCAGTTGTTTACGCTTTTTTGCACGAAATTATTCATGGAATAGCATATAAAATTAGAACAGGTGAAAAATTTAGTTTTATCTTGAATACAACAGGTGTGTTTTGCGGTGCACCTAAAATATTCACATATAAGCGTGATTCTATTTTTGCTTTGCTTTTACCGTTTATCGTTTTTTCTTTATTATTGCTTCCCGTATTTATAGTTACATATTTTTATTATGTTTCCGTATATGTTTCTTTATTAGTAGTTTTAATTTTACATATAATATCAAGTCTATTTGATATTCATGTTTGCTTCTTACTTTCTGTAAGATATAAGAATAATATAACGCTTTTAAATGATTCAAACTATAAAAAGACAATTTTCATATTTGATGACACGAACAACAATTTAGATGATGAGAAAACAGTAGAATTTTTAAATGAATTTAACTCAAAAAAAGAAATAGTACCTATTGATGAAAAATCTTTATCAACTAAAGCAAAAGCACTTTCGGTTGTGTGCATTGTTTTATTCTCTTTGCTTTTGCTGTTTCATTCGTTAATAGCATTTAATAAAAATAACATGCTGTATCCTATTGACGAATTGAGATTTTATGAAAGTGTGAGCTTTTATGTGTGTCTATTTTCGATAGCTGTGATTGTTATATCATCACTAACTATGCGTAAATTTTATAAAGTAAAATTATTCTTGATAATATTGATTGCTATTATTGCCCTACCAATAACAATGATATCTGCTTTACAAAGTAATGCATTTTTAATATCTCATACTACCGATGTAAATAATTACGGAATTTATGATGATGAATATATGAAAATTGACCATTTCCCTGAACAAATAACAGACAATATGATACCGGTACACTATTCATACTATTATGACTACACTTGGGATTATTGTTATGAGTTATATCTTGAAGTGAAAATTACAGACGGTGAATATGAAAGCATTAAATCGAAATATGAAAGCGAATTGAAAGACTGCTTTTATGCATCAAATTATAGTGAGTATGTAATATCAGATTACACGAATAATTATATTAGAGAAGATGGAAGCTGCTATATGAATAGCCCACACATAAGAAAAATTATATTTAATGATAGCGATCAAACAATTATCTTTGTCTCTATCTGTGGTATTGATCCGTTTTATTACGAA
Source organism: Eubacteriales bacterium (assembly GCA_045127235.1). Classification (GTDB taxonomy): domain Bacteria; phylum Bacillota; class Clostridia; order Oscillospirales; family CAG-272; genus RGIG2000. The sequence continues at coordinate 92,284 of JBGVPY010000034.1, forward strand.
AACTCATATTATTTTGAACGATTTAATTTAGACCCGATAGAATACTCGAATTACTTAAAGGAAAACAAAAATGAAAGCTATTGAACTAATCAATGAACTAAAAAATGGCGGTTTTACACCACATGACCGCACCTGCGACACGGTAAAAGCAGGAAATCCCGAAAAGGAACTAAAAAAGGTAGCTGTATCTATGTTTGCTACCGTTGACACCTTTAAAAAGGTCAAGGAATGGGGAGCAGATATGCTTATCGTTCACGAGCCAACCTATTATGACCACTTTGAGGAAATGATTATAAATCCCGTAACCGAAGCCAAAAAGAAGCTAATTGATGAAAGTGGAATAGTTGTTTTCCGTTATCACGACTTTATGCATCATAGAGAAATAGACCAAATTCCTGAAGGCGAAATCCACTATTTAGGACTAAAAGGCAAGCTTGAAAATACTCAGTATTCCGCTTCATATACTTACCGTTTAGATGAGCCTATAACTACACTTGAGCTTGCCAAGCTAATTGAGGATAAGCTTAATGTGAAGCATGTTAAAATTGCAGGCGAAAGAAATAAAAAGTCAACCAATTTAGCATTATGCTTCGGTACACCGGGTGGGGTCTATGACCTGCTTCGTGATGAAAATATTGAAATTGTCTTAACAGGCGAAACATGTGAATGGATGCTTTGTGAATATGCAAGAGATGCAGCAGCACTCGGTATCGATAAATCAATTATCGTTATGGGACATATAGGATCTGAAAGAGACGGAATGAGACTTTTAGCCGAAAAATTATCCAAAAACCACACCACCTTTGAAACAAAATATTTTGAATGTGGAGAAGTTTATACATACACAGAGGAGCAAATATGAACAGAAAAAATCTATTAAAATTATCACTAATAACATTAATTATTGGACTAATTGTCCTTGCAATCGCATATTACTTTTTCCACTTTGTAACTGATGACGGCTTTACCTTAACATTTCACGAGGAAGCGGGAAAGCCATTTGTAACCTACCTTATAGGCTTTTTCGGTGTTCTCTTTATATGGAGCAGTGCAATGAGCTTAATTTCAGCATTAATTTTCTTTAAAAAGGAGAAATAAAATGAAAAATCACAAATGCCGTACCTTTTTTGTAATCACAGGAAATTTTAATGCAAAAGATGTTTTAAATGCATTAGAGGTCGATAATTACGAAGTATTCAATAAAGGCGAAGAATACAAAATTTCAAAAAGAAAAAGAGAATTTGATGAAATTAAAATCGGCTTTAACGATAATTACAATGTAGATATCAATGAAATGATAAGAGCAACCTTGAAATTCTTAATCAACAAAACCGACGTTTTAAAAACGCTTAAAAAGGAATTAAGTCTTGACTATGCGCTTGTTTTAGTCCCTGAAATTTATAGCGATAGTGAAGAACCAAATCAAATTTTATCACTTGATAGAGATATAATTGAATTTTTATATTTAACCGAAACAGACATTGATTTAGATTATTATGTTTATTAACGACAAAGAAACTAAAAAATGCCAATACGCCAAAAAGTGTAGCGGTTGCCAATTGCAAAACTTAACTTATAAAGAGCAACTGCAAATGAAGCAAGTAAAAACAATTCGTTTGCTTGGTAAATTCTGTCATGTTGAAGAAATAATCGGTATGGACAACCCCTATTACTACCGTAATAAGGTTCAATCAGCCTTTGCATATAAAAACGGTAAAACCATATCGGGCATATATCAATCCACATCAGGTAAAATAGTCCCCGTTGATACTTGCTTATTGGAAGATAAAGACGCACAAAAAATAGTGGAAACTATTAGAAAACTGTGTCCCAACTTCAAAATAAAACCCTATGATTTAAACACAGGTAGCGGTTTTTTACGCCATGTCCTCGTTCGTAAAGGCTTTGCAAGTAAAGAAATTATGGTGGTTTTAGTAACTATAAAAGGCGACTTTAAATCTAAAACCTCATTTGTAAACGAACTCATTCGCCGCCATCCCGAAATCACCACAGTAGTATGGAATATTAACCCCACAACCACCCCTCTTATGTTGGGCAATCAAAGTGAAGTTTTATTCGGTAACGGCTATATTACCGACACATTGTGCGGTTTATCCTTTAGAATTAGCCCTCGTTCATTCTATCAAATTAACCCAACACAAACCGAAAAACTCTATTCCATAGCAAAGGAATACGCCGCACTAACAGGCAACGAAAAAGTAATTGATGCCTACTGTGGCACAGGCACAATAGGTCTTACAATGGCAGATATTGCCAAGGAAATAATTGGAGTTGAGGTAAATAGCGATGCTATAAAGGACGCCAAAGAAAACGCCAAATTAAACGGTATCAAAAATGCAAAATTTTATAACGCAGACGCAGGCGACTTTATGTGCGATTTAGCAAGTAAAGGCGAAAAGATTGATGTAGTAATCACCGACCCACCGCGAGCAGGATGTAGCATAAAATTCCTAAAAAGTATGCTAAAGCTATCCCCCAACCGCATAGTCTATATTTCCTGCAACCCCGAAACTCAAGCAAGAGACCTAATAACACTAACCAAAAATGGCTATAAAGCAACCAAAATCCAATCCGTGGACTTATTTCCACACACTAATCACGTTGAAACTATTGTTTGTCTGACAAGGAGAGAATTATGATACCATTCAAAAAAACATGCGACAAGTGTAAAACCATTAAAACGGTAAAGTCGCTTAAAACTGCCGAAGAATTTTTTGCCATATTAGAAGAACTCAAGAGATTATTGGTAAGTGAGAACTACGAATATGTGGGAGGAAATAACCCAGCCGACACTATCAAGAATTGGCCTCAAGATGGATTGTGGTATAGAATTAAATGCAAAAACTGTGGTGCGATTTATACCTTATGGTACGATCCTTTTAAGAGTAAAGGCTACTTCAAAAAAGGCGATAAATATACATTTTAGAGCCCTCACCCACATTGAAACTATTATTTGTCTAACTTAAAATATAGTATTATGTAATGCTTTGGAGAAAAAATGAAAAATATATTTAAAAAATCAAATATTCCCTTCTTGAAGCATGTACTTCACGAAGGAAAAGGTAGAGATAATTGGAATCTTGCAAGAGTAATGCAAGATAAAAACGGCTTACAACACCAGCTGCCTGCCGAAATTGCTCTTTTTAGCCGAGGCGCACAGCAAGGCGATACTTGGTCAATGTGCGAGTTAGCCCGTACATACTTTAATCATTGTGGTGATCTGTTTTTACCGCAAGCACTCGGCTTATGGAAGCAAGCAGTATTGCAAAACGATAACGGTGCAATATATGATGTAAACAATCTGCCAATTATTGATAGAATTTGGTCCTATCAGTCATTTGATGGCAACGAATATAACGCCATTGAAATGAAATGTGCATTACTTACCGAATTTTATCTAACAAAATTAGGAATTTGCCCTTGGAATAATGCAACCACCGATGAAAAAATAAAGCGTTGCGAAAATCTAACCTTTATATCCTGTCAAGTTATAAAAATCCCGCAAATTAAAATAGAATTTATACCAAATCTAACCTTTAACGGAATGATTGTTGACGGTTTAGCACATTGGGATTATAAAATTTCAATTAGAGCAGAATTACTAAACGATTATGAACGCTTAATTGAGGTATTATTCCACGAACTTGGTCATCAAGTTGTATTTGAAATCATAAGAAACAACGAAAACAGTAATATGCTAAAACAAATATATGGCATTACCGATGGGCGTATCGCATCTTGGAATAATCAAGAAATGGGATATGAGGTCCCAACAACAGAAGAAGACCCCGACACACTATCCTACGGCGTATATACTATGTGGGCTACATTTTTTCTAAATGCTTGACAAAGTAAAGGAGTTAATATGATTTACACACCACTCACCAAAAAAGCGCTAAAGCTATGCTTTGAAGCACACAAAAATCAAGTTGATAAAACAGGCTTGCCATATGTATTCCATCCGTTTCATTTAGCTGAGCAAATGAGGGATGAATATTCCACAGTATGTGCATTACTTCACGATGTAGTTGAAGATACAGAATACACCTTTGAGAATTTAATAAATATGGGTTTTCCCAACGAGGTTATCGAAGCATTAAAGCTTTTAACACACGCGGATGATGTTCCATATATGGACTATGTAAAAGCCCTTTCAATAAATCCTATTGCCAAAGCAGTTAAAATTGCCGACCTTATGCACAATAGCGACACATCAAGATTAGATGTAGTTGATGAGTGGGCACTCAAACGCGAAGAAAAATATAAAAAAGCATTAGAATTTTTAAATAACAATTAACGGAGCATTAAAATGCAAATTACTAAAATTGTAATAACAGGCGGACCCTGTGGCGGTAAATCAACTGCTTTAAGTAAAATTCACGAGGAATTTGAACAACTTGGCTACACAGTTCTTTTCGTGCCTGAAACTGCAACAGAGCTAATTACAGGCGGTGTTGCACCTTGGACATGTGGCACAAACTTAGATTATCAAAAGTGTCATCTTAAATTACAGCTTGAAAAGGAAAAAGCCTTTGAAAAAGCCGCATCCACAATGAATAAAGAAAAAATTCTTATTGTTTGCGACCGTGGCGCTCTTGACAGTAAAGCATATATGTCAGATAGTGAATTTAATGAAACGTTAAGATCTTTAAACACCAATGAGGTTGATTTAAGAGATAATTACGGTGCGATATTCCACTTAGTATCTGCTGCAAAGGGCGCGGAATATGCCTACACATTGTCAAATAACTGTGCAAGAACGGAAACAATTGAGCAGGCAAGAGAATTAGACGATAAAATTATTTCCGCTTGGACAGGACATCCACATCTTCGTATAATTGATAATGCAACTGACTTTAATGAAAAATTATCACGCCTAATCGCCGAAATTGCATCGTTTTTAGGCGAGCCAGAGCCACTTGAAATTGAAAGAAAATTCCTGATTGGATATCCCGATATTGCATATTTAGACTCTTTACCAAGCTGCAAAAAGGTTGAAATTATTCAAACCTATCTAAAAACACCTAATGGCGAGGAAACGCGTGTTCGCCAAAGAGGATTTGACGGTAATTTTGTATATTTTCAAACCACAAAACGCAAAATTAGCGACACGCGTCGCATCGAAATTGAAAGAAGACTTACAAAAAATGAATATCTTAACATTTTATTAGATGCCGGTGCAGATAAAAGACAAATAATAAAAAATAGATATTGCCTTGTCTATGAAAATCAATATTTTGAAATAGATGTTTATCCATTTTGGAACGATAAAGCAATAATGGAAATTGAACTGTGTGAAGAAAATCAAGAAATTTTAATTCCCGACTTTATCAAAGTAATAAAGGATGTTACCGACGATGATGAATACAAAAATTCATCACTTGCGAAAAATGTAAATTAACAGTTCATACATTGTAAACAAATAAAGTATTGACTATATCTTAAAAATATGATAAAATGTACACATAAAGTATATATATTAAGGAGATACAAATGAAAAAGATACTTTCAATTCTTTTAGTAATTGTTATGACTTTGACTGTGTTGCTTTGTTCATGTAATGACACACCTGTTAATACAGAAACAGGTTCAAGCACAGATACAGGCAGTCAAACAACTGATACTAGCAAGGATACAGGCTCAGATACAGATAAAAAGCCAAGCTCTGGCAATAATAACACAAAGCCTGATGATAAGCCTGATAGTGGCGCTGATTATGATACTCTTATTGAGCATAATCTTAAGGTTGATAACAGTGTTAAGCTTGACGTATTTGATAGCGCTAACACATTCGGTAACGAGGGCAACACAGTTGACTATACAAATGCAACACCAGTCGATGTTTCCCAACTTGCTAATAATAAGGTTTATCCAATTACCAAGGGTGGCGTTTATAGAATTTACGGTAAGAGCGAAAACGGTCAAATTTTAGTAAACCTTGATGATGCTGTAAATAGAGAGGTTGTTTTAGTATTAGATAACCTTGAAATGACATACAAGGGAACAAAATCTGTTATCTACATTGAAAAGTGTGAAAAAGCAACAATCGTTTTACCTGAAAATTCTGTTTCAACATTATCCGACACAACAAATAACCTTGAAAAGGGTGTTATCCATGTTCGTTCCTGCAACTTGATTTTAGACGGCAAAGGAACACTAAATCTTAACGCTAATGCAACAAAGTCAAGAGGTATTTTTAATACAAAGACACTTACAGTTGAAGGTGGCATTTATAATGTAACAACAGCGTTCAGCCACGGTATTCAAGGCGAAGAGGGCTTAACAATCAATGGCGGAACATTCAATATTACTTCTGCAAAGAGCGGTCTTAAAACAGGCGACTTTGATGAAGAAAAGCCACTTGAGGCAGTTGTTGGAGCTATTACGATAAACGGCGGCAGCATTAATGTAACAAGCAAAACCAACGGCGTCTCAGCATATGGCTCGGCTGTAGTGAATAACGGAAGATTAAATCTTAAATCAGAATCTGATGGTTTCGACGTTAGCGAAACAGCAACCTTTAATAGCGGAATTGTGATTATCAACGCGGACAACGATGGCATTAAGAGCGAAGCCTTAAATGTTTCAGGCTCTGCTAATGTTAAGATTTTATCAGGCAATGACGGTATTGATGCAGTTACAGTAAATGTTACTACAACAGGTACTGTTTATGTTAAGACAAATGTTGATAATAATGCATTTGTTGTTGACCCTAACGGTAGCTACATTATTAAGAATCATAAATTCACATTAGTTGATACAACAAAATATCCAAATGAAACATTCTATACATTAGAAAGTTGCAAGGGCATCAAGGTTGAAGGCAATGTGTCTATTGAAAACGCTATTTTAGGTATCGATTCCTACGAGGATGCTATTGATTGCGTAGATGTTGAAATCAAGAGCGGCAGAGTAGTATTAGCGTCAGAGGATGACGGTATTGACGTTACAGGAAATGTAACCATTAGCGGCACACTTGAAATAATGTATTCAAACAAGGGCGTTAAAACACCAAATCTTACAGTTAATGAAGATGGGTTAGTAACAATTATCAGTACATCTGATGCAGTTGATAGCCAATTAGTTACAGTAGATGGCGGTACAGTGTTCCTTCTTGAAAAGCTTGATTTAACCGACGGAACGTTGATTGTAAACGGCGGTACAGTAATTGCAGTATCATCTACTAAATCAGCAGTTACGGCAGATACAATGTTTAATGACCTTTCCGTTTCAAATTTCCCAAATACCAATAATGCAACATACGGAAATTGGTTAAGAGTTACTAACGGCGAAAAGAGTGTTGTTCTCCGTTTACCAAAGAGCTATGAAAGCAAGCTTAGCTTAACATGCATATCTGAGGATATCACAGCGGGTAGCTATTCTATCCAAATCGGTACGTACAAAGTTGGCGAAAAAATCAACAACTTCGTATATATAGATGGCGAATTCACACCGATTGATTCAATCAATTTAACGCTAAAATAATAAAAAAGCTTAGCAGATTTTTTCTGCTAAGCTTTTTTGCTATTTCGTTTTTTCTACTGTAATTAAAATAAGCATGTAGTATAGTGTTGGATATAAACTAAACATGTGAATATCTAATAAGCTTGTGATAAGTAAAGCGCAAATGCATAACGCCAAATAGAAGTTTTTGACGCTTCTTTGCTTTATAAAAAGAACAATAGTTTGATATCTATGATATAAATACGCCACTAAACCAATTATACCGCAAGAAGCCATCATTTGAACAATAGTGTTGTGATATCCAAACGGAAGTCCAACTTCATTAATATGGTGTGAATTGTAGAAACCGCAACCGAATATAGGATGACTCAAAAACTTCTTCCAACCGGTAGCATATATTTCAAATCTGCCGTTATCATCTAGGCCTCTTTCGATATAATCACCTAAAACGTTTGATATCTTTTCCCATAATAAAATCACGCCAATGACAGCCACTACAAAAAGAGCAGAGGTTATAATCCTGTTAACCTTTTTGTTTTCTCCAAAGAAGCAGCATACAATAATTGAAATACCCATGACAAATGTTCCTGCAAGCAGAGAAGAACGGCTCAATGATAATACGATTGCTAAATAAGAGATAAGTCCAGTTCCGTAGAATATAAATCCGTATTTTTTTGTAAATGTGGCTAAATAAAAGTGAATAGGCAGTAGCATTGAAAGATAACAACCCATAGTATTCCAAATGCCCCAACCTGTTCGTATGCTTTCTTTGATTATTTCTCCGTTTCCAAACTGAATCTGTCCAGTTAAAAAAAGTGAAAAAAACTCAAATGTAACAAGTAAAGATGCAACAAATAAGGTTACGATTATTTTGTGCTTAAATTTTTCATTGAATTCTAAACCAACATACAGAAGAAGAAAGACACCCAAATACGCTATAACTAAAGCAATAGAGAAGCCAAGGTCTTTCCAGAAAAATCTTTCCTTTGCTAAAAGATTGTTAAAAAGAAAGCTTACAGATAGAAGCAAAATACCGTAAAAAAGCGGAGATTTTACAGCCGACCTTAAACTGTATTTTTTTCTATTTAAAATAAAATGAGCGATTAAACAAATAACGAAAATAGCAGCAATAATAACAACGGTTAAAATTGATTTAGGCTCGTAAAATTTTCCTTTTCCATCAAAGGAATTTTTTTCTGACAGATTAAAAAATATTATCAAGGCAGGACCTAAAACAAAATTTAAGTTATGCGAAAGTAAAAGGCCTAAGGATACGCTCAATCCAACACTAATTATACCAAGAAGCTCAATTCCAAAGGTGTGGCTTATAAAAACCAATAAAGCGCAAGCTATTAAATAATAGTATGAATTTATGAAAGCAAGATATTTATTTTTCATGATATACCTCAATTTATCAAAAAATCTCGGAATTAAGCCGAGATTTTTTGATATGTTAAGATTTAATTATTTCTTGTGTTTTCCGTAAAGCTTTTGATTGTCGCTTTTCTTTTTGTTCTTTTTTTGTGGAGCAGGATTAACGACATCGTTTAAAGTACTTTCGTTGTTAATTACTTCAACCTCAACAGGAGTATCTAAAACCTCAATATGTGTATTTAATACCTCTACATCTGCAGGCTTAACCTCATCGTCATAACCGGTACCGGAACCGCCATAACGACCGTAGTTGCCGTATTTTCCATACTTGCCGTAGCCGCCGTATCTTCCGTACTTGCCGTATCTTCCGTATCTGCCATATTTGCTGCCGTATCCATATCTCTTATACTTGCCGTAGTATCTCTTATAGTATCTGTTGTAGTAAGAACCGCTCTTTGTAGGTACACGGTTAAGAACTGCACCAAGAACCTTACAGCCACTCTTTTGAAGCTGTTCCTTAACATCCATAGCAAAGCGTTGACCGATATAGTTTGCTGTGATAACAAGAATACCGCCGTCGCAAACCGTTGAAATAACAGAAGCGTCAATAACTGCGCCAAGAGGAGCAGCGTCAATGATGATATAATCATATTCATCACGAGCTTTTTTAACAAGTGCTGCAAACTTTTGTGAGCCTAAAAGCTCAACGGGATTCGGAGGAACTGCACCGGCAAAGAGTAAATGAAGATTTTCATTTTGAGTGCCGTATAAAAGATCGTCATATTCTGCTTGTCCTGACAAATATTCACTAAGACCTAATATGTTACCGTCGTTAGTTGTGTACTTTGAAGCGAACATAGACTTACGAAGGTCGGCGTCAATTAAAAGCACCTTTTTCTCTGAAAGAGAAAGAGTCTTAGTAAGTTCAATAGAAACAGTACTCTTACCTTCGTTCTTAACACAGCTTGTTACAAGTACAACCTTATTTTCAGAACCGCAGAATAAAAAGTTAGTTCTAAGCGCTTTGAAGGATTCGCGAATTGAATAATTCTGTTTTTTAATATCGTTAATAACTATATTTTTCATTTTACGTCACCTCACGCTTCATCTTCAATTTCAGGAATTTCACCTAAAACGCTAAGACCGAGATGCTTTTCAATATCATCTGGGGTTTTAATCTTATCATCAAAAATGTAGAAAGCTAATAAAATTGCGCAAATTACAACTACAGCAATAGCACCGCCTAAAGCCATATTCTTAAAGTAGTGAATATTGGAAGGTGATTGAGGTGGTTTACCATAATCAATTTGGCCAACTATAATTGAATCAACCTTAAAGTTTTCATTAATGTGATCCTGCATGCAATTATAAGCAGCGGTTACAATTAAAACTGAAAGAGTAGGATCAACAGTTGTTGAAGAAACGGTTACAGCGCATGTGTCCTCGTTGAATTTGATTGAAAGGCTATTCTTTACGTCGCGGTAGCTGATTTCACCGCCGTAAAAACCTTTAAATGTTTGTGGAAGCTTTCCTTCTTCGTTTTCGTAAAAGCCAAGGAAGTTAGCAAAGGAACCCTCGTCCTCGTTAAGCATTTTAGCAACTCTAACAGAGAATGAATCGCTAGTGAAAATTTCAGAACTCATTTTTGTTAAGTAAACTGCTGCGTTTAAGTCAGAAACGTTTAAGTTGCCGTCAAGGCTTGAGCTACCAGCATTTTTATTGATAAGCATTGTCTTAGTTGAAGATGTGTAAGTCGGCGTTGTAAAGCTCGTTAATAAAAATGCAAAAACAACAGCGCAAACTGCAACTAAAGCGATAATCCAAATTTTACTTAAAAGATAACTTACAATATCACGTATGTCAAGTTCTTTTCCAACCTTTGAGTTGTTTGCATTGTTAGAAGAATCCATGATAAAACTCCTTAGTTAAAATTTTCGTTATTAAGAATAGCTGACGGAACGGTTGAAAAAATCTTTTTTGCGTAAGCATCACCGTAATGTTTGCTAACAAATAACATTGATTTTGATAATTGTTGAGTGAAAATAGAATTGTCATGTGCATCAGATGCAACCACGTCAACTAATTTAGATTTTAAAACCATTTTTATGAACTTAGCGATTTTGCCTATCTTAAAAGCTAAGATAGCGCGAGCGTTTATTTGCGTTAAAGCTCCCATGCTTCTAAGCTCTTTAACTAATTCCGGCTTTTTAATTAACGCACCGTACCTTTCGATGTGAGCAATAACGGGTCTGTATCCTGCGCGTAAAACGCGTAAAACGGCAGATTCTATTTCAAATGCAGTAATCGATGGTTGAAATTCTACAAGAACATATGAACTGTTATTTAGGCTATCACATTTGTTTTCTTTAAGTGAAGACAAAATTTCATTGTGATACATAATTTCGTTACCGAGAAACAGTTTCATATCAGGATGCACTTCGTTTACATAAGAGCTAGCAACAGAAAAACTTCTCTTGACGTCATCTTTGTATGATTGTATATCCATATCATCTTGAAATTCATAGGTTTTAAAGTGCGGAGTAAAGCAAATTGTGCGAATGCCATCGCTGTATGCAGCATCAAGCATTGATTTCATTGTATTTTCATCAACTGCACCATCATCCACGCCGAATAATGAGTGGCAATGTATATCAACTAAATCAAACAAAGCAATTTCTCCTCGTTCCAATTATCCAACGCTATTCATTGTATCATAATTGATTTCGTTTGTCAATAACATTAGTTAAATTATTTAAATTATTATATATGCTAACAAAGTTGACATAATGAACATTTTTTGATAAAATATAAAACGAGGTGATTTAATGAAAGTAATAATTTGCGCAGTCAATAGTAAATATATTCATTCGTCCTTAGCGCCATGGTGCTTAGCTGGTGGACTTGAAAAATATGCGCCTGAAATAGAGTATAGCGTTATAGAGGGAACGATAAACGAAAGCATTGATGATATATTCAATCGCTTAATTTCTGAAAAATGCGATTTAATCGGCTTCTGTACTTATATTTGGAATAAAAGTATAGTACTTTCTTTGTGTGAAAAAATTAAAGCGTACAAAAATGTACTAATCGCTTTAGGAGGTCCTGAAGTTAGCTATAATCCAAAGGAAATTCTTTCTAATTCTAATGTTGATTTTGTTTTGAGCGGAGAAGGGGAGCTTTCCTTCGCACAACTTTGTAAAGGCAAAGATAAGGAAACAATTAACGGACTTTGCTACAGAGAAGAAAATGAAATAATAATCAGCGAGCCGTGTGTTTTAGAAAATGATCCGCCATCTCCTTATGTGGACAAATATTTTGAACAGTTAAATGGCAGAATTGCATATTTGGAAACTAGCAGAGGATGCCCGTTTAGATGCGCGTTTTGTCTATCAGGACGTTGTGGTGGCGTTAGATTCTTTGATTTGGATGAGTCTAAACAAAAAATCACTAGGCTTGCAAATAGCGGAACAAAAACCGTCAAGTTTATTGACAGAACGTTCAATGCTAGCAAAAGCAGAGCAAAGGAAATATTTAAGTTTATTATTGATAACTACGGTACAAGCATACCAAAAGGCGTATGTTTCCATTTTGAGATTGAATGTGAGCTTATAGATGATGAAACGATTGAAATTGTGAAAAAAGCTCCAAACGGACTGTTTCAATTTGAAATAGGCATTCAAAGCTTCAATCCAAAAACGCTAAAATCAATTAACAGAAAATCAAATTTAAATGAATTAAAGAACAGAGTAAATGCTCTTGTAGCCCTAGGAAATATACATATTCACATAGATTTAATCGCAGGCTTGCCTTATGAGGATTTTGAATCCTTTGAAAAAAGCTTTAATGAGGCGTACAGCTTAAATGCACACATGCTTCAGTTCGGATTTTTAAAAATGCTACACGGCTCAGATATGCGCGAGCAAAGCGAAAAATATCAGTGTGAGTATAATCAAGAACCGCCATATGAGATTGCTTCAACACCTTGGTTATCACAAAAAGAAATGCAAATTATGCACACATGTGAGGACGTTTTTGACAGAATGTATAATTCTCAGCGCTTCAAAAGAACCTGCAAATACATTACAGAAACGCTATCAAATCCGTTTAAAATTTTCATTGAATTTGCTGACTGTTTAAAGGACAAAAACGTAAAAGGGTTAGATCAATTCACCTTCGAAATTTACACCTATTTTTCCTCTAAAAAGGAAATTTCAAAGGAGCAGCTAAGAGATGTTCTTGTGATGGATAGATTAGCTACAAATAGAATGGGAACAATCCCCGAATTTTTAAAAATTCATTCTCCGTTGACTAAGCAGCTTTTAAACGAATTGGAGAAAAACGAGGAAACAAAAAAGCCGAAATTTGTAAAAAGAGCATTAAGCTTGCTATCATCAATGCAGGAATATGTTTACGTTGATTACGAAAATATGGATAGTGTGTCTAAGGAATTTAAAATATATCGGAAAAATATATGAATAATAATGAATTTGTACATAATTTCGTAAAAAACTATTGAAAAAAATAAACATTTGTAGTATAATCTATAAGGTTAAAATAAAAAGGAAGGAAATTGTTATGGCAGAAGAATGCACTCATGATTGTTCTACCTGCTCCGCAAACTGTTCATCTAAGCCTCAGGGCATACCTAAGGAAGAGTTAAATGTGCTTAGCTCAGTTAAGCATGTTATCGCAGTAGTAAGCGGCAAGGGCGGCGTAGGCAAATCTATTGTAACATCAATGCTTGCAGTTTTAATGCAAAGAAAAGGCTATAAAACCGCAATACTTGATGCTGATATTACAGGCCCTTCTATTCCAAGAAACTTTGGATTAAAAGAAAGAGCACTTTCAAACGGCGAATTTCTTTTACCTGTTTCCACAAAAACAGGAATTGACATTATGTCCGTAAATCTTTTATTAGAGGATGAAACACGACCTGTTGTTTGGCGTGGTCCTGTTATCGCAGGAACGGTTAAACAATTTTGGACAGATGTTGTTTGGGATGAGGTTGATTACATGTTCGTTGATATGCCTCCGGGAACTGGAGACGTACCTCTTACAGTATTCCAATCATTACCAATTGACGGAATTGTGATAGTTACAACTCCACAGGATCTCGTTTCCATGATCGTTCAAAAGGCAGCTAACATGGCTAAAATGATGAATGTTCCGGTTTTAGGTCTTGTAGAAAATATGAGTTATATAGTTTGTCCTGACTGTGGCAAGAAGATGGAAATCTTCGGCGAAAGTCAGACACATAAAATCGCAGAGAAGTTCGGCTACGAATTAGTAGGCAAGCTTCCGATTGATGCAAAGCTTACCGCTTTATGCGATAAGGGAATAATTGAGCTTATGGAAAACGATTATCTTGACAATGCTGCCAACGTAATTGAAAAAAAGCTCAGCGCTAACTAAGTTTTATAAAAAATTATATAAAGGAGTTTTTTGTATGAAAAAGAAACTTACAACCGTGGCTTTCAATGGTACAGAAGAGCAATACAAGCAGCTCGATGAACTCATTGCAAATCACAAAGGTCAGGCGGGCGCATTAATGCCAGTTCTTCAAGGTGCACAAGGTATCTTCGGCTACCTTCCAATTGAGGTTCAAAAGCATATCGCTCTCTCAATGGATGTTCCACTATCAGAGGTTTATGGTGTAGCATCATTCTATTCACAATTCATTCTCAATCCAAAGGGTGACTATGCTGTTGCAGTTTGCCTTGGTACAGCTTGCTACGTTAAGGGCGCAGGTCTTTTAATGGACAAGCTTGAGTCAATTCTCGGTATCAAGAACGGCGAAATTACAGACGATAGAAAATTCAGCCTTGACGCTACCCGTTGTATCGGTGCTTGCGGTCTTGCTCCTGTTCTTACAGTTAATGAAGAGGTTTACGGCAGACTTACACCTGATATGATCCAAGGCATCATCGACAAATACAGTAAATAAGAAGGGACGGAAACAAAAATGATTAACAACATTAATGATCTTATTAAAATAAGAGACGAATATGCAGGCAAAATCGCTTTCCGTCAAGGCACAGCAGTTTCTGATGGCAACTTCAAGAAGCATGTGCTTATTTGTGGCGGTACAGGTTGTACCTCATCAAAGAGTGTTCAAATTAAAGAAAAGATGGAAGAGGCTATTAAGGCAGCAGGCATTGAAAACGAGGTTCAAGTAGTTTTAACAGGATGCTTCGGTCTTTGCGCTTTAGGTCCAATCGTAATCGTATATCCAGAAGGAACATTCTATTCAAGAATTGAAATTAAGGACGCTGAAACAATCGTAAACGAGCATTTAGTAGGCGGCAACCCAGTAAAGAGCCTTCTTTACTCTGAAACAGTAAAGGGCGATGAAATCCTTTCTCTTAACGAAACAGCTTTCTACAAGAAGCAAAAGAGAGTTGCTCTCCGTAACTGTGGTTTAATCGACCCACATTGCATCAACGAGTACATCGGTACAAACGGCTATCTTGCACTTGCTAAGGTAGTAACAGAAATGTCCTCACAGGATGTTATCGATACACTTCTTGCTTCAGGTCTCCGTGGTAGAGGAGGCGGTGGATTCCCAACAGGTAGAAAGTGGGCATTCGCAGCAGCTCAACCTAAGGGCCAAAAGTACGTTGTATGTAACGGTGACGAGGGCGACCCAGGTGCATTCATGGACCGTTCAATCCTTGAAGGCGACCCACACGCTCTTATTGAGGCTATGGCTATTGCTGGCTTCGCTATTGGTGCTAACGAGGGTTACGTATATGTTCGTGCTGAGTACCCAATCGCTGTAAACAGACTTCAAGCAGCTATTAACGAGGCAAGAAACCAAGGCTTATTAGGCAAGAACATTCTTGGTACAGGCTTTGACTTTGATATGTTTATTAGACTTGGCGCAGGCGCTTTCGTATGTGGCGAGGAAACAGCTCTTCTCACATCTATCGAGGGTAACCGTGGTGAGCCAAGACCAAGACCACCATTCCCAGCAGTTAAGGGTCTTTGGGGCAAGCCAACTATCATCAATAACGTTGAAACATACGCTAATATCCCACAAATCATCTTAAAGGGTGCTGATTGGTTCACATCAATGGGTACTGAAAAGTCCAAGGGTACAAAGGTATTTGCTCTTGGCGGTAAGATTACAAATACAGGTCTTGTTGAAATCCCAATGGGTACAACATTAAGAGAAGTAGTTGAGGAAATCGGTGGCGGTATTCCTAACGGCAAGCAATTCAAGGCTGCTCAAACAGGTGGTCCTTCAGGCGGTTGTATCCCTGCTTCTAAGTTTGATGTTGCTATCGACTACGATAACCTTATTGCTGAAGGCTCAATGATGGGCTCAGGCGGTCTTATCGTTATGGACGAGGACACATGTATGGTTGACCTTGCTAAGTTCTTCCTTGAGTTCACAGTTGATGAATCTTGCGGTAAGTGCGCACCATGTCGTATCGGTACAGTTAGACTTCTTGAAATCCTTAACAAGATTACAGAAGGTAACGGCGAAATGGAAGACCTTGACAAGCTCGAAGAGCTCGCTAACTACATTAAGAGCGCTTCACTCTGCGGTCTTGGCCAAACAGCTCCAAACCCTGTTCTCTCAACACTTGCAAACTTCCGTGACGAGTATGTAGCTCATATCGTTGACAAGAAGTGTCCAGCAGGCGTATGTAAGAATCTCTTTACATATAAGATTGACCTTGATAAGTGTATTGGTTGCGGTCTTTGCGCTAAGCAATGTCCTGCTGATGCTATCACAAGAACAGACTATGTTGCAGCTGGTCATAAGCTCGCTTCAATGACAATTGATGCATCTAAGTGTGTTAAGTGTGGTGCTTGTCTCCCAACATGTAAGAGAGTAAATGCAATTTATAAGGGCTAATAGGAGGTAGAGAGTAATGGAAAATATGGTAAACATTAAAATTAACAATAAAGAATATTCCGTTCCTGCAAATTCAACTGTTCTTGAAGCAGCAAGATACGCAGGAGTTGAAATCCCAACACTTTGCTATCTCAAGGATATCAATGAAATCGGCGCTTGCCGTCTCTGCCTTGTAGAAGTTAAGGGTGCAAGAGGCTTAGCAGCAGCTTGTGTATATCCAGTAAATGAGGGAATGGAAGTATTAACAAATACTCCAAAAATCAGACAAACAAGAAAAACAAACTTAGAGCTTGTTCTTTCAGCACATAAGAAAAAGTGCTTAACATGTATCCGTTCAACATCATGCGAGCTTCAAAAGCTTTGCTTAGAGTACGGTGTTGATGAGGATCACTTCAGTGGCAACAACAATGTATACCCAATTGATGACACAACTCCTTACATAGTAAGAGATAACGAAAAGTGTATCCTTTGCCGTCGTTGTGTAGCTGCTTGTAAGAATATGCAAGCAATCGGTGTTATCGGTGCTAACGACCGTGGCTTTGATACACACATCGCATCTGCATTCGAACAAACACTTGACAAGACATCATGTATCGGTTGCGGACAATGTATCGTTGCTTGTCCTGTTGGCGCTCTTTATGAAAAGGACGACACACAAAAGGTTCTTGATGCAATCGCAGACCCAACAAAGCATGTTGCAATCTGCGCAGCTCCATCTATCAGAGCTACAATCGGCGAATGCTTTGACTATGCTCCTGGCACAGACACAGAGGGCAAGATGGTTGCAGCTATGAAGGCTCTTGGCTTTGACGGTGTTTATGATATGAACTTAACAGCTGACCTTACAATTATGGAAGAGGCAACAGAGTTCCTTGGCAGATTTAAGGAAGGTAAGAATCTCCCACTTATCACATCCTGCTCACCAGGATGGATTAAGTACTGTGAACACTACTTCCCAGAATTTACAGACAACCTTTCATCATGCAAGTCCCCACAACAAATGTTCGGAGCTATGTACAAGACATACTATGCAGCTAAGATGGGTCTTGATCCAAAGGATATCTTCTTTGTATCAGCTATCCCATGTACAGCTAAGAAGTTTGAAGTACAAAGAGATCATCAAAACGCTGCAGGCGTTCCTGATGTTGACGTTGCTATCACAACAAGAGAGCTTGCAAGAATGATTAAGCAAGCTGGTATCAACTTCAGAGACCTTGCAGATGAAAAGTTTGACGATCCATTCCATATCGGTTCAGGCGCAGGCGCTATCTTCGGTGCTACTGGCGGTGTTATGGAAGCGGCTCTTCGTACAGCAGCTGAGGTTCTTGAAAACAAGAAGCTTGAAAAGCTCGAATTTGAAGATGTTCGTGGTACAGCAGGTATCAAGAGAGCAACATATACTCTCGGCGGTGCTGAAATCAAGGTTGCAGTAGTAAGCGGAACAGCAAATGCTAAGAAGCTTCTCAACGCTATCAAGGCAGGCGAAGAAAAGGTAGACTTCATCGAAATCATGGCATGTCCTGGCGGATGTGTAAACGGTGGTGGTCAGCCAACACAACCGGCAGTTGTTCGTAACAATGTTGATCTTAAGGCTCTCCGCGCAAGCGTTCTTTACACAGCTGATAAGAACCTCGATGTAAGAAAATCACACGAGAACTCAGCAGTTAAGAAGCTCTACGACGAATTCTTTGGCGAACCAGG
This sequence comes from Eubacteriales bacterium, assembly GCA_045127235.1. Lineage (GTDB taxonomy): Bacteria > Bacillota > Clostridia > Oscillospirales > CAG-272 > RGIG2000. The sequence continues at coordinate 110,708 of JBGVPY010000034.1, forward strand.
TAGCCACAAGGCTCACGAAATTCTCCACACGAAGTACGTTAAGCGTGGTCTTTAATAAATAAAAATACTCTGTTGCAACCCGCAACAGAGTATTTTTTTGTAAACCTATGGTTTACATAATATTGACAAGACCAAGATGGTATGATAAAATATAATTGCAATATATTATTCATTTTGGAGGTGCCATATGAAAAATCTATTTAAAATTTTATGTGTATTTTTAGTTCTATTTGCTGCATTCTCTATGTTTTCTTGCACAGAAAACGAGGAATTAAGAGAGCAGACCGCACAAATGCTTGATGCTTTAATTGATAATAACTTTAATGATGCTTATAATTTAGTTTCAGGCATCACAACAAAGGAACAGTTTCAGAGCGTTTATGCTCAAATGACAGATTATATAGATGGCGTAACTGAATATGAGCTTTCTCAGGTTGGAATAAACTCCAAGATACAAAATGGAATAACCTTAGTCAGCGCTACTTATTTAATGAAAACAAACGCAAAAACATATATGGTTGAATCTCAGGTTCGTTCGGATGTAGAAGGACTTTACGGTTTTCATATTCTTGAGTCACAAATTGCTAATGATGGATTAAAAAGTGGAACCATTACTACAATGAAGGGTGCAGATGCTGCTCAGTGGATTTTCTTAATTGTTGGACTGTTAGAAATTGCTTTTGTTATTGTAGTATTTGTTGATGCAGCAAAACAAAAATTCGATAAGAAGCCGTTATGGCTCGCATTAATTCTGTTAGGAACTTTTGCAATTACAATAAATTTAAGTGCAAGCGGAATTAACTTTAATTTTAGCGCAATTATTTCACTGATAAATAATACCGCGTTCATTAAATACGCAACAGGCGCATCCTCTATTAGAATTATGGTGCCAATTTTTGCAATTGTTTATCTTATTAAACGTAAAAATTTAATCAATTCGTATAACTCTAATAATGAGTCAAATGTACAAAATTCTGACGATGAAAATTTTTCTGTTCTTTCTGAAGCGAATGTAGAAGAAAATAGTGAAGAAACCTTTACTGAAAACAACATAGAAACTAACGAATAAAGAAAGCGCTCCGTTGCAATCGCAACGGAGCGCTTTTACATATCACTTTCACATGTTTATTGCCTAAATAATGTACCCACCGTTTACACCAAAAACCTGACCTGTAATAAATGAAGATTTATCACTTGCAAGGAATAAAAGTGTATTGCATACATCCTCACATTTTCCGATTTTGCCGAGGGGAGTGTCGTATTTTAACTGTTCCATGTCCTCTTTTGTCAAATGCGCATTCATATCAGTATCTATAACCCCTGGACTTACACAGTTTACTCTAATATTAGAAGGGCCAACCTCTTTTGCAAGAGATTTTGTCAATCCTATAAGCCCAGCCTTGGAAACAGAGTAGTGTACCTCACAGGATGCTCCAACCTCACCCCACATTGATGAAATGTTAATAATAACACCATCTTGGCGCTTAATCATGTCCTTTAACGCTTCTCTTGAAGCATAAAAAGCACCTGACAGATTTGTATCAATCATTTTGTGCCATTTTTCATCGGTAATATCAGTAAATAAACAAAATTCATCAATACCGGCATTATTTATCAATACATCAATTTTACCGTATTTCTTGATGGTTAAATCAATCGCATTTTTAACATCCTCACTTTTGGATACATCACACTTTATTGCAAAAGCACCGCACCATGTGGCGATTTTTTCAGCTTCCTTCTGAGAATTTAAATATGTGAATGCGACGTTATATCCATTTTTTGAAAAAGCTTCAACAGCGCATTTCCCTATTCCTCGGCTGCCCCCGGTAATAAAAACGGTATTGTTCATAAAAAGTCCCCTTTAAATTTTATATGTTTATTTTATCATAAATTGAAATATTTGTAAATACATAGTTGACTAAATTTCATTTATGTGCTAAAATAACAATAGTACTTTAAAAAATGGCGAGGTCTTTATGCGATTTTACGAAAATCCACTAAAAACAAGCGAAAACAGAGAGATGCAAAGAGCATATTATATTCCATCTGGCAACGGGAAATATACTTCACTTAACGGCACTTGGAAATTCTCTTTTTTTGAAAATAGCGATATTGCAACAGAGCCTGAAAAATGGGATGAAATACCTGTTCCGTCCTGTTGGCAGCTTTACGGCTATGAATATCCAAATTATACTAACATCAATTTCCCTCATTTATGTGATATGCCTTATGTGCCAAACATCAATCCTATGGGCGTATATGAGAGAGAATTTGATGTAACCGATACAAAAAAGGAAACATATATTGTATTTGAGGGTGTTTGCTCCTGCGCTGTGCTTTACATTAATGGTAAGTATGTTGGCTTTACACAGGGTAGCCATCTTCAAGCAGAATTTAAGATTTCCAAATATGTAAAGGAAGGCACTAACACTATCCGTGTTAATGTTTACAAATATTGTGCAGGTACATATATTGAAGACCAGGATATGTTCCGCTTTAACGGTATATTTAGAGACATTTATATGCTCTCAAGACCAAAGGGACATATTAAGGATATTGATGTAAGAACAGTAGATAACAAAAAGATACTTATCAAAGCAGATAAAAACGCCTCATACAAGCTTTATGACGGAGACAACCTTCTATGCGAGGGTAAAGGCGAAAGCTGTGAATTAGCAGTTAAAAACGCCCACCTGTGGACAGCTGAGGACCCATATCTCTATAATCTTGTTGTAGAGTACAAGGGCGAAATATTTGAGCAAAAGGTTGGCTTCCGTACGATTAAGGTGTCAAGTAAGCAAGAATTACTTGTAAACGGAAAACCAATCAAGATTAAAGGTATAAACCACCACGATACAATGATAGGTAAGGGCTATTGCATGTCCGATGAGGATATGCGCCGCGACCTTGAATTGATGAAGGAGCTAAACATCAATAGCGTAAGAACATCTCACTATCCACCACATCCGAAATTTGTTGATATGTGTGATGAAATGGGCTTTTATGTAATTTTAGAGTGCGACAATGAAGCACACGGCTTTGTTCGTCGTTTCCCAAATGTAAATTACAACTATGACTCCACCATAAATGAATGGCCATGTAGCCACCCTGATTGGGCTAAGGAGCATGAGGAAAGAATGGCTCGTACCTACGAAAGAGACAAGAACCACCCATCAATTATTATGTGGTCCTTGGGTAACGAAGCTGGCTACCATCCAATTTCCAATGATCCAATGATAAACTATCTAAGAAAGCATGACGGCGAAAGACTTGTTCACTTTGAAAGTGCTTGTTGGAGAGAAGACGGCATTGCTAAAACCGACGTAATGTCAGTTATGTATCCAAGCAGACAAAGAATGATGGATGAGCTTGTATATAAGAACAAAGGAAAACCGTTCTATCTTTGTGAATTCTCCCATGCAATGGGTAACGGTCCTGGAGACGTTTGGCAATACGTTGACATGTTCCATAAATATCCAAACTTCATAGGCGGTAACATTTGGGAATGGGCAGACCACGTTGTGCTTGATAACGGCGTACAAAAATACGGCGGAGACTTTGAGGGCGAGCTTACACATGACGGTAACTTCTGTTGCGATGGACTTGTGTTTGCTGATAGAAGCTTTAAAGCAGGCTCATACGAGGTAAAAGCCGCATTCGCTCCATTCCGTTTTGAATATAAAAACGGCAAAATCAAGATTACAAACCATTATGATTTCACAAACCTTGAAAATCATAAATTCACATACAAAATCAGAGTAGATGACAACGTTGTTGAAGAGAAGGAGTTCAAAATTGCTCTCGCAGCAAAGAAGAGCGCCTATATCACGACAGATGTTGCGCCAACTGAATGTTATTTAGGCGCAAGCGTTGACGTTAGCTTATACGCTCCAAATGGCAATTTACTTGGAGAGCTTTCACAAACAATTCCATGTAAGATAATTGAAGCAAAAAATGAACTTACACCTGTTCAATTAATAGAAGAAAGCATCTATATTTACGCTAAGGGCGAAAACTTTGAATATCGCTTCAATAAGCAGCTTGGCAATATTGATAGCATGGTAGTAAACGGAGAAGAGCTTCTTTATGAGCCTGTTAAGCTAAGCGCATTCAGAGCCGCAACAGATAACGATAAGAGAATGATTTTCCGTTGGGCGAAGAAGGATGAATGGCAAGGCGAAAATATGGATTATCAGTTCACAAATGTTTATAATGCAAAAATTGTAAACGGCTCAATAGTTGCAGATGCAAGCATTGGAGGCATTTCCCGAGTTCCATTCTTTAAGTACAAATTAAAGCTTACAGTTTACACAAATGGTCAAATTTCATACTCTCTTAACGGCGAAGTAAGAAAAGACACAGTATGGCTTCCACGCTTAGGCTTTGAATTTACTCTTAATAAAAATAACCAACGCTTTGAATACTTCGGCATGGGACCGTATGAAAACTACATTGATATGTGCCACCACGTAAAGCAAGGCTGGTTTGAAAGCACATCCAAGGATGAATACGTTAATTATGTAATGCCTCAGGAGCACGGAACACACAGACAGGTTCGTGTGCTTAATATTGAGGATAAGTTAACCTTTGAATCAAATAAATGCTTTGATATCAATGTATCCAAATATAGCATTGATCAGCTTTACAATGCAAAGCATACTGACGAAATCGGCGACTCATACGCAACTCATGTAAGAATTGATTATAAAAATTCAGGCGTAGGCTCATCATCCTGTGGACCTGATACTGAACCACAATATACATTGAATGAAAAGAAAATTAATTTCTCATTTGATGTAAAAATTAAATAGTTTTGTTAAAACAGGCGGTAACGCTTAAATATATGGAGGAAGATATGAAAAACACAATCAAATGGTTAGCTCTTGTATCATTACTACTTGTTGTAGTTATGTCATTTGCATTAATTTCATGCGGTGGCGATAACAACACAGATACAGACACCAACCAAAACACAGACACAAGTGCTGATTCTAACACAGATTCTAACACAGATTCAAGCACAGATTCAAGTGTAGTTGAGAAAACCTACACAATCACATTTAAGCACGCTGACGGTACTCAAGATAAGGTAACCGTAAAGGCTGGCGAAACAGTAACAGTTCCAGATGCTAAGCAAATTGATGGCTATACAGTAGCATGGGAAACAACTGATTTTACAAACATCGCTGCTGACATGACAGTAAATGCTGTTAAGACAGCGATTGAGTACACCATTACCTACGAAGTAGGCGATGGTATTAATGACCCAGGTAACATCAAAAAGTACAAGATTTCCGAGAATGACATCATTTTAAAGCCGGCAGCTGCAGGCGCAGGCTTTGACTTTGAAGGCTGGTACTCTGATGAAAACTTAACTGTAAGAGTTGAAAAGATTGCTGCTGGTACAACAGGTAATATTACATTATATGCAAAATATCAATTTGAGCGTTTTGACATCACATATGAAACAAACGGCGGTAGAAATCATAAAAATAACCCTGATGACTTTAACAAAACAGAGTCTGTTACATTATTAGCTCCTACAAGAAACGGTTACGAATTCAAGGGCTGGTTCACAGATAGAGAATTTGCTGCTGGTACTGAAATCACAAGCATTGCTAAGGGAACAGAAGCTCCTGTAACTGTTTTCGCTAAGTGGGACCTTGTTACATATCAGGTTGAGTACATTCTTAACGGTCTTGCTGAAGCAAATCCTGAAAACCCAATAAGCTACACCATTGAAACAGCCAAGGATTTAGCTGCTCCTCTCAATGTAAAAGCAGGCTACACATTTGTTGGCTGGTTTACAGAAGGCGCTTATATTAACGAAATTACATCATTTGACAAGACAGTTAACTTACCAAAGCTATACGCTAAGTTTGAAGTAATATCCTATGATATTAAATATGAGCTTGGTGGCGGACAAAACGCTTCAACAAACCCTGCTACATACACAGTGGAAAATGTTGGCGATGAAGCAATCATTTTAGCTGATCCTACATTAGCTGGTGCAACATTCTTAGGCTGGTACATTGGCGAAGATAAGGTAACAGAGGTTCCTGCAACAGTAGGCGGTGTTACAATTACTGCAAAATGGGCAGCAGAAACATACAGCATCGAGTATGTATTAAATCAAGTTGGCGCTACAAATGCTGCTGAAAACAAGAACACATATAGCAGAGATGATGATTTCCAATTAGCAGCTCCAATCAAAGAAAATGTAAACTTTATCGGTTGGTATCTCGAGCCTGAATTTACTACAAAGGTTGAAGCAACAAATGGCTTAGTAGGAAATGTTACACTCTATGCAAAATGGTCATCAACTCTTCCTTTGACAAAAAATGATGTTACGATTGTAGCAAACGGCGGCAATACAGCCGGAAATGTAAATGACTTTATAATGGATGGCAATTATGTTGGCGAAGGAATTTATTCTGGTTATTCATTCACAGACTGGTATAATAAGGCTTCCGTAAATGGAAATAGCCTTACAATTACATTAAATAACCCTACGGATGTAGTAGGAATTAAGTTCTATGCTATGGGTAACTGGGTTAATATTGAAGTGAAGGCGCTTGATGAAAATGGCACTGAACTCTATTCTGGTTCACACACTGTAAATAACACTGAAACTTTCCCAGAATTTATTATACTTTCACCTTCTTCAGGAACGGTTTTAACAGGAGTTAAAACAGTTACCGTTACATGTAAGACAGATGGTAAAATATTTAGAATTGCAGAAGTAGTTGTAGAAGTTAAAAACCCTGCATATGAAGCACCTGCAGCTGAACAAACACCTGCAGAATAATTAAAAATGTCTCTAACAGGAAAAGGAACTTCCTTTTCCTGTTTTTGATAAAATATAATAACACACTAAAATTTTTTCGAATATTTTATATGGTAAGGAAAAATATGAAAAAATCAATCAAATTATTAGTATTTGTATCAATGCTACTTGTATTAGTGATGTCTGTTGCATTAATTTCATGTGGTGGCAATGGAGATACAAATACTGATTCAAATCAAAATCTCAAAAATAAATGTACCGTTACCTTTATTCAAGCAGATGGAACAGAAGAAAAGGTAACTGTTGATATAGGAAAAACAGCAACAGCCCCGGAGTTAAAGCAAATTGAAGGCTACACCGTGGCGTGGGATGTTACTGACCTTACATATCTTTCAGAGGATATTACTGTTACTGCAATTAAAACACCAATAGAATATGGTATCAATTACGTGCTTGACGGCGGAACAAATGATGACGGAAATGTATCAACATTTACCATTGAATCATCAACTATCGTTCTTAACAATCCATCAAAAATAGGTTATAATTTCTTAGGTTGGTATTCAGATGCTGAATTTAAAACTAAGGTTGAAGAAATTCCCGAAGGCTCAATAGGAGATATAAATCTATACGCTAATTGGGAAACCGTTGCTTATAATATTACATACATTTTAAACGGCGGCGAAAACAACCCGGACAACCCTGCAACATATAATGTTACATTTGATGATATTATACTTAAAGGTGCATCACGGGCTGGTTATGATTTCGTAGGATGGTATTCTGACCAATACTTTTCAACACCATGCGAAAAAATTCCTGCTTCTTCAACAGGTAATATTACGCTTTATGCCAAATTCGAAATAGAAAACTTCGATATTAACTATGAGTTAGATGGCGGTAGAAACAATAAGAATAATCCAACACAATATAACGAAGAAACAACCGTTGTATTTGGCAAACCAAGTAAGTATGGATATAGATTCCTTGGCTGGTATTCAAATGAGGAATACACTGAAGAAATCACAGGTATAAACTTTGGAAGCAAGGGCGACATGACAATCTACGCTAAATGGGAAGTTATTACAACTGAAGTTACATACGTTCTCAATAATCTTGCTGAAGTAAATCCGGAAAATCCATCAAGCTATACAGTTGAAACAGTTCAGCAGCTATCTGCTCCTCTTAATGTTAAGAATGGATATACGTTCGAGGGCTGGTATACTGATAGCTATTTCACACAAAAGATTGAAACAATAGAAAAAATGTTTGGCTATTCTAAAATATATGCAAAGATTACAGCAAATCAATATAGTATTTCATATGACACAAAGAATGGCTCTAGACCTGAAGGAAATCCATCTTCATACACAGTTGAAAACGTTGGCGAAAACAAATTAGTTCTTGATGATTCAGTAAGAAGCGGTTATAAATTCCTTGGTTGGTATCTTGATGATAAATATACAGGAGAGCCTATAACAGAGGTACCTGCATTAACACTTGCTGATATTATGTTATATGCAAAATGGGAAATTGTTACGTATAACATTACTTACGTTTTATATGATGGCATAAATGCAGAGAGTAACAAAACAACATATACCGTTGAAAATAATGCTAAATTTGCTCCTGCTACTAAAGAGGGTACATATTTAGTTGGTTGGTTTACTGATGAAGCGTTTACCAATGAGGTTATATCAACAAACGGTCTTGCTGAGGATTTAACTTTATATGCAAAATGGTTTGATAAATATAGCGATCCGATGAAGAAAATCGAATCATCTAATATCGAGTCTGTTATTGCAAATGAAAGCAACTACAGAAAAGAACACGGCGTTGATTTGTTTGACGGCATTAGAGACGTTCCTGATATCGGTTGGAGTAACGACCCTGAAACAAAAATAGATATCGAAGGCAGCTATTGGAGTGGTAAGCTTGGCGATAAATTAACTATTATTTTCAAGGAAGAAATTTCAATTTACAGAATGGATGCATTCGTAACAGGCAACTGGACACTTTCTGAATTTGTTTGTTTTGATGCTGAGGGCTTTGAGGTTACAAAGGGTGAGCTTCGTGCAGAGGCAGCAAACCATAAGGTTACTGGATTTATTAATTTAGAGGAACCTGTAAAGGTTAAGAAAATTGAAATTACTATCACTGAATTAAAGTGGACAAATCACTCCTGCGAAGGTGCTAAAACTCATAAAATCGGCGAGCTTGAAATTTATGCAGTAAACCCTGACTATATTGCTCCACCAGCTGAAGACATTATATAATCACAAAACAAAAAAGCATTGCTTCGGCAATGCTTTTTTATGTATATGACTTATTTTAAATCCTCTATAAATTTATTTACAGTTTTATTTTTAGTTAATAAATATGAAATTATTGTTCCTAATACTAACGAAGCTCCACCTTGAATAGCGTTGAAAGGAATTGAAATGGCAGCGGTGCTTACGTCAAATAGCATACATTCGTATATGAAATATCCTAGCACCATAACAGCTTCGCCGCAAAGTGCGCCGATTAACTTTGAAATTAAATCAAAGCGGGTAATCTTGTTGATTCCTTTATATGTAAAGTAGCAAGCAAGAGAGAGAAGCGCCTTTATCACAAGTGTTGCAGGAGCATATATTGCATATGCGCCGATTAAATCTGCAATCATAGCGCCTATACCACCGCAAATAGCTCCGTAAGGACCAAGTATAAACGTGGCAATTATAATAAATGCATCTCCTAAATTAATGTTACCGTAAACTCCTGCAGGAACAGAAACAAAGGCTGTAATTACAAATATTAGCGCGGCAAGCATACCGCATACACATAACTTTTTGATTTTTTTATTCATTTAAAAACTCCTATATGCTCAAGTAAAATTTTTAAACCAATTAAAATTAAAATAACACCGCCCACAAGCTCAGCTTTTGACTTGTATTTAGCTCCAAATACATTTCCAAGCTTAACGCCAATCATACAAAGCAGGAATGTTATAATTCCAATAGAGGAAATAGCCACCCAAATATTTACGTTAGGTAAAATACCGTAGGAAATTCCAACTGCTAACGCGTCAATGCTTGTCGCAATAGCCATAAGAAGCATTGTTTTAAAGCACAGAGAAGCATCAGCGTCCTCTTCGTTCTTAGAACAGCCTTCCTTTATCATAAGCACTCCAATAAGCGCAAGAAGCGTAAAGGCAATCCAATGGTCAACAGCTACTATGTATTTTTCAAATGCGCTACCAAGAAAATATCCAATTAAAGGCATAAGTGCCTGAAATCCACCAAACCAAAGCCCCACAATAGCCATTTCCTTGATAGATACTCTTTTCATAGCAAGTCCCTTGCAAATAGAAACTGCAAAGGCATCCATTGAAAGCGCAATAGCGGTAATAATCAACTCAGGTATTCCCGTAAAATCACTTCCTTTTTTAATATCCTAAATAATAGCACAACTAACATATAATTGTCAAGATAAAAAATGTATATTTTGAGGTTTTACAAAAAATTCACATTCAAAGAAAAAAACTACTTGACATTTCTATATTATTATGATACAATATTGACGCCGCATAATGTTGTGGTCGCAAACGGATGTATATCCTACCCGACTTAGCGAGTTTTGTTGAAAGAGAGGTGCTTTTCATGTTTGCTATTATCCAAACAGGCGGAAAGCAGTACAAAGTAAACGAGGGAGACGTAATCTTCGTTGAAAAACTTAACGTAGAGGAAGGCGCTGAAGTTACATTTGATCAAGTTCTTGCAGTATCAAATGACAATGGCTTCGTAGCTGGTGCTCCATATGTTTCCGGTGCTTCCGTAACAGCAAAGGTTGTTCGTAACGGCAAAGCAAAGAAAATTTACGTTATGAAGTACAAGCCAAAGAAGAACGAGAAGAAGAAGATCGGTCATAGACAACCATATACAAAGGTTCAGATCGAAAAGATTGTTGGTTAATTCGGAGAAGAATTATGACAAAAGTCGTATTTTACAAATCAAACGATATCTATTGGGGCTTTGAAGAGCAAGGACATTCAGGCTTTGCAAGCAGTGGCGACGATATATTATGCTCAGCCATTTCTGCTATGACAATGCTTGTTATCAATGCGATTGAGGTTTCATACGATTCCATGGTTGATTATACAATCGACGAAGAAACAACAAACATTTCCGTTAAAGCTCGTAGCGCGTTACCAAGCTATGAGAAGGATGAGAAGAAATCCTATGCGATTTCTGGTCTTATTAAGGCTTATTTCTATCAGTTAACTGACTTGGTAGAGGAATACTACGACTACTTAGACGTAGAGGCAGTAGAAAAGGATTTTGAGTAACACCAAAATCTTTGGTAACAAATAATTGTAAATTTTATACGGAGGAACATAAAATGTTAAGAATTAGCTTACAGTTCTTCGCACACAAAAAAGGTGTTGGTTCTACAAAGAACGGCCGTGATAGTGAGTCTAAGCGTCTTGGTGTTAAGAAGGCAGACGGTTCAAACGTAATCGCTGGTAACATCATCGTAAGACAGAGAGGAACAAAGATTCATCCAGGTACCAATGTTGGTCTTGGTAAGGACGATACACTTTTCGCTTTAGTTGATGGTGTAGTTAAGTTCGATTTCCTTGCAAAGGGCAAGAAGAGAGTTAACGTTATTGCAAAATAATTAAAACTAACATAAAACACACGGTAAAACGTGTGTTTTTTGTTTTTATTAACAATTATGTATTTATTTAACAAAATATCTTCACAATATAGTTAAAATATGGTATAATACTATAATTAAATAAGTAAGAGGTAGTTATGTTAGAACTTCAAAATATTTCATTTATAGTTGACACCGAGGACGGTGGAAAAAAAGCAATATTAAAGGATATCAGCGTTAAGATTGATGATCGCTTTGTTGCTATAACAGGACCAAACGGCGGCGGTAAATCAACTCTTGCTAAAATAATTGCAGGTATCTATACACCTACAAGCGGTAAAATACTGTTTGATGGTGTTGATATAACGAATAAAAATATTACAGAAAGAGCCAATATGGGTATAAGCTTTGCATTTCAGCAGCCTGTACGCTTTAAAGGACTTACCGTAAGAGATTTAATAACTCTTGCAGCAGGCAAGCAAATCAGCGTATCCGAAGCATGCACTTATCTTAGCGAGGTAGGTCTTTGCGCAAGAGATTATATTGACAGAGAGGTAAACGCTTCATTATCAGGCGGAGAGCTTAAAAGAATAGAAATTGCCATGATAATGGCAAGAGGTACTCAATTATCCGTTTTTGACGAGCCTGAGGCAGGAATTGACCTATGGAGCTTTAATAACCTCATAAGAGTATTTGAGAAAATGCACGAGCAAACAAACGGCTCTATTCTTATCATATCCCATCAGGAAAGAATTTTAAATATAGCAGACAAGATTTTAGTTGTTGCAAACGGCGAGGTTACAAAATACGGAAATAAGGATGATATTTTACCTTCACTTTTAAGGGGCGAAACCTCAAGCGTATGCAGCAAGGCAACAAAATAGTATCGGGAGAACGTTATGGACAATATTCAAAAAAATCTATTAATGCAGGTGGCTGACCTTCACAATGTACCCGAAGGAGCATACAATATAAGATCAAACGGAGAGCTTGGTGGCAGAAATACTACTGCAAATATTGATATCGTAACAAAGCAGGACAAGCCCGGTATTGATATTATCATTAAGCCAAACACAAAAAACGAAAGCGTTCATATTCCTGTAATTATCAGCAAAACAGGAGTAGAGGACTTAGTTTATAACGATTTCTATATCGGCGAAAATGCAGATGTTACAATCGTAGCAGGATGCGGTATCCACAATACAGGCGATTCTAAATCAGAGCATGACGGTATTCACTCCTTCCATGTAGGCAAAAACGCTAAGGTAGTATATGTTGAAAAGCATTATGGAGACGGCGATGGCAAGGGCGAAAATGTAATGAACCCAACCACAATTATTGAGGTAGAAGAAGGCGGTTATCTTGAAATGGTAACTACTCAAATTAAGGGAATTGACTCAACAATCAGAGTAACAAATGCAAAATTAGCAGATGATGCTAAGCTTGTAATTCGTGAAAATATTATGACTCACGGCACTCAACTAGCTAAAACCGATTTTACAGTTGAATTAAACGGCGAAAATTCAAGTGCTAACGTAATTTCACGTTCAGTTGCTAAGGATAAATCACATCAAGTTTTCTTATCCAACATAAAAGGCAATAACAAATGCGCAGGACATACCGAATGTGATGCTATTATAATGGATGATGCAACCGTTTCAGCTATTCCTGAAATTACAGCTAACCATATCGATGCAAGCCTTATTCACGAGGCTGCAATCGGTAAAATTGCAGGCGAGCAGTTAATCAAGCTTATGACCTTAGGCTTAACAGAGCAAGAGGCAGAGGAGCAAATCGTAAACGGCTTCTTAAAATAATCATATAAATAACTCAGGTAATATTTTTACCTGAGTTTTTATATATGACAGCAAAATATTTATATATTTTAGTTGATAAAGGTTGAATATTTATATATTATATGTTAAAATATGTGTAATTAAAAACATCCCCTTGCTTTTACAAGGGGATAAAGATTTTAGGTGATATGATGAAAATTATAGACATTATAACAGGGAATAAGCCCTCATTATCCTTTGAGGTTTTCCCACCAAAAACATATGCTAATTTTGAAAGCGTAAAGGAAGCTAGTGAAAAAATCGCGCTTTTAAAGCCATCGTTTATGAGCGTTACTTACGGAGCAGGTGGCGGAACTAGTGAATATACCGTGTCAATAGCTGAAAATATACAAAAAAATTACGGTGTAACTGCTCTTGCTCATCTTACCTGTGTGAACTCAACTAAAGAAGAGGTAAAAGCTAGACTGGAAGCATTAAAAGCAAATGGCATTGAGAATATATTAGCTCTTCGTGGTGATATTGTTGCAGGCAACGAAAACAGAGAAAAGTGGGATTATAAGCACGCAAATGAGCTTGTAAGTGAAATTAAGGAGCTTGGCGACTTCTGTATAGGTGGAGCTTGCTATCCTGAGGGACATACAGAAAGCACTCACCAAAAAGAAGATATTCTTAACCTTAAAAGAAAGGTTGATGCAGGATGCTCATTCCTTACGACGCAAATGTTTTTTGATAATAACATTTTATATAACTTTATCTATAAAATAAGAGAAGCTGGCATAACTGTTCCAATCGTTGCAGGAATAATGCCTGTTACCAATGCAAAGCAAATCGCTAGAAGTATTCAACTGTCAGGCACCTATTTACCTCAACGCTTTAAAGCAATAGTAGATAGATACGCAGATAACCCCGAAGCTATGAAGCAAGCGGGAATTGCTTATGCAACTGAGCAAATTATAGACCTTTTTGCTAACGGAATCAATGCAGTTCACGTTTATTCAATGAACAAAGAGGACGTAGCAAGAAAAATTCAATCTAATATTTCGGAGATTATTAAATAATGAACGAGCTTCGTACCATGTATATGGTAAATAACTATGACCTCAAAATAAGAGTAAAGGATGTCACGCGTTATTTACGAGTAAGAGAAAGTGATGCAATGCTGCGACGCTTGCTTGATGAAAGCAATAAATGCGTTTATGATGCTGCTGTACCTAAGGCTGTTTATACAAAGGTTGATGTTAAAATCAAAGGCAGTACTGTTGATTTTGGATTTACAAAGGTAAAAAGCAGTAATTTAGCAATGCATTTGGCAGATTGTGAGGAAGCATATATAATTGCTACCACATTAGGCGTTGGAGTAGATAGACTTTTTGAAAAATATAATAGAATTTTGCAAACTAAAGCAGCAGTTTGCGATGCTACCGCATCTGCATTAATTGAAAGCTTTTGTGATTATGTAAACGAATATGTTGTGGGAAATAGAGAAGCAGTTATGCGCTTTTCCCCGGGATATGGAGATTTTGATATAAAGCATCAAAGGGAAATACTTGATTTTCTTGATGCTAATAAAAAAATAGGAATTTCATTAACAGATAGCTATATGATGATACCATCAAAATCTGTTACTGCTATAATAGGAATTAAAAAAGAAGGCTTAAATAATGAATTTACAGAAATTGATTGAAAAAGGATTTGTCTTTATTGATGGCGGCATGGGCACTCAGCTACAATCAAAAGGCTTAAAGCCTGGAGAAGTGCCTGAGGAATGGAATATAACCAACAGCCAAATAATTGAGAAAATTCATAGAGCGTATTTTGAAGCGGGTGCGAATATTGCAACCTCAAATACCTTTGGCGCTAACCCAATAAAAACACCAAAATATGAGGAATATATCATAGCAGCGATAAACAATGCAAAAAAAGCAAAAACCAGCGAAAATCAATTTGTTGCTCTTGATATAGGACCGACAGGTAAGCTTTTAAAGCCCCTTGGCGACCTTGATTATGAGGATGCAATAGAAGCATTTTCAAAGGTTGTAAAGGCGGGAATGAAGGCTGAGCCTGACCTTATTATTATTGAAACAATGAATGATCCCTATGAATTAAAGGCTGCGATAATTGCTGCAAAGGAAAATTCAAGCTTACCAATTTTTGCGACCTTTGTGCTTGATGAAAAGGGAAAAACAATCACAGGGTGCGACATTTCTGCAATGGTCGCTCTTTTAGAGGGACTTGGAGTTAGCGCCCTTGGCGTAAACTGCTCCCTTGGAGCGAAGCAATTAAAAAAATTCGTTCCTGAAATTTTAGCAAATGCATCAGTACCTGTAATTGTAAGTCCAAATGCAGGAATGCCATGTGTTCATGAGGGGAAAACCTGCTACGATAGCACACCCGAGGATTTTGTTTGCCAAATGGAAGAAATCGCAGAAATGGGTGTATCTATCTTAGGTGGATGCTGCGGTACTACTCCTAAGCATATCGAGCTTTTAACAAAAACATTAAAAAATAAAGCTCCGAAGATGGTGGAAAAGAAAAATTTAACCGTTGTTTCCTCATATGCAAAATCATGTGTGTTTGATAAAAAGGTGGTTTTAATAGGCGAAAGAATTAATCCAACAGGAAAGCCGAAATTAAAAGCGGCGCTCCGTGAAAATAATATGGATTACATTATTTCCGAGGCAATAGGTCAAGAGGAAAAATGCGCCGATATGCTTGATGTAAACGTAGGACTTCCCGAAATTAATGAAAAGGAAATGCTATATAGAACGATAAAGGAAATTCAAGCAGTATCAACATTACCGCTTCAAATTGACACATCAAACAAGGAAGCTCTTGAAGATGCTATGCGTATATATAACGGAAAGCCTCTTGTAAACTCAGTAAACGGAGAAGCAGCAAGCATGGAAGCTGTTTTTCCACTAATAAAAAAATACGGTGGAGCAGTAATTGCATTAACCCTTGATGAAAACGGAATTCCCGAAACTGCTGAGGGAAGATACGAAATTGCCAAGCGAATTGTAGAAAAAGCAATCGAATACGGTATTGATAAAAAGGATATAATTGTTGATACACTATGCTTAACAGTAAGCTCAAACATGAACGCGCCAAGGGTAACTCTTGATGCAATGAAGCTTATTAAGGAAAAGCTTGGAGTAAAAACATCATTAGGAATTTCTAATGTATCATTTGGACTTCCAAAGAGAGATTTTATAAATGCAACATTTTTTACGCTAGCTCTTGAAAACGGCTTGGATGGTGTAATTATGAACCCCTATTCTGAAGAAATGATGAAGGCGTATTATACCTACAACGCTTTAAAAGGACTTGACCCTGTGTGCGAAAATTACATCATGTTTGCTTCAAATACCGAGGAGACTAAGGCTGTAAGCGTTCAAGCTGATTTGACACTTGAAAAAGCCATTATCAAGGGACTTAAAAACGAAGCAAGAGAGTTAACAAAATCTTTAATAATTAACACTCCCCCTCTTGAAATTGTAAATAATTATATCATTCCTGCACTAAATAAAGTAGGCTCAGACTACGAAAAGGGTATTAGCTTTTTACCTCAGCTTTTAATGAGCGCAGAAACTGCAACGGTAGCATTTGAGGTTGTTAAAGAAAACATCAGTGCTGATGAAAGCACCGTAAAGGGCGATATAATTATCGCAACGGTTAAAGGCGATATTCACGATATCGGCAAGAATATTGTAAAGGTTATTTTACAAAATTACGGATACAGAGTCCATGATTTAGGCAAGGATGTTTCTCCTGAAAAGGTTCTTGAATGTGTTGATAAAACAGGCTGTAAGCTAGTTGGACTGTCTGCACTTATGACAACAACCGTGCCTGCTATGGAAAAGACCATCAAGCTTATAAAGGAAAATCATCCTGATACAAAAATTATGGTTGGTGGAGCGGTGCTGAATTATGAGTACGCTCAAATGATAGGCGCGGATAAGTACGCTAAGGATGCAATGGATGCGGTAAGATACGCTCAAGAAATTTTTTAAATAGAAAAGACTTTTGATTTTTTGGTCAAAAGTCTTTTTTGTTTATTCATGAGATTTAACTTCGTTTTTACATTTTCCACTTTCAAAAAACTCTAATATGTTTTCAACGCTTGTTTGTGCAATATTAGCAAGAGCTTCTTCTGTTAAAAATGCTTGGTGTGATGTGACTAATACATTCGGCATTGAAATTAGTCTCGCTAAAACGTCATCCTCAACAATATGGCTTGAATAGTCTTCAAAGAAGAAATCCGATTCTTCCTCATATACATCAAGACAAGCGCCACCTATCTTTCTTGATTTAATTCCTTCAAGTAAAGCGTCAGCATCAATCAATGCGCCTCTTGATGTGTTTACAATCATAACTCCGCGCTTCATTTGTTCAATAGAATTTTTATCAATGATATGATATGTTTCATCAGTTAACGGACAGTGCAGAGAAATAATATCGCTTTTTTGAAAAACCTCATCTAAGCTTACATAATTAATTTCAGAATTTTTGTCAGGGAATTTATCGTATGCGATTACATTCATTCCAAATCCCTTGCAAATGTTTATAAAAATTTTACCGATTTTACCTGTACCGATAACTCCGACCGTTTTGCCGTACAAATCAAATCCCGTTAAATCGCTCAAACTAAAATTAAAGCTTTTAGTTCTAACAAATGCTTTATGGATTCGTCTTATTGATGTTAAAATTAGTGCCATTGTATGCTCAGCCACCGCATAAGGAGAGTAAGCAGGAACTCTTACAACCGCAATCCTTCCATCAGCAGCATTTAAATCAACATTGTTAAATCCCGCGCAACGAAGCACGATTATTTTTACACCGTATTCATACAAAGCATCAATAACATTCTTGTTTGCAGTATCGTTAACGAAAATGCAAACTCCGTCAAATCCACTTGCCAGCTTAACTGTGTCCTCGTTTAGCTTTGTCTCAAAAAATTTAAAGTCTATGTTGTTATCCTTACCTAAATGCTCAAAGGAAGCTCTGTCATAGGATTTTGTGTCAAAAAAAGCAATTTTCATAGCTATTACCTCAAAAATTATTTTATATTTATTATACCCAAAATGCAGTTAGATTTCAAGAAATTTTATTACTTTGTTTGATTTTAAACAATTTGAACAAAAAACAGCACTTATGAAGGAAAATTTTATCTAATAATAAATATTAAATTTATTGACTTTTAAATACTATTATGCTACAATAGTATGCGGTAAGGGTTTTTGTAACTGACGGAAGTGGATTACCACATGGAGCAAAAACGTATAAACGCCGACCGTCTGGGCAATCTACCTTTCTTAGGGGTGGATTGCATTTTTTGTTTTTTGTTTAATTTTTTTTCATTTGAAAAGGAGATATTTATGAAAAAAGTAGCAGTTATTATGGGAAGCGATAGTGATCTTCCAATAGTAGAAAAAGGCATCAATGTGCTTAAAGAATACGGTGTGCCGTTTGAGGTTCATGTTTATTCAGCGCACAGAACTCCTGTACAAGCAGCAGAATTCGTTAAAAACGCTAAAGCAAACGATTTTGGCGTTATGATTGCAGCTGCGGGTATGGCAGCACATTTAGCTGGAGCAGTTGCCGCAAATACAACTCTTCCCGTAATTGGAATTCCGGTTTCCTGTAAAAATACAGGTGGTATGGACGCGCTTTTAGCAACCGTTCAAATGCCGACAGGAATGCCTGTTGCTACTGTTGCAATAGATGGCGCAGCAAACGCCGCACTTTTAGCCGTTCAAATTCTTGCTTTATCTGAGCCTGAATTAGCTGATAAGCTTGTAAAGGCAAGAAAAGAGGGCGAAGAAAAGGTTCTTGAAAAGAACAAAGCAATTGAAGAAAAATTTAATAAATAATTCGGGGGAAAATCAATGAGCTTTTTTGGTATTGTCGGAGAAGAGAAGACCAATGTAGCGTCAAGCGTATATTATGGACTTTATGCGCTTCAGCACAGAGGACAGGAAAGTGCAGGCATAGTAGTAAATGATGATGGCATTTTCCGTACACACAAGGACTCAGGTCTAGTAAATGATGTATTTACACCTCAAGCTATCAGACATTTAGGGCTTGGAACAATGGCAATCGGCCATGTTCGTTACGGCACTCTTGGAACAAAGGAAAGAGTAAATGCAGAGCCGATAGTTGTAAATCACTGCAAGGGAAGAATGGCTATCGCTACTGAGGGTAAGCTTGTAAATGCTCAGGTATTAAGACGCGACCTTGAGCTTCAAGGCATGATTTTCCACACTAACAGCGATGCTGAGGTTATTTCGTACATAATCACTAAGGAAAGAATTACATCAGATTCAATTGAAGAAGCGATTACAAAATCACTTGACAAGCTAGTAGGCGGCTTCTGCTTTATCCTCATGTCTCCACAGAAGCTTATTTGCGCAAGAGACATGCACGGCTTACATCCGCTATGCTACGGTAAACGCGATAATGGTCAGTATGTGGTTGCAAGCGAAAGCTGTGCGCTTGATTCCGTTGGCGCAACATATATAAGAGATGTTGAACCGGGCGAGATTTTAGTTTTCTCAAAGGACGGCATAAAATCAATAAAAACCCATTGCAAGAAAAAGCCTGAAGCATTATGCGTTTTTGAATACGTATATACAGCACGTCCCGACTCAATTATTAACGGCTGCTACGTTCATGATGCAAGAAAAAGAGCAGGAGCATTACTTGCAAAGGCTCATCCTGTTGAAGCCGACGTTGTAGTTGGCGTTCCAGACTCAGGTCTTGATGCCGCAATAGGATATGCAGAGGAATCAGGCATACCATACGGAATTGGCTTAATTAAAAACAAATATATCGGAAGAACATTTATTGCTCCAGGACAGGATGTAAGAGAGGACAAGGTTAGAATTAAGCTTAACCCTGTTGCTGCAACTGTAAAGGGCAAGAGGATAGTGTTAGTTGATGACTCTATCGTTAGAGGAACAACCTGTGCAAGAATAGTTAAGCTTCTAAGAAACGCGGGAGCAACTGAGGTACACCTTCGCTCTTCAGCTCCACCATTTATCAATCCTTGCTACTACGGCACAGATATTGATTCTAAGGAAGCATTAATTGCAAATAATCATACCATTGATGAAATTGCAAAAATCGTTGGCGTTGATACTCTTGGTTACCTTCGCCTTGAGGATGTTACAAAGTTAGGCGACAGCGGCAACTGTAAGGGATATTGTACCGCATGCTTTGATGGTAAATATCCAACGGAAATTCCTGAAAAGATAATAAATAAATTTGAACATAAAATTTCAGAAAGTGAGAAGTAAAAAATGAAGAATTCAAAATCAGAAAGCTACGCAGCAGCAGGCGTTGATATTACTGCAGGCTATAAGGCAGTAGAACTTATGAAAAAGCACATCGCACGCACAAAAAATGAGGGCTGTGTTGATGATGTAGGAGGCTTTGGCGGTTGCTTTGGCTTACCTGTTGCAGGCATGGAAGAGCCTGTTCTTGTTTCAGGCACAGACGGTTGCGGAACAAAGGTTAAAATGGCTATTCTTATGGACAAGCATGATACGATCGGTATTGATGCGGTTGCTATGTGTGTAAATGATATCATTTGCTGTGGTGCAAAGCCACTTTTCTTCCTTGACTATATTGCTTGCGGAAAGAACATTCCTGAAAAGATTGCTGACATCGTTGGCGGCGTTGCAGAGGGATGCGTGCAATCAGGCGCAGCTCTTATCGGTGGCGAAACAGCAGAGCATCCTGGCATGATGCCGGTTGAGGATTATGACCTTGCAGGCTTTGCGGTTGGTATCGTTGATAAAAAGAAAATTCTTGATAACACAAAAATGGCTGAGGGCGATATCGTAATTGCTCTTGCTTCAAGCGGTGTTCACTCAAACGGCTTCTCACTTGTTCGTAAGGTGTTTGATATTGATAATAATCCAGCTTCACTTTATATTCCAAATGAAGCATTAGGTGGAAAATCAATCGCTGAAACATTACTTACACCAACTAAGATTTATGTAAAATCAGTTCTTGCTTTACTTGAAAAGGTAAACGTTAAGGGTATTTCACATATCACAGGCGGTGGCTTCTACGAAAATATTCCAAGATCAATTCCAAAGGGACTTGCAGCTAAAATCAACAAGAGCGCTGTAAAGGTTCTCCCAATTTTTGATCTTATTCAAAAGACGGGTAATATCCCTGAAAGAGATATGTATAATACCTACAATATGGGCGTTGGTATGAGCATTGTTGTTCCTGCAAACGAGGTTGATACAGCTCTTGAAATATTAAAGGCTAACGGCGAGGATGCGTATGTAATCGGCGAAATCGTTAAGTCTGATGAGGGCGTAATCTTATGCTAAAGGCTAATATTGCTGTTCTTGTTTCAGGTGGTGGCACAAATCTTCAAGCACTTATTGATGCTCAAAATAGCGGAATTATAACAAGCGGTAAAATTTCATTGGTTGTTTCAAATAATTCAAGCGCATACGCTTTGGAAAGAGCAAAAAATGCAGGTATTGACTCTGCTGTTGTTCTTAAAAAGGAGCTTGGCTCACAGGAAGCATTTGAAAATAAGCTTATTGAAATTTTAGATAATGCGAACACAGATATTATTGTTTTAGCTGGCTTTATGAGTATTTTAAGTGCGAGCTTCACAAATCACTATAAAGATAGAATTATAAATGTTCATCCATCACTTATTCCTTCATTCTGCGGTAAGGGCTTTTATGGACTTAAGGTTCACGAGGCGGCTCTTGAATATGGCGTGAAGGTAAGCGGTGCAACTGTTCATTTTGTAAATGAAATTCCTGACGGAGGAAAAATCATTATGCAAAAGGCTGTTGAAATTATGGAGGGCGACACACCTGAAATTCTTCAAAAGAGAATTATGGAAGAGGCTGAGTGGAAGATTCTCCCTCTATCCTGCGAAAAAGTATGTTCTGAAATTATTAAGGAGAAATAAATATGAATATCTATAAGATTAACGAGGCTGCTGAGCTTCTTGCGGGCAACACATATCCTGGCAGAGGAATTATTATCGGTAAAAGCGAGGACGGCAAGAATGCTGTAATCGCATACTTCATTATGGGTAGAAGCGAAAATAGCCGTAACAGAGTATTTAAGGTTGATGGCGATAGCGTTGTAACTGAGCCATTTGATTTTTCAAAGGTTGAAGATCCATCACTTATTATCTATTCTGCAATCCGTAAGTTTGAAAACAAGCTTATCGTAACAAACGGCGACCAAACTGATACAATTTACGATTTTGTAAGCACAGGAAAATGCTTCAAGCAAGCATTAAAGACAAGAGAGTTTGAGCCTGATGCTCCAAACTTTACTCCAAGAATTAGCGGTATGCTTACATTTAGCAATAATGATTTTAAATATCAAATGAGCATTTTAAAGAGCGCAGATGAAAAGGGAAGCGCTTGCAACAGATATTTCTATGAGTACGCTCCACTCAATGGACTTGGACACTTCATTCATACTTATGTATGCGATGGCAACCCAATCCCAACCTTCCAGGGAGAGCCTGAAAGAGTAAGAATTCCAAACTGCATTGATGAATTTACAAACACAATTTGGGAAAATCTTAATGAGCAAAACAAAATTTCTCTTTATGTTCGCTATGTTGACCTTTCAACAGGCAATGTAGAAAACAGAATGATAAACAAAAACGCTAAATAATCGGGGGAGTACTAAAATGAACGAATTTGAATTAAAGTATGGCTGTAACCCAAATCAAAAGCCTTCAAAAATTTACATGGAAAACGGCGCAGAGCTTCCAATAGAAATTCTTTGCGGAAGACCTGGCTATATTAACTTCCTTGATGCATTTAACTCATGGCAACTAGTAAAGGAATTAAAGGAAGCAACAGGCTTGCCCTGCGCTACATCCTTTAAGCACGTTAGCCCAACATCAGCAGCAGTAGGCAAGAAGCTTTCTGAAAAGCTTAAAAAGGCTTGCTTCGTTGATGATATTGAAGGACTTGACGAAAGCCCACTTGCTTGCGCATATGCAAGAGCAAGAGGCACTGACAGAATGTCATCATTTGGCGACTGGATTGCTCTTTCTGATGTTTGCGACGCTACAACAGCTACACTTATTAAGCGCGAAATTTCCGACGGCGTTATCGCCCCTGGCTATACAGATGAAGCTCTTGAAATTCTAAAATCAAAGAGAAAAGGAAACTACAATATCGTAAAGATTGACCCTAACTATGTACCTGAGGTTCAAGAAAAGAAGCAAGTATTTGGCATTACCTTTGAGCAAGGCAGAAATAACTTCAAAATTGACAGAGAGCTTCTTTCCAATGTTGTTACAAAAAATAAGGAATTTACAGAGGATGCTATAATTGACCTTATCATTTCCTTAATTACTTTAAAGTACACACAATCTAACTCTGTTTGCTATGCATATGATGGACAAGCAATCGGCGTAGGCGCAGGTCAGCAATCAAGAATTCACTGCACTCGCTTAGCAGGCACAAAGGCAGATACATGGCACCTTCGTCAACACGATAAGGTATTAAATCTTCCTTTCCTACCAACTATCGCAAGACCTGACAGAGATAATGTAATTGATGGCTATATAAATAAAAATGAAGAAGATGTTTGCGCAGACGGAGTATGGCAAAAATACTTCACTCATCAGCCTGAACCATTTACAGCTGAAGAAATGAGAGCATACCTTGATACTATTACAGGCGTAAGCGTTGGCTCAGATGCTTTCTTCCCATTTAGCGATAATATTGAAAGAGCTAAGCGTAGCGGCGTATCATTCATCGCTGAGCCTGGCGGATCAATTAGAGATGACTTAGTAATTGAATGCTGCGATAAATACGGCATCGTTATGGCATTTACAAAAATGAGACTTTTCCACCATTAATCTTTTAACGAGGTAACAAATGAAAATTTTAGTTGTTGGCGGTGGCGGAAGAGAACACGCCATAATAAGAAAGCTTAAAGAAAGCAAGGAAATTTCTGAAATCCACGCACTCCCGGGTAACGGCGGCATGTATAAGGATGCTATAACCGTTAATATAGGGGCTAAGGATATTGATGCAATAGTAAAATATGCAGTTGATAACAAAATTGATTATGCAGTAGTTGCTCCTGATGACCCACTTGTTTTAGGATGTGTTGATGCGCTTGAAAAGGTAGGTATTCCTGCATTTGGACCAAAAGCAAATGCAGCAATAATTGAAGGCAGTAAGGTTTTCTCAAAAAACCTTATGAAAAAATACGGTATTCCAACAGCAGCATACGAGGTTTTCTCAGATGCAAGCGCTGCTATGGAATATGTAAAATCCTCTGCATTACCAATCGTAATCAAGGCTGACGGTCTTGCTCTTGGTAAAGGCGTTATTATCGCGCTTACAAGAGAAGAGGCTACTGATGCTATCGAATCTATAATGAACGACAAAAAGTTCGGTGCAAGCGGTGATAATATTGTAATCGAAGAGTTTTTAACAGGCCCTGAGGTTTCCGTTCTTGCATTTACAGACGGCAAAACAGTAAAGCCTATGATTTCATCAATGGACCATAAGAGAGCCCTTGATAATGACCAAGGCCTTAACACAGGCGGTATGGGAACAATCGCTCCAAATCCTTACTACACAAAGGAAATTGCTGATGTATGTATGGAAACAATTTTCTTACCTACAATCGATGCAATGAATAAGGAAGGCAGAACCTTTAAGGGATGCTTATACTTCGGCCTTATGTTAACACCTAACGGACCAAAGGTAATTGAATACAACTGCCGCTTCGGAGACCCTGAAACACAGGTTGTTTTACCTTTACTTGAAAGCGATTTATTTACTATAATGAAGGCTACCACGTACGGCACGCTTGCTGACTGCGAGGTTAAATTCTCAGATAAGAGTGCATGCTGTGTAATTATGGCTTCTAAGGGATATCCTGAAAAGTACCAAAACGGCTTTGAAATGGAAATTCCTGAGGAAATAGAAGATTTAGTATATGTTGCAGGCGCAAAATACGAAAATGAAAAGCTTCTATCAGCAGGCGGCAGAGTTTTAGGTGTAGTTGATGTTCAACCTACCTTAAAGAAAGCAATTGACGGAGCATATGCAAAGGTAAGCAAAATCAAATTTGACAATGCATTTTATCGTCATGATATCGGTAAAAGAGCCCTTATGGCAACGGAGGAAAAATAATGGTATATCGCATTTATGTTGAAAAGAAAGCAGGACTTCAAAACGAAGCCAATGCTTTAGCCTCAGAAATCAAAACCTTCTTAGGTATTGATAGCGTTGAGGGCGTTAGAATTTTAAATCGTTACGATGCAGAAAACATTACTGAGGAGCTATTTGATTATGCTGTAAAAACAGTATTTTCAGAGCCACAGCTTGATGATGCGTCAAAAGAATTTGATGCAAAAGGCGGTATAGTATTTGCAACAGAGTATCTCCCGGGACAGTTTGACCAAAGAGCAGACTCAGCCGCACAATGTATTCAGCTTATCTCTCAAGGCGAAAAGCCAACTGTTAATAGCGCAAGAGTATATGTTATTTACGGTAATGTTTCTACTGATGAGCTTGCAAGAATTAAAAAGCATGTAATCAATCCTGTTGAAGCAAGAGAGGCTTCACTTGATGAAAAAGTAACCTTAAAGCAAGAATATGACATTCCAACAGAGGTTAAAACTCTTGTAGGCTTTAATAAGCTTGATAAGGCAGGACTTGCCGCATTTATTAAGGAAAACGGTCTTGCAATGGATGAGGATGATATCAAATTCTGCCAAGACTACTTCAAGTCAGAGGGAAAAGACCCAACTATTACTGAAATTAAGATGATTGACACATATTGGTCAGACCACTGCCGTCATACAACGTTCTTAACAACGGTTGATAGTGTTAAATTCCACGATGAAATCCTTGAAAAAACATACCAAGACTACTTAAATACAAGAAAAGAATTAGGCAGAACAAAGCCTATTAACTTAATGGATATCGCAACTCTTGCAGTTAGATATCTTAAAAAAGAAGGTAAGCTTGATAAGCTTGATGAATCCGAGGAAATCAACGCTTGCACAGTTAAAATTGATGTAGAGGTTGATGGCGTAACAGAGCCATGGTTACTCCTCTTTAAGAACGAAACACATAACCACCCAACAGAAATTGAGCCATTCGGTGGCGCTGCTACATGTATCGGTGGTGCAATTCGTGACCCACTTTCAGGCCGTTCATATGTTTATGGCGCTATGCGTTTAACAGGCGCAGCTGACCCACTTAAGCCTATCAATGAAACAATCGAGGGCAAGCTCCCACAAAGAAAGATTGTTACTACTGCAGCAGCAGGCTATTCCTCATACGGTAACCAAATCGGTCTTGCAACAGGCATCGTTGATGAAATTTATCATGATGGATATGCTGCAAAGCACATGGAGGTAGGCGCAGTTATCGCTGCTGCTCCTGCTAAAAATGTAAGAAGAGAAGTTCCATGTGATGGCGATATAGTTGTTTTACTTGGTGGTAGAACAGGACGCGACGGCTGTGGCGGTGCAACAGGCTCATCAAAATCTCATACAGTAGAATCCCTTGAAAGCTGTGGCGCAGAGGTTCAAAAGGGTAATGCTCCAGAAGAAAGAAAGCTTCAAAGATTATTTAGAAACTATGAAGCTTGCCGTATGATTAAGCGTTGTAATGACTTCGGTGCAGGCGGTGTTTCCGTTGCTATCGGCGAGCTTGCAGACGGTCTTTTAATCGACTTAAATGCAGTACCTAAAAAATATGATGGTCTTGATGGCACAGAGCTTGCAATTAGCGAATCTCAAGAGAGAATGGCTGTTGTAATTGAAAAGGAAAATGTAGAGCGCTTTATGGCTCTTGCAAACAAAGAAAATCTTGAAGCAACAGTTGTAGCAAAAATCACTGCTGAGCCAAGACTTAGAATGACATGGAATGGCAAAACAATCGTTGATTTAAGCCGTGAATTCTTAAATTCAAATGGTGCTGAAAAGCATATAAATATTGAATGTAATCCTGTTAAGGACTACTCAAAGGAAATTCCTGCTGATTTTGAAAGCGGCTTAGTTGACTTAATGAGCGACCTAAATGTATGCTCAAAAAGAGGTCTTAGCGAGCGCTTTGACTCAACAATCGGCGCAGGCACTGTTCTTATGCCATTTGGTGGTAAAAACCAAAGAACTCCAATTCAAGCAATGGTACATAAAATCTCTTGCGAAAAGGGACACACAAACGATTGCTCACTTATGTCATGGGGCTATAACCCATTTATTTCAGAAAAGAGCCCATTCCACGGCGCATATCTTGCAGTTGTTGAATCTGTTGCTAAGCTTATTGCAACAGGCGCTAAATTTGAGGATGTTTATTTAACATTCCAAGAGTATTTTGAAAAGCCAACAAAGGATGCAACTCGTTGGGGCAAGCCAATGTCAGCATTACTTGGCGCATTCAAGGCTCAAAAGGACCTTGGCATCGGCTCAATCGGTGGTAAGGACTCAATGAGCGGCTCATTTGAAAAGCTTGATGTTCCACCAACACTTATTTCATTTGCAGTAACAACAGAAAAAATAGATGTTATCACATCTCCTGAATTCAAAAAAGCAGGAAGCAAGGTTGTGCTTTTAAAGCCCGAATATGATGAAAATAATCTTCCTAAGGTTGATTCACTTCTTGAAGTGTTTGACAAGGTAGCAGGCATTGTAAGAAGAGGCAAGGCTCTTGCAATCTATACACCTACAATCGGTGGTGTTGCGGAAGCAATTTGCAAAATGTCTATGGGTAACGGCTACGGCTTTAAGTTTAATGATGAATTATCACTTAACGATATCTTCGGCTACAACTACGGCTCATTTATCATTGAGCTTGATTGCACATGTGATATCGGTACAACACTTGGTTATACAACTGAAGAAGCAGAATTTGTATATGGCGACAAGAAGGTTTGTGCTTGCAAGGTTAACGATGCTTACGAAAATAAGCTTGAAAGCGTATTCTCATGCAATATCGCATATAATAACGAAAAGCCTAAAACAATTTCTTATAATACAGAAAAACGCTTCGGCGCTAATATTAAGGTTGCAAAGCCAAAGGTATTAATTCCTGTATTCCCAGGTACAAACTGTGAGTTTGATTCTGCAAAGGCAGTAAACGATGCAGGCGCAGATAGCGAAATCTTTGTTATCAACAACTTAAGCGCAGAGGGCATTAAGAGAAGTGCAGAGGAGTTTACAAGAAAGCTCAAGGAATCACAAATGGTATTTATTCCAGGTGGCTTTAGCGGCGGCGATGAGCCAGACGGTTCAGGTAAATTCATTACAGCGTTCTTCCGTGGCGCACAGGTTAAGGACGCAGTAACTGACTTGCTTGATAACCGCGGTGGCTTGATGTGCGGTATCTGTAACGGCTTCCAAGCTCTTGTTAAACTAGGACTTGTACCTTACGGTAAGATTATCGACACCGATGAAAATTGTCCAACACTTACATTTAATAATATTTCAAGACACCAATCCAAGATTGTTAGAACGAGAATTGCTTCTAATATGTCTCCATGGCTCTATGAATGTAATGTAGGCGATATTATCAATGTTCCAATCTCACACGGCGAAGGTAAATTCCTTGCAAATGATGAAACAATAAGAATGCTTATTGAAAACGGACAAATTGCAACACAATACGTTGATGCAAACGGAGAAGCAACATACGATATCCAATACAATCCAAACGGCTCAACCCTTGCTATTGAGGGTATTACATCTCCTGATGGACGCGTATTTGGTAAGATGGGACACTCTGAGCGTATTGATGGCGGTCTTTACAAGAATGTTTACGGCGAATACGACATTAAAATGTTCAAGTCAGCAGTTAAATTCTTTAAATAATAAAACAACGAAAAAAATCTCCTGCTTTTTGCGGGAGATTTTCTAGTTAATTGCTAAAAGTAGTGAATATAATATAATAATGAAGCAAAAACTTGAAAAGTTACTCCAAATGATATTGACAAATATCAAAATTTGATGTATAATAACCTCACTTTGCTTTACAAAATAACTTTTTTAAAAAAACTTAAAAAAATTTTAAAAAAGGTATTGACAAAGTGGAAACGAAGTGATATAATAGCTGAGCGTTGTGAGGAACAACGGAAAGATCCTTGAAAATTGAACAATGAAAATTAAGAGAAACTTTTAAATTAAGAGATAACTTAATGTACAAAGACGGAACTCTTAAAATTCTTTTAAGTTTAGATACTCAAAACGAAGTAATTTATTAAGTAAAGAGCAAATCAAGCTTTAAAAAATGATTTCAAGTCGAAAGACTTAAGATACAATTTTTTAGAGAGTTTGATCCTGGCTCAGGATGAACGCTGGCGGCGTGCCTAACACATTCAAGTCGAACGGACATAGAGGTGCTTGCACCTTTATGTTAGTGGCGGACGGGTGAGTAACGCGTGAGTAACCTGCCTATACGAGTGGAATAACACAGGGAAACTTGTGCTAATACCGCATAATATGTATATATCGCATGATAGATACATCAAAGAGCAATCGCGTATAGATGGACTCGCGTCTGATTAGATAGTTGGTGAGGTAACGGCTCACCAAGTCGACGATCAGTAGCCGAACTGAGAGGTTG
This sequence comes from Eubacteriales bacterium, assembly GCA_045127235.1. Lineage (GTDB taxonomy): Bacteria > Bacillota > Clostridia > Oscillospirales > CAG-272 > RGIG2000. Next base: position 140,536 of record JBGVPY010000034.1, read on the forward strand.
AACGGCCACATTGGAACTGAGAAACGGTCCAGACTCCTACGGGAGGCAGCAGTGGGGAATATTGGGCAATGGACGAAAGTCTGACCCAGCGACGCCGCGTGAGGGAAGAAGGTCTTCGGATTGTAAACCTCTGTTGATAGGGAAGAAGAAAGTGACGGTACCTATCGAGGAAGCCACGGCTAACTACGTGCCAGCAGCCGCGGTAATACGTAGGTGGCAAG
>JBGVPY010000035.1:0-5325 GCA_045127235.1 Eubacteriales bacterium
TTATGGTTGTTCAAGGCTTACAAGCATTGTAATTCCAAGTGGCGTTACAAGTATTGGTAGCGAAACGTTTTATAATTGTTCAAGTCTTACAAGCATAGAAATTCCAAGTAGCGTTACAAGTATTGGTAACTATGCGTTTAGTGGTTGTTCAAGGCTTACAAGCATTGTAATTCCAAATAGCGCTACAAGTATTGGTAGCTATGCGTTTGAGGATTGTTCAAGTCTTACAAGCATTGTAATTCCAAATGGTGTTACAAGTATTGGTTACGGTGTGTTTAGTGGTTGTTCAAGTCTAACAAGCATTGTAATTCCAAATAGCGTTACAAGTATTGGTGGAAATGCGTTTTATTGTTGCTCAAGTCTAACAAATATCACTCTTCCTTTTGTTGGTAACGGAAGCGACGAAAATCACTTTGGTTATATATTTGGTGCTTCAAGTTATGACTATAATAATAGCTATGTTCCAAGCTCGTTGAAAAATGTAACGATAACAGGTGGAACAAGTATTGATAACTATGCGTTTAGGAATTGTTCAAGTCTTACAAGCATTAAAATTTCAAATAGTGTTACAAGTATTGGTAGCAGTGCGTTTCAAGGTTGTTCTTCATTAACATACAACGAATATGACAACGCATATTATCTTGGAAACGATACCAACAAATATTTAGTGCTTATGAAAGCAAAGGATAGCACAATTTCCTCTTGTGAAATCAATCAAAGCACAAGGTTTATATATAACTCTGCGTTTTATGGTTGTTCAAGTCTTACGAGCATAGAAATTCCAAGTGGCGTTACAAGTATTGGTAGCAAAACGTTTTATAATTGTTCAAGTCTTACAAGCATTGAAATTCCAAATAGCGTTAAAAATATTGGTGGCTCTGCGTTTAGCTGTTGTTCAAGTCTTACAAGCATTGAAATTCCAAATGGCGTTACAAGTATTGGTAACGACGCGTTTTACGGTTGTTCGAGTCTTACAAGCATTGTAATTCCAAATAGCGTTACAAGTATTAGTTACAGTGCGTTTTATAATTGTTCAAGTCTTACAAGCATTGTAATTCCAAATAGCGTTACAAGTATTGGTTACGATGCGTTTTATGGTTGTTCAAGTCTTACAAGCATTGTAATTCCAAATAGCGTTACAAGTATTGGTGGCTCTGCGTTTAGGAATTGTTCAAGTCTTACAAGCATAGAAATTCCAAGTAGCGTTACATCTATTGGTGACTATGCGTTTGATAATTGTTCAAGTCTTACAAGCATTGTAATTCCAAATAGCGTTACAAGTATTGGTTTCTATGCGTTTATGGATTGTTCAAGCTTGACTATTTACTGTGAAGCTGCAAGCAAGCCAAGTGGATGGGACAGTAACTGGAATTACTCTAATCGTCCCGTTCAGTGGGGTTATAACAAAGACGATAATAATTAAATAACAAAGCACACTCTTTTTTAGGAGTGTGCTTTTGGTTTACGAATTGCGACAAGGTCGCGTGAATTGTCCTGCGGACATGAATTGCACCTAAGGCGCATTAAAAAAGAGCCTTGCGGCTCTTTTTTATTTTGCTTTTGTTTCGCAATATAGACAACGGTAAACGCGGTTTTCTCTGTCTGTGAGCTTGAAGATATGTGGAAGCTCTTGCTCACAGGATGAGATACAACGCGGATTTTTGCAGGATATAACGTTTTTAAGTGTTTCAGGTAGGCTTGCGTGCTTCTTTTCTACGATTTCGCCGTTTTTAATGATGTTTACTGTAACATCAGGGTCAACGTAGCCTAAAATTTCAAAATTAAGCTCAATGTCTGCATCAATTTTGATAATATCCTTTTTGATAAGGCGGTTGCTTGGTGCATTTTTGATAATTGCAATAGGGCAGTCAAGCTCATCGAGCTTTAAAAGTCCTACGATTTCCATAGCCTTGCCTGCGGTAATATGGTCGATTACAAGACCGTTTTTAATTGCATCTACTCTCATAATCTTCCTCCTTACTTAATTTCCAATAATTTAAGGATAAGCGCCATACGCATATATTTGCCGTTTAACGCTTGCTCAAAATAGCATGCTCTTGGGTCATCATCAACGCTTACGCTAATTTCATTAACTCTTGGAAGTGGATGCATAATGCAAAGGTCCTCTTTAGCGTTTGTAAGCTTAGACGGTGTTAAGATGTAGCTATCCTTTAAGCGTAGGTAGTCCTCTTCGTTAAAGAAGCGTTCCTTTTGTACTCTTGTCATATAAAGAATGTCAAGAGATGGCATAGCGCCTACTAAATCAGTAGTTTCTACGTATTCAATTCCATTTTTGTCAAGAACGTCTGTCTTAACATAGCCCGGTATTTTAAGCTCATCCGGGGAAATAAGCACAAACTTAACATTATCGTATCTTGACATTGCGGCAATAAGTGAATGTACTGTTCTGCCGAACTTTAAGTCGCCGCAAAGACCGATTGTTAAATCGTTAAATCTGCCTTTTTTACGCTTGATTGTAAGTAGGTCTGCAAGAGTTTGTGTTGGGTGGTTATGTCCACCATCGCCTGCATTTACAACAGGGATTGTGGCATTCATAGCTGCAACAAGTGGCGCACCCTCCTTAGGATGGCGCATAGCCATAATATCTGCATAGCAGGATATCATTTTTGCAGTATCTGCAACGCTCTCGCCCTTTGCAGAGCTTGAGCTTGAAGCCTCGCTAAAGCCTAAAACGTTACCGCCAAGCTCATACATAGCCGCCTCAAAGCTTAAGCGTGTTCTTGTAGATGGCTCAAAAAATAGCGTTGCTAATTTCTTACCGCGACATTTTTCGCTGTACTTTGATGGATTTGCAATTATATCAAGTGCGGTTTCGGTAAGCTCATCAAGCTCCTCTAATGAAAGCTCCTTAATATCAATTAAACTTCTCATAAATTCCTTTCGCTTTGCGAAAGGATAGTGGTCAGTGGTCAGTGGTCAGTGGTCAGCAGTTAGCTTAGCGCCACCTTAACTATATCACTTTTCACTTTCTTTCGCTTTTATATTTGATAACTAAAAGTTGAGGTCTGTTTGTACTTTAAAATTCAAGCTAAATTATTTTGCTTCCGCAAAATAGCTAAATTAATGCAAACTGACATTTGCATTAGCGAAATTTCACTTCGTGAAGCTAAATTAAATTTGCTCTTTTCAGCTCGCCAAAGGCGAATTTAGCTCGGCTTGCCGAATTTAGCTGAGCAACGCTCAATTTAGCTTGCGTGCAACGCAAATTTAGCTGCAAAGCTACGCTTTGCTTACGCTCCGTATGTTTCACGATACTTCTTAATTCTTGCTACGTTTTCAGCGTTTTGAGGGTCTTCTTCAAGGTATTCAATAATGTCGTGAACATCAACTACTGAGTAAACAGGGAAGCCGAATTCCTCTTCAAGCTCAACCATTGCGCCCTTTTCGCCTTGACCCTTTTCCTTACGGTCAACCATTACGAAGCAAGCGGCAACCTTAACGCCCTCAAGTCCCTTCATAATTTCCATAGTTTCACGAATAGCTGTTCCTGCTGTGATAACATCCTCAACAATTACAACCTCTTCGCCTGCTTGTGGCTTGTAGCCTACGAACACACCGCCCTCGCCGTGGTCCTTAGCTTCCTTTCTGTTAAAGAAGAATGGCACATCAAGACCGCTCTTTGCAAGTGCGATTGATGATGAAACCGCGATTGAAATTCCCTTGTATGCAGGGCCAAATAAAGCTGTGCGCTTTGCTCCTACCTTATCAAGATAAGCCTTAGCGTAGAACTCGCCTAATTTTGCAATATGCTCGCCTGTCTTAATTTCGCCAGCGTTAATGAAATATGGGATTTTTCTACCGCTCTTTGCAGTAAAATCTCCAAACTTTAATACGCCTGCACTTTGTAAAAACTGTATAAATTCTCTTTTGTATTGTTCCATTTTTGTTCTCCTTGTTTTCTTTTATTTTGGCTAAATTTTGCTTCGCAAAGCTAAATTACTTCACTTCGTTTCGTAGCTAAATTAATGCTCAAATGCTTTCGCATTAGCTAAATTAAATTCGCGCTATTTAGCTGCCGTAGGCAATTTAGCTTCCGTAGGAAATTTAGCTCGGCTTGCCGAATTTAGCTCGCGTTTACGCGAATTTAGCTGATGAATTCGTTATCCAACGAATTCATCTACGCATCTACGATATGCTGCAACAGGGTCGCTAGCGCCTGTGATTGGTCTGCCTACTACGATGTAGTCGCTTCCAATTTTCTTAGCCTCAGCAGGTGTCATAACTCTTACTTGGTCGCCCTTATCGCCGTCTGCAAAACGAACGCCTGGGGTAACTGTTACAAAGTCCTTACCGCATACATTGTGTACCTTTTCTGCTTCAAGTGGGGAGCAAACGATACCCGCAAGTCCTGCCTTCTTAGCATTTTGCGCGTAGTGCATAACTACCTTATCCATTGGCTCGTTAATTAAAAGGTCATCTCTCATTCTTTCTTCACTTGTTGAGGTTAACTGAGTTACTGCAATAAGAAGCGGGCATGTGCCGTCCTCGCGGGTTAGTCCCTCTAAAGCCGCTTCCATCATTGCGATTGTGCCTGAAGCATGAACGTTTGTCATATCAACGTCAAGGCGTGAAAGCACTGCCATAGCCTTTTTAACTGTGTTTGGAATGTCGTGAAGCTTTAAGTCTAAGAAAATCTTATGACCTCTACGCTTAATTTCTCTTACGATTTCAGGTCCTTCTGCGTTAAAAAGCTCCATACCGATTTTTACAAATGGCTTTTCCTCTTGGAACTTATCAAGAAAATTAAAAACCTGTTCCTTGCTTGCAAAATCACAAGCGATAATTACGTCCTTTCCCATTAGTGTGCTCCTCCTATAATATCCTTTAAATTTTTAATACCGTATTTTTCCATAACCTTTGGTAGCTCCTCAATGATTTTTGGACATGCCATTGGGTCAACTAAGTTTTGAGCTCCTATTTCAACTGCGCTAGCTCCTGCAAGCATCATTTCAATTACATCCTCAGCGCAGGAAATTCCGCCGCCGCCAACGATTGGAATATTAACTGCTTCATAAACCTGATATACCATTCTTATAGCCACAGGCTTAATTGCAGGACCGGAAAATCCGCCTGTCTTATTAGCTAAAATAGGACGCTTGGACTTAATGTCTATTCTCATACCCATCAGAGTATTGATAAGGCTGATACCGTCAGCGCCGCCAGCCTCACACGCCTTTGCGATAGATACTATGTCGGTGACGTTGGGCGAGAGCTTGATGATTATCGGCTTCGTGGTAACTGCCTTGACTGCGCGGGTGACCTCAGCCGCCGCCTCGGGAGAGGTGCCGAAGCTCATTCCGCCGC
>JBGVPY010000036.1:0-2651 GCA_045127235.1 Eubacteriales bacterium
CCCATCATAAAAATGGATGCCGTTATTAATAAGATTCGCTTTTGGTAATTCCCAAATAACCCTAATAATAGACCCCCTATCAACATACCAGAGGCATAAGCAATCTCCGTAATAGAAATATGCATCGGTGTACCATTAAAATATTCCATAGTGATTAAAGGATATAATGCATTTATGGGCATATAAACAAACATATATAATGTTCCAACGAGTAATAAAGCAAATAATCCTTTATTTTGCCGTAGTACAGCCATTCCTTCTTTCATTTCTCGTATGAAATTTGGTTTCAAACTTTGCACTTGATCACCCAGCTTAGGAATACGTACAATTGCTACCGTAATAGATGCAATCACAGCACCCAATACATCGATGGCAATAATAGCATTTAGTTCCCAAACGGAGTATAAGAGTGCTGCAACCGCCGGACTAACAATATAGCTTATAGACTGCAAAGACTGACTATAGCCTGCACATTTCGTAAGCTGTTCTTCTGGTACTAAAAGTGGCGTAACCGCATTGAGAGCCGGGGTGTGAAAAGCTGTTCCAATGCTACGGATAAACAATACTACCATAACCATCCAGATAGGTAGCTCCATATACAATGCAACAATAGCAAGCACTGCCCCAGCTGCTGCGATAATTAAATCAGCACCAATCATTATCTTCTTCCTATCATGACGATCCACTAATACACCAATAGCTGGTCCAAAGACCGCATAGGGTAAAAAACCTACTAGTGAAGCCATAGACAAGACCATCGCAGATCCTGTTTTCTCTGTAAGGTAAAAAATGATCGCCATTTGCAGGATGGCACTAGTGATTAATGATACTGCCTGCCCTGCCCATATTGTATAAAACTTAAGTTTCCAATTGTTGTATTTTTCCATTTATATTATCTCCTGCATATTATTTTGCTTGAATTTCTAACAACAAAAAAGCCTATCATCGGGGATAGATTCTGCTTTTTTTATTGCCAGCTTATCTTAAACGCATTGAGGCTGTCATAGTTTCGGTTCCTCCTAAACTCTTATTTGTATCAGCATATATTTTAACACAATAAGTTGTTTTAAGCAACGTTTAAAATTGAAAAAAGCCACGGACAGCGATAGCAAAATACGCAATACCGTCAATGGTCTCGATGAACAGTGCAAGCACTGCCATTGACGGTATTTCTTTATTTTGCTTATGAGCAGACAAGGGCAGTAAGCCAAAAGCTGGCTTACCGCCCCAATCACTCATTCTGTTATGCGTAGATAATCTCGCTGTAAATGATTTCTCTAACTCTGGACTGAATTTCATTAATTTTCTGCACCCACAGCATAGAATTATCTGCTTTCAGTTGCTCGGTCACATTTTCCTGCTCTGCAATTTGCTTTGTCAGCAGGAGCAAACGCTCCTGTGCCTGTCTGTCAATATCTGCAAGGTAGGAGTTTAGTGTACCCTCAATCAGCATTGTGGTATAGAGGAACTGCTTATGCTCCTTTAGATACTGCTTGTGGCGTTGTCCCCACAAACCGATAGGCTGTGTTTCTTTTTCGGAAAGTATCAGACAAGGGATATAATAATCTCCCTGCAATTCATACCATAAACCATTACTCTCATCAAAAATGTACTTGTCCATATAATAAATCCTCCAGTATAATATATTCGCACATACGTCACAGTTCTCCGATTGCCACATTCTGTTATATCTTATTATCAGATTTTCTTTCCCTTGTGTTTGCCCTTATCAGCTTCCAAGGGAAGAATAAGCATAAGTGAAATCGTATAATAAGTTAAGGTGAGCATTTTGCGATAAACTCTTTATTTTCAAGGCTTTTGGAGGATTTTATTAAAACCCTGTGAGGGTTAATAACCACTTATAAAATTGTGGTTTTCAAATTGGAGTTTGTTGGTTTAATGCTTTTGCATATATTCAATGAAATCTTTTGTTTTAGACCAATATTTGATGCCCCAATTTTCAAAATTCCATTCATCCGTGTATGGATTGCATTCATAATCGATATAAAAAATAACCCCATTTGCAACCACGAAATTTGTCGGAAAGAAATCTATATTTAGTCCAGCAGAATAAACCATCTGTGCCATTTCCCGCACTTGTACGATGTACGAATCATCCATAACATCATCTTTCACTAATTCGTATATAGTGGGCCCGTAGATATATTCTTTAACAATTCTTTCGTTCTCAATATCAACATCCAACATTTGAGGCAATCTGATTCCAGTATGCAACAGTCTGTTATAATCGTTGATTTCTGCTTCAATTTTGTTCCCAAAGGAATAATAGTCACATGGTTCGTGGTGAATCTGTTTCAACACATATTGGCATCCATTCCTTTCTACCAAATAGGAATATCCGCCTTTCCCGTGTCCTAATAACCGAATAACCGTATATTGCTTTTGATTAACAACAAATGTTTCCTGCATCAGTTTGCCTCCGTCAAATTCTTATTTATCGTTCAGTTAATTATATCACAAATTTTGCATTTTTTTCAATACATTCACCTACCGTATAACGAAAGAACTTTCGTCCCGTTGATAAGGCTTTCGTTCCGTAGTTATTATATATAAAGAAAAAGAGCCTTGCAAAAGTGCGGTTAAACACTCCTACAAGGCTCTGCTGTTTACTTACAGAAAGGAAATAACTC
>JBGVPY010000037.1:0-5975 GCA_045127235.1 Eubacteriales bacterium
GCAAGCCGAGCTAAATTCACCTTCGGTGAGCTAAAAATAGCAAATTTAATTTAGCTTCACGAAGTGAAATTTCGCTAATGCGAAAGTGTTTGAGCATTAATTTCGCTATTTTGCGAATGCAAAATAATTTCGCTCTGCGTAAAAGATTTGTTCGCGACCCTCACAGGGTGGATAGTTGGCAGTTAGCAAGATTAGCTATAATCCTACGAAGTAGGATTTCATCCGATTTATCGGATTTCTGTGCTGAGCGATTTCATCCGTTAGGATTTAATTTTTCAGTGGTCAGCCGTCAGCACGCACCGAAGGTGCGTATCACGGGTCGCGTGTATGGAATCAATGCAAAGCATTGCATGGAATTGACCGAAGGTCGTATGGAATCAGTCGGGGACTGTACGTAATCAACCGCAAGGTTGCATATTAGCGGTCAGCGAGATTTGCTAACAGCAACTGCATTTATAAGCAAAAAGAGAGAACAAATCGGTTCGTTTCCGAAATGTTCTCTCTTTTTTATTTCTATTTTGCTGAATTGATTGCGTTTTCTAATATTTGCTCGCTTATCATACCTGTATAGTAGGCGCAAACCGTACCGTCGGAGTTAATAATTACCGTACGTGGAATTGACTGAAGGTCATACGCATAGTAGCCCTCAAATTGATAATCAAAGTAGATTGGGAATGTATATCCGCTACTATTGTAGAAGCTCTTTGCGCTTTCTATGGTGTCGCTACCCCATGCAAGGTGGCTAACCATTACAAACTCAACATCATTTCCGTATTTTTGATACGCTGTCTCAAAATCGGGCATTTCTGCCTTACATGGTGGACACCAGCTTGCCCAGAAGTTAAGCACAACGACCTTTCCGCGAAAGCTTTCAAGCGTTACCTGATTGCCGTTGTAGTCAAGCAATCTTATATTAGGTGCATAAACCTTGTTTGTATCGTCGGTGTCGGTGTCTGTTTCTGTTTCTGTGTCGGTGTCTGTGTCGGTGTCGGCGTCTGTGGTTGTATCAGTATCGGTGGTTGTATCAGTATTTGTATCCGTGTCTGTGCTTGTATCGACATCAATATCTGTATCAGTATTCGTGTCTGCTTCCGTATCTATGTTTGTATCTGTATCGGTATTTTTATCGGTATTTGTATCCGCACTTGTGTCTTTATCAACATCGGTGTCAGATACGGTATTACTGTCAGTATTCGTTAAAATATCGCTTGATGTGTCGATAATTTCGCTTGTATCTGTATCGTTATTCCCATTGCAGGACACTAAAAACAGACACAATGTAGCTAAAATCAGTAAAATTGCTGTGATTTTTTTCATGTTTTTTGTCCCTTTCTTCGAAAATCCAGCCAGCTGACCGCTAACGGCTAACAGCTGACCGCTGACCTTTTACTTAAAAAGGTCCAAAATCTGCTCCTTAGACTTAACTCCGCTTGATTGATGAGTAATAACGCCGTCCTTGATTACTACAAGATATGGAATATATTGTACGCCAAAAGCACCTGCAAGCTCTCCGTTTTCATCAACATTTACCTTGCAAACGCAAATTTCGCTATTTTCCTTATCAATCTCCTCTAAGATAGGCGCAATCATTTGGCAAGGTCCGCACCAATCTGCGTAAAAGTCAATTAAAACCTTTTTGTTTTCCTTTGTAATTTGTTCAAAATTATTTATACTTAAATGTACCATAGTATTTCTCCTTTTATATTCTTTGTTGTAAACATATTCTAAAATATTTAAGAAAATTTTTCAATAGCTTTGTCGCAAGCGGTCAAATTATGTCGCAAGTGGTTTATTTGCGAGCATTTTCATTGTTTGTATTTTAATCAAGTTGTGCATTTTAATCTTTATCTTGATTTTCGGCAAGCATCGCAATTTCACGAAGCTTTGATTCTAATATCCTTTTATCAGGCAGCTGCAAGGTATAATCAGCAACCATTGTGGGAGAAAGGCTCGTGCTCAATGCATATTCAACGACAGCATCATCTTTTGATGCGCAAAGTATCAGACCTACGCTTGGGTTTTCATTGGGCTTCTTTACATCACGGTCAAGCGCCTCTAAGTAGAAATTAAGCTGACCCAAATGCTCTGGCTTGAACTTGCCAATTTTTAATTCAATAGCCACAAGGCAAGATAACGCTCTATTGTAGAAAAGCAAGTCTATAAAGAAATCAGTATTGCCAACCTGAACTCGATATTCTTCTCCGATAAATGTGAAATCTCTTCCAAGCTCCAAAACAAATTGCTTTAAATTTGCAACGATTGATTTGCGGAAATCCTTTTCCTTGTACTCGGCAGGCATATCCAAAAACTCTAGAACATAATTATCCCTAAGTGCACCTACAACAGGATGCTTTTCTATTAAATTAGCATTTTTTGCAGAAGAAAGCATTGTTCTTTCAAATAACATACTGTCAATTTGTCTGTCAAGCTCACGCTTTCCATAGTTGTTTGCAATGGTAAGTCTAAGATAAAATTCCTTAGCTTCATCTGTTTTGCATCCTGCCATAATTAAGAGATTATTCGACCAAGAAATTTCTCTCACCAGTGGCGAGAGTTTTTCATTTCCGTTGTAGGTCTCGTAAAATTGCTTCATTCTCCATATGTTTTGTGCAGAAAAACCGCTTGCAGATGGATATGTGCGTTTCAAAAAATCAGCAAATTCTTGAACGACACTTTTTCCCCAACCGCCATTATTGGTTTTTTCACTTATATATTTACCGATTTGCCAATACATTTCTATCATTTCCGTATTGACAGCTTTTATCGCGCGCATTTTGGATTTTTCAATAATTTCAACAATTTTTTCAAAATCGTTACCATAACTTATAATATCAGCCATAGGTTAAGCTCCTTTTGTTTGTTACGCAAATAAATGAGTTTTGTTGTTAAGTATAAAATTCATTCAATTTTAATTGAACTCATCAATAGAAAAATCAAAATTGAACCATAAGGATTAACTTTGGTTCAACTCGATTGAATGCTTGGAAAATTATGGTGTAATCGTAATTTCTCCCCTTAGGTTTTGCTCCATTCTTGCTTTGATTTCTTCCTTAGTATATCCCTTACTGAAAAGATAATACAGCTTTGCAACGGCTGATTCGGTTGTCATATCGTAGCCGCTGACTGCTCCTCACAGCCTCCATCTTAGAGGGAGGGGGACCGCTTGCGGTGGAAGGAGAAAAGGGAACTTGGTAAATCAAATCGTAATTTCTCCCCTTAGGTTTTGCTCCATTTTTGCTTTAATTTCTTCCTTAGTATATCCCTTACTGAAAAGATAATACAGCTTTGCAACGGCGGATTCGGTTGTCATGTCGTAGCCGCTGACTGCTCCTGCCTTTTTTAAGGATGAGCTTGTTTCGTATATGCCGAGGGAAACTGTTCCCTGTGGGCATTGTGAGCAAACTGCCACAACGCTGCCGCTTTCAAATGCTTTTTTGATAATAGGTAAAAGCGTTCCGTTATCTGATGGAATATTGCCTGCGCCAAAGGTTTCAAGAACGATACCCTTTAATTTTTCTGTCATTACCCCCTCAAAAAGTGGGAAGCGAATACCCGGGAAAATCTTTAATACGCCGATAGGCACGTCTATAAACGGACAGAAGCTAAACTCCCCGTCATGCTTTGGTAAAGGTGGGTACGGCATATATGTAATTGAAATTCCTGCCTCAGCAAGTAGCGGGCAGTTAGGAGACGAAAATGCTCTCATGCCGTCAGCAGACATCTTTGTTGAACGGTTTCCTCTCATGAGCTTACCGCCAAAATACAGACACACCTCACGGATAATTCCCTGTGAGGCTATTATCATTGAGGTAACGAGGTTGTCAAGTCCGTCGCTTCGTATTTCGCAAAGAGGAATTTGTGAGCCTGTCAAAATTACAGGCTTGTCAAGGTTTTCCAACATAAATGAAAGCGCTGATGCAGTATATGCCATTGTGTCCGTTCCGTGAAGCACAACGAAGCCGTCATAATCCTTATATCTGTCGCTTATTATCTTACCGATTCTGTTCCATTCGCTAACCGTCATGTCTGAGGAATCAAGAAGGGGCGACATTTCATAAAAATCATAGTCAGGCATGCTTTCGTTTTTAAGGTCCTTAATTTCATTAAATAGCGTTTCAATATAGCCTTCTTGAGGCTTATAGCCGTTATCTGACGGTATCATGCCTATTGTACCGCCGGCGTGGATAAGACAAATTTTAGATTTCATGTTTTCTCCAATAGGACAAACAGCAAGAACTGTTATTTCTTGCTGCTATCTTTATACTTATATCTGGTTGTGTGGCTATGGCTATACTTATCGTAATAGTCAGTTAGCTCAAGGTTAGTAAATTTATCAAATGGATAAATTGTTCCGCGGAGCTTTTTTTTATAGGCAACGATAACGGCAATGGCAAAAATTCCCGCTGTTATTACCATTGCAACAACGGCAACAATTACCACGTTAAAATCAAACGTGTCGTTATAGCCCTCTGCTCCAACGATTAACGCCATTGAAATGGCTATTAAAAGTGAAAATATCAATATCAGAGGAAGTCTTTTCATAATAGCAGAAGCCCTCCTAAAAACGTTAAAATGCCAACGCCAAGACCGGTAAGAATGCTCCAAAGGGATACCTTTTTTCCGTCAATGGGAAGCTCTCCGTAGATTTTGCCTGTGTGTCCGTTCATAGCGTAGGTGTATGATTTGCCTTTTTTGCTTTTGTAGGTAAGCAGCCAAATTGGCATTAAGGAATAGTCCCAATGGCATGCTTTTATACGCACCTTACTATTTGTAATATTGACAGAGGAATAGCCGCCTACTGTCCCTCTTAAAAGCGAGTTACTGTAAGAGGAAAGCTTACTCTTAAAGGATTCCTCAAGGGCTTCTCTTTCAATATCGCGTTTTTTAGCTAAAAATCCGCTTAAATAGGACATATTAAAGTCCATTTGGGCAGTTGCAGGGAAAGGCAAAATGCCCTCAAGCATGTTTTTATCCGCTTCGGAATACGCGCTTTGCACAATATCCTCAAAATGTATATCGCCGCGGCGGTAAACGTTATAGTAGGATGTTTCCTTATAGCGATAATCCCCAGAGGTCCACGTGCGCACCTTGGTTGCGCTAACGTTAATTTGGGAGTCTGTGTCCGCATCAGTTACCCAGAATGGATAATAAATGCCTGTGATTTTCTCTATTTGCTTTTTCTCTGTAAAATCCTTTGGAACGAACTTCTTTTTCTTGGCAAAATCAAGAAAATGATTGATTGCCTCGTCCCTTGAATACTTAAAGGGAACTACCTTTGTTGGCATTTTCTGTCCCGATAGCTTACCGCTTAAAACAACAGGGCTATGGCAATAAGGACAAAAGTCCGCCACGGTATTTTCATCTGCCGTAATCTCCGCACCGCATTGATTACACAGATATTCGTTCATTTGGCCGCAAAATTCTTCATTTTGCTTCATTGCTTCCTCAGCCTTTTTGTGAGCGTCGGTGTTAGCAAGGTCCATTTCCGTATGCTCACTTAAACAGAATTCGCATTTAAAAAGCTGAGAGTCGGGGTCGAATTTAAGCCCTGCGCCACAGCAGGGGCATTGATATGTTAGTGTCATCGTCGCTTCGCTCCTCAAGGGGATAGGGGATAGGAGATAGGGGGTAGGGGATAAGGGTTTGCTTCGCGTTCACAAAATTTCCCTCACCCTCTAAAGCCCTGATTTTTTATATTTTCTGTTTAGTCTCAATTTTGTTTTGTTAGTTTTGTTCGTGCAAGTTACTTCGCTGACTGCTGTGAGCGTAGCGAACCAAATCTAATCTCGCTAACTGCCAACTATCCACCCTGTGAGGGTCGCGAACAAATCTTCTACGCAGAGCGAAATTATTTTGCATTCGCAAAATAGCGAAATTAATGCTCAAACACTTTCGCATTAGCGAAATTTCACTTCGTGAAGCTAAATTAAATTTGCTATTTTTAGCTCACCGAAGGTGAATTTAGCTCGGCTTGC
>JBGVPY010000038.1:0-48917 GCA_045127235.1 Eubacteriales bacterium
ATTTCAGCAATTCTACCTTGTCCAATGATTGAGTAGCCTTCACGTCCAACTCCTGTATTCATGAATAACTCATAAATATCACGAAGTCTAACTGGATTTCTGTTTATAAGATACTCACTTTCTCCAGCTCTATAATATCTTCTAGTAACTGTTATTGTGTCGTATGGGCTGTTTAATCTACCTTCTTCCGAAGAATTATCAAAGGTAACAGATACCTCAGCGTAGCTCATTGGCTTTCTAACCTCAGTACCTATAAAAATTACGTCTTCCATTTTTGAGCCACGGATATTTTTTGAAGAAAGCTCGCCAAGAACCCATCTCATAGCGTCAGTGATGTTTGACTTGCCACTTCCATTTGGTCCGACGATAACGGTAGCGCCATCATCAAAGTATAATGTTGTTTTGTCTGGGAATGATTTAAATCCCTGTAGCTCTAATGATTTTAAACGCATGATGCTTCCTCCTTAACTTCTATTTCATATTGAGTTAAATTAGCATTTTCAACAACTTTAATGCCATTTAACTCAAATTTATTTTTTAATTCAAATATATTTTTTCTTTTATTTCCTACAATTTGAGATACCTTTCCTGGCGGACACTCAATTATAACGCTTTTTCCTATAAAGTTATGTAATTTATCACATAACAAATTGAAAAATAATTTGCTCTTTACCATTTCGCCAATTGATGGTTCATTAGGGCCTGCCAAAAAGGTTTCAGTAGAATGAAGATTCTCACTATCATTAAGACCAATTCTAATGCAAGAAACATTGTTATCTATAAAAATTTTTAAAACTTGTGCACATCTTTCAACCGCTTCTTCACATGAAAGCGGAATGTACTTGCCATCAAGAGTTAAAATTTCAAGCTCAGTTGATTTAAAAACCAAAGTAGGATAAATTCTTGCTGCAGAAGCTCCTAACTCACATATTCTTTTCGCACAATAAATTTCATCATCAGCTGTAGAATTTGGTAAACCTATCATCATTTGTCCGACAAAAGGAATTTTTGCATCATTTAAAAAACTTATTGCTCGTTCAGTATCGCTTGAAGCATGTCCTCTTTTTAGATAAGTTAGAACAACATCATTCATTGATTGTATTCCAAGCTCAACGCAGGTTATAGTATATTTTTTTAAAATATCAATTATTTCTTTGGAAATATAGTCAGGTCTGGTTGACATTCTTATTCCTTTTACCTTGCCAATATCAATATATTTCTGTGCTATATCAAGCAAATCAAGCATTAACGTTCGGTCTATACCTGTAAAAGAGCCTCCAAAAAAAGCAATTTCACAGAAATCATCATCTTTGACGGTAGAGAGTACTTTAATAATTTCTTTTTCAGCGTCACTCTTGATATTTTCATAGCAAAAATCTTTGTTACCCGAAATATATTTTTGATTACAAAATATGCACTGATTTGGACAACCTAAATGTGGAATAAAAATAGGTATATTTATATGTCTCATTTTACTCCAAATAAGCAAAGTGCTTCTTTTGCAGCAAGCTGCTCAGCTTCTCTTTTGGTTTTACCAATACCCTTGCCTACAACATTTGAATTTAATCTTACCTCTATTTCAAATGTTTTTTGATGGTCAGGACCATATTCGTTAACTAAAATATACTGTATTTTATCCTTACCACTTGCTTGAACAAATTGTTGTAAAGATGTTTTATAATCATATGCCATGTGGTCAGCAGACGCTTCATCGATTTCTTCTTCTATAAGTGGCAAAATAAATTTAGCAACAACCGACTTATCATGATTAGAATCAAGATATATAGCAGCAATGATTGCTTCAAAAGCGTTTTCTAAAATGGTATCCTTATTCCTACCGTTTGAAGACTCTCCTTTGCCTAGAAGTAAGTAATCGCCAAGAGAAATCTTTTTAGCAAGCTTTGATAACGAACGAGTGCAAACGACCTGCGCTCTAATTTTTGTAAGCTCTCCTTCGGGTCTTTTAGCAAACTTATCGTAAAGATACTCGCTAACAATCAAGGATAAAACGCTATCGCCCAAAAATTCCAAGCGTTCGTTACATTGACAAGGCTTTCCACACATTCTGTTTTCGTTTGAATACGAAGAATGAGTTAATGCAGTTATCAATAAAGTTTTATCATTGAAAAAGTAATTAATTGTTTTTTCAAAATTTTCAATTGAAAGTGGATACATATTCCCCATCCTCCCTTAGTATTTATAAGGATTCTGCCACCTTTTGAATTATGTTGGTATCAACATACTCAATCGTTTGCATAATCGCATTAGTAACATCAGTAGCGTTAGAACTACCATGCGCTTTAATAACAGGCTTTGCAAGTCCTAATAAAGGCGCTCCGCCATATTTTGAAGAATCAAAACTACTTTTAAGAGATTTTAATTCTTTTTTTGTAAGTAAATATGAGATCTTTGTTTTTGCATTTTTGGTAAATACTTTTTTTAATGAGCCAAAGAAAAATTTTGCCATTCCTTCAAGAAGCTTCAAAGTAATATTACCTGTAAATCCATCTGTAATTAAAACATCACATGGATTATTTGGCAGTTCTTTTGATTCAACGTTGCCAACAAAATTTATCTTATCATTATTCTTCAAAAGGTGATAAGCCTCTTGAACTTCTGGCGTGCCTTTATGCTCTTCCGTACCGTTATTTAAAAGTCCAACTCTAACATTCTCAATATTAAGCATTTTGTTCATATAAACTGAGCCTAAAATTGCCCATTGATTTAAAATATCAGCTGTAATCGTAGGATTTGCCCCTGAATCAAGCATTAATATTGGGTTTTCAAACGGTATAATGGTAGCAATTGCGCTTCGACGAATTCCCTTAATTCTTCTAACAATTAATGATGAAGCTGCGTGCAAAGCACCAGTGCTTCCAGCGCTTACAAAGCCATCAAATTCACCATTTTTAAGCATATTAAGTCCAACAGCCATAGAAGAATCTTTTTTATCTTTCATAACAATCATAGGGTCATCTTCCATTGTAACGAAAGAATTTGTATGAATTACTGATAAATTACTTGGTAATTCTTTGTTTTCAAGGCATTCATTTATTGCTTCGCTGTCGCCTAATAATGTCATTTTTATATTAGGTCTTAAAAGCGCCGCATCGTACGTACCTTTTACAATTTCGTATGGAGCGTTATCTCCACCCATTGCGTCAATTGCTATATTCATATTATTTGTTCCTTTAAATTTTCTATTACAGAAAGAGCTCTTTTTGCAATTTCTTCATTTCTCGCCTTTTTACCACCCTTAACCTTATACGTTAACGGAGCAACAATGCCAAAATTAGCATTCATAGGCTGGAAATTTCCAGAATAAGCACCGTCGTTAACATAATGTGCTAAAGCGCCAATAACCGATTCTTTAGTAAAATCAATTTGCTCTTTTCCTAAAGCATTCATCGCAGCATTTATTCCTGCAACAAAACCGGACGACGTTGACTCAATGTATCCCTCAACACCGGTCATTTGACCTGCAAAATAAATGTTGGGATTATTTTTCAAAGAATAATACTGTGTCAAATATTTAGGAGAATTTATATAAGTATTTCTATGCATAACGCCGTATCTTATGAAATTTGCATTTTCAAGACCAGGAATCATGGAAAATACTCTCTTTTGCTCACTAAATGTTAAATGAGTTTGGAAGCCAACAATATTGTACATTGTTCCTACCTTATTTTCTTTTCTAAGCTGCACTACAGCATAATATTCCTGTTTAGTAACGGGATGTTCAATTCCAACTGGCTTTAACGGGCCGAATAAAAGAGTTTCAAAGCCTCTCTTTGCCATAACCTCAACAGGCATGCATCCTTCAAAAACAGTAAGCTTTTGTGAATTCTTATCAAATTCATGAAGCTCTGCCTCTGTTGCATTTATTAACTCATTATAAAACGCCTTGTATTCATCCTCATTCATAGGACAATTTATATAATCAGCATCTCCTTTATTGTATCTAGACGCAAAGAACGCCTTCTCCATATCAATAGTATCAAACTCAACTATTGGAGCAGCTGCATCAAAGAAATGCAATCCGTCTAAACCAAGTGAGCTTTTAATATACTCAGCCATTTTATCAGAAGTAAGAGGACCTGTTGCAATAACGGTTATTTCTGTTGGATCAATAGAAGTTACCTCTTTATAACAAATTTCAATGTTGGCGTGAGTTTTAATTTTTTGTGTAACATATTCAGAAAACTTCTCTCTATCAACCGCAAGAGCTGATCCTGCAGGAACCTTACAGCTATCTGCAGCTTCCATAATCAAAGAATTCATATTTCTAAGCTCAGCCTTTAACACACCAATAGCATTAGACAATTCATCTGATCTTAATGAGTTTGAGCAAACAAGCTCCGCAAATTTCTCACTATGATGTGCTGGAGTATATTTTTGTGGCTTCATTTCATAAAGCTTTACCTTTATTCCACGCTCAGCGGCTTGAAAAGCAGCTTCACAACCTGCAAGACCAGCACCAATTACGTTTATATATTCTCTAGTCATTTTCCTCTGTTTTATATCCACATTTTTCGTTACTACAGTAAACAATATTTTTTGTTTTCTTTTTTAGAAGCATATTTGAGCAAACAGGACATTTTTTATCAGTAGGTATATCCCACGTTGAAAATTTGCATTTAGGATAATTTTCACAGCTATAGAATTGCTTTTTGCTTCTTGTGAATTTTGAAATTACTGTAGCTCCGCAATCCGGACATTTAATTCCTGTAATTCCGTTTTTAGTTTTGGTGTTTTTACACTTTGGATAATTTGCACAAGCATAAAAATCGCCAAATTTTCCCTGTCTTAACACCATATCTGCTCCGCAAAGCTCGCATTTAAAGTCTGCAATCTCAACAGATTGATTTTTTTCCTTTTGCGTGTCAGCGTTAAGAGGCTTGGTGCATTTACATTTGGGATAATTTGGACATGCTGCAAATTTACCGAATCTGCCTTCTTTAACAATCATTCGGCTTCCACATAGATCACAAATTATATCAGTTTCTTCAACAGGCAGCTCAATATCGCCTTTATTTAAAGTTTTAGAAGCTTTTTCTAGTTGCTTTTCAAAATCAACGTAAAAATCTCCTAAAACCTTCTCCATTTTAACATGTCCGCTCTCGATGGTATCTAAGTTATTTTCCATAACTGCAGTAAACTTGTAATTTACTATATCTGGAAAATGCTCATTCATGATTTTAGTAGTAATCTCTCCCAATTGAGTTGGTTTTAAATACTTGCCTTCGCGCGTTACATAACCTCTTGAAAGAATTACTGTAAGAATAGGAGAATAGGTGCTAGGACGGCCTATTCCCTTTTCCTCTAAAAACTTAATTAAACTTGCTTCGTCATATCTTAGCGGTGGCTCTGTAAAGTGTTGAGCAGGTGCCACTTCGCTTTTATATAGAATTTCATCTGCTGTTATATCAGGAATTTTCGAATTTTTCTCAGGATTAAATACATCATCCATATTCTTCTGTGATTCTTCAACTGATTCTTGATAAATAGCCATATAGCCAGGAAATTTTACGTTATATCCACTAGTGCGGAAAATATATCCGTTGTTTTCAATATCAACAACTACTGTATTAAGCTCAGCGCTTGCCATTTGGCTAGCAACAAATCTTTCCCAAATAAGCTTATAAAGCTTAAATTGATCATTAGAAAGGTACTTTTTGATTTGAGAAGGCTCAATAGTTACCTTTGACGGTCTAATTGCTTCGTGAGCATCCTGTGCATTAGTTTTTGATCTATAAACTCTTGTTTTATCTGGATAATACTTATCTCCAAACTTGCTAACAATAAATTCTTTTGTACTATTTTGTGCTTCCTCGGATACTCTTAGAGAGTCTGTACGCATGTAGGTAATTAAACCTAATACGCCACCGTTTTCATTTCCAACGTTAATACCCTCATAAAGCTCTTGAGCAAGCTTCATTGTTTTTTGAGATTGGAAATTAAGCTTTCTTGACGCTTCCTGTTGCAAGGTTGACGTAATAAAAGGAGGCGCAGGGGTTCTCTGTTTTTTTCCTTTTTTTATGCTATCAACATAAAATTGTGAATTTTCAATGTCTGATAAAATTTTATCAGCTTGTTCTTTATTTTCAATTTTAATTTTCTTGATTTTATCGCCGTAAAATCTAGCAGTAATAGTTTTATCACTAGACGTTTGAAGTGTAGCATCAATGGTCCAATACTCATTTGGAACAAAGCTTTCAATTTCCTTTTCTCGCTCAACGATAATCTTTGTAGCAACGGATTGAACTCTTCCTGCTGATAATCCACTCTTTACAGTTTTCCACAAAAAAGGACTGATTTGATATCCAACTATTCTGTCAAGAATTCTTCTTGCCTGTTGAGAGTTTACAAGATCCATATCAATCGCTCTTGGATGCTTAATGGCTTCTTTTACAGCATTTTTTGTAATTTCATTAAACGTTACTCTTTTAGCTTTTTTAGCATCATCGCCTAAAATCGCAGCAAGATGCCAAGATATTGCCTCACCCTCACGGTCAGGGTCAGTTGCAAAATAAATTTTATCTGCATTCTTCGCTTCCTTACGAAGCTCTTTAATTAGGTCGCCTTTACCTCTAATATTGATGTAATGAGGCTCAAATCCGTTATCTATATCAATACCAAGTGTTGATTTTGGTAAATCTCTTACATGTCCAACAGATGCAATTACTTTATACTTTGAGCCAAGGTAGCTTTTTACAGCACCTATCTTACCAGGAGACTCAAGTATTACAAGGTTAGTTGACATATTTTTTCCTTTCGCTGTGGTAAATCTAAATTTATTTTAATCTTTTGTAAAATCCACCGGGGAGCTTAACAACTGCTCCAGCAATTTCAAAAATTGTTAATGAAGAAATGATTTTGGATGTATCCATTCCAAGTTCAGCTAAGATGTCTACAGAATAATGCTTTCCAATTTCCATGCTTTCAAATAAATTCTTTGAATCATCATCCAATGCAAAGCCAACTTCATCAAAATTGAATTCTTTTTCTTGGTTTTGAAAATCTTTATTATTTTCTTTGTTTTCTTCATCAGTGGTCTTTTTTGCTTTTTTCTTCAAATTTTGTTTTCTTTCAGCTTTTGATTTATATCCAATAGCTTCAAGAAAATTCTTTATAAAACCATAATCGTCATCGTCGTACTTTTTGAGGAAAGAAATATCAGGCTTTTGCTTAGACAAAGATATATTTATTTTATCTCCGTAAAGTGGTAAATATTCCTCAAGAACATCTAATGCACTAGATGCCGACTTTGCGCCGTTTCTTATAAGCTCATTTGTACCTGTTGATTGAAATACACCTGGTTGACCCGGAACAGAAAATAACATTCTTCCTTGCTCAGTTGCTTTTTCAGCAGTAATCATAGCGCCACTATTTCTGTCACCTTCTACAACAACTAATCCTTTTGAAATTCCACTTATTAGTCTATTTCTTACAGGAAAATTATATCCAAAAGGTGGTGTATGTGGTGGATACTCGGTTATAATTGCTCCTTTTTCAAGCATTTTCACAAAAGTATCTTTGTTTTGATACGGATACAAAACATCAATGCCAGAACCTAAAATCGCAACAGTAGCACCATCAGCTAATAAAGCACCCTTTTGCGCGGTACAATCTATACCAAGAGCGCCACCGCTAATTACTATCGCTCCACCCTTAGTTAAACCGTATCCTATTTCAAAAGCACTTTGTTCACCGAATTTTGTCATCTCACGTGTGCCAACAACACCAATGCAGAGATCGTTTTTAAAATCCGGTAATTTTCCCACGTAATATAATACTCCGGGTCTGGTATCTATATCTTTAAGTGTTTCAGGATAATCATCATCTTCAAGCGTTATAATATTAACACCGGACTTTTCACACCATCTAATAACTGATTTTGCTCTGTCAAGTGTTTTGTCAAGAATTTTAGATTTTTGATTATCATATAGCCATGGTAAATCTTTTACATCATTATCTTCACAATTATAAATGGACTCAATATCGCCAAACTCTTCAAGTAAGTAATGATATACATGTGTACCTTGCTTCATATGCAAAGTAAGCCACACCCATAGTAAAGTTTTATCCATAGCAACAGTCCTTTCTAAAATACTTCTATAATATAATACCATTAAAGACAATTATTGTCAATGCTATATTATAAATTATTTTATATTATTTAGAAAACTCCCACATTATTATGGCAGTTGCAATTGCAGCATTTAAAGATTCCGTATTTTCACACATAGGTATAAATAGCGTATTATCACATAACGATAATGTCTTTTCTGATAATCCGTGTCCTTCATTTCCTATAATAACCACATCCTGTGTGGATAATTCATCCCTGCCAAGCACCAATGAATTATTTTTTAATGCAGCGCCAAGCACTCTTTTACCATTGTTTTTCAAAACATTAATAATATCACGTAAATCATCTACTACGTCAATTTGCACTTTAAAAATCGCGCCCATGGCTGCTCTAATTACTTTAGAAGAATAAATATCTGCACAATCAGACGAAAAAATCAGTCTATCAATTCCAAACGCAGCAGAATTTCTAATAATTGTTCCTAAGTTTCCAGGATCTCGAATTGACTCAAACAGCATGATTTTATTGTCATGATACTCTTTTGTTTTAGAGGAAAAAGTATGTTTATCTTCAACAAATTCACATACGCTAATTATCCCTTGAGGTGCTTGTTCATCAGATAATTTATTAAAAACAACATCAGAAACACAAAGGATTGTAGTGCCTTTATCCTGTTGAAGCTTTATTAACTTTACTATTGAATCTTCAAACTCGGTTTTATTATTAAGTACGATATATTTAATTTTTGCATTGAAAGAAACAGCTTCTTTAAACAACTTAATACCATTACAAACAAATAATTTCTCTTCGTTTCTGTGCTTTTTACTGTCTAATTTGCCAATTTTGACAATTGTAGAATTTGTTTTACTTGTTATTTCTGTAACGTTAAAAATAAGACTATTCATAAAAATCTCCCAATAAATTTTAAAAAACTCGGCAAATATGCCGAGTTTAATAATCTAATTAAAGCGCTGCTTTAGCCTTTTCTACGATTGCTGCAAAAGCTTCCTTATCAGAAACTGCAAGTTCAGCAAGCATCTTTCTGTTAAGATCAATACCAGCAAGCTTTAAGCCGTGCATAAGTGTTGAGTAGTTCATGCCACAAACCTTTGCTTGTGCAGAAATTCTTGTGATCCAAAGAGAACGAAAATCTCTCTTCTTCATTTTACGGCCAGCAAATGCATAGTTGCCGCTCTTTAATACAGCTTGTTTAGCCATCTTAAAGTGCTTGCTCTTAGCACCCCAGTAGCCCTTTGCCATTTTTAAAACTTTATTTCTTCTTTTACGTGCCATCATAGCACCTTTAACTCTTGCCATTTTAAATAATCCTCCTAATTAAGTCTCTTGCAAATTATTTGTTGATAAGCTTCTTGATAGTTGGAGCCATGCTCGCACTTAAATAAGAAACTGAACGAAGATTTCTCTTGCGCTTTGATGTCTTAAGACCGAGGTTATGACGGTGTTGAGCGTGGAACATTTTTACCTTACCTGAACCAGTAACAGTAAATCTTTTTGCTGAAGCCTTATGTGTTTTGATTTTTCCCATGATATTTAATTCCTTTCTGGATTTTTTAACAAAATAAAATTATTTTTTGATAGGTGAAATTACTACGGACATTCTCTTACCTTCAAGTGAAGGAGCCTTATCTGTGCTTCCGTATTCTGAACAGAGATCAAGGAACTTGCCGATAACCTCAGCACCAACATCAGTGTGAGCCATTTCTCTTCCTTTAAAAAGAAGAACTACTCTAACCTTATCTCCACCCTTTAAAAAACGAATAGCATTGTTTGCTTTTGTTTGGAAATCATGTGTGTCTATTCTGCAAGAAAGCTGAACTTCTTTAACCTCAACAGTCTGTTGCTTTTTCTTTGCTTCCTTTTCGCGTTTATCGCGCTCATAACGAAACTTTCCATAATCCATAATACGACATACAGGTGGTGTTGCATTTGGAGCAATAAGTACAAGATCAAGCCCGTCAGCATCAGCTCTATCTAATGCTGCACTTGTGGACATTACGCCAAGCTGTTCGCCGTTATCGGCTACAACTCTAACCTCTTTTACTTTGATTTCTTCGTTAATAGACAATTCTTTTGCGTTGCTAATAGTTAAGCACCTCCATTATGGTCCAAATTAATTTACCTAAAAATAAAAATTGTGCGTAAGAAAAAATTCTCCGCACGTCAAAAATATCACTTTCGTGATAAATATTAACCCTATACACCGATGTGTTAAGGTGAGAACGGAGTGCTCTACTTTCTTTTGCTCACATATAATATCACATTTTTCCATATTTGTCAATAGGAAAATTTGATTTTTAAAATTTTTTATAATAAAGTTTATCCCGTCGCAAAAATGCGGCGGGATAACATATTTTAAATGTTTTGCTTGTAGTTAGTTTTCAAAATTAATTTTAAGAGACGTGTCGCGCACAACTGTGCTTCTTCTTTCTTAACGTTACCGTTCTCAAGACCCTCAACGATTTGCTTTCTGAAGCGTCCTGGCATTATCAAGTCATTGCAAGCATGTACGTGCTCTTGAGGATTTGCGCATGGATTCCAGTCGGTCATTACGATGCCCTCATAATCCCACTCTCCTCTTAAAATGCCCATAAGTAAGTCATAGTTAGTTGAAGCAAAAATACCATTAATCTTGTTATATGCAGTCATAATCGCATGTGGTCTTCCCTCTTCAACAGCAATCTTAAAGCCTTTTAGATAAATTTCACGTAAAGCTCTTTCTGAGACCTGTGAATCTGATACACCACGCTCATATTCAATGTTATTGCACGCAAAATGCTTAACAGTTGTGTACTTACCAGTTGATTCAGCATTATCATCATACTGTACTCCGATAGTGATGTATGCGCCAATTTTACCGGCAATTAGTGGATCCTCTGATAAATATTCAAAGTTTCTACCATTAAGAGGATTTCTGTGTATATTGATGCCAGGAGCAAGCCACCCCTCAATATCAGAAATTTCCAAATCATCACGAACACACTCGCCAAACTTTCTTGCACTTTCCAAGTCCCAAGAATTAGCCATACATGTTCCAGAAGGATATGCAACAACCTCACGTGAAAGATCGGTATCTGTATCAATAGGAGTAGTAAAAATAGCAAGTCTTACACCAGCAGGTCCGTCTGCGCAGGCATTTACAGGAATAGCATACTTTTCACTTGACCACATTTCTCCCGCAGCTCCGCGCACCTTTATAGCCATGCTACCTACATTAGCATTTGCATTTGCCCCCTCATAAATTACGCCGTTTAAAATGTCTGCAAGCTCTTCATTTGAAAATTCTGCAACAACGTCTTCAACAGTAGCCTTACCGGCTAATACATCCTTTAAGTTAACGAATTCGTTGCATTTTTTCTCTAAAAGCTTAACAGGAACATTCTCTATTACGTTGTGTACAACAGTTTCAACAGATTTACAATCAAAATCAAACACCTTTGCATTTGCTTTTTCATTTTCCTCTCCATCATATGAATAGCAAACGGCATTTTTGTTAGACAATTCTTCAAAATCCTTTTGTTTAACACATCTGTTTTTAACAACGTCGCAAATAATCTCTTCGGATAAGTTAATTACACATGCAATTTTTGTATTTCTTGAACAGTTGCCAACTCTTACAAAATATTTTCCAGCTTCAAGAATAAAGCTTGCTCTTACCTCATCATATGAAGCCATTTCGGTTAAATCAAAGGACATAAGAAGCTCACAGCTTTCATTTGGCTCTAAAACGTCCGTCTTCGCGTAAGCACAAAGCTCTTGGTACGATTTTTCAAGCTTCACCTGTGGGCTTGAAAGATAGCATTGAATAATCTCTCTGCCGCTAAATTTACCTATATTTGTAACCTTAATAGTTAATTCTACAATTTGACCATCAAGTGTTATATCAGTAATCTCATTAGTAAACTCGGTATATGATAAACCATATCCAAACGGATATCTTGGAGTAACGTCAAATGTATCAAAATATCTGTAACCAACGAAAATGCCCTCTTTATATGGCACTTCCATTGTAGTTATACCTTCCTTTGTTGAATAGTCCTCATATTTGTATGCCCAGGTGGTTGTTAGCTTACCGCTTGGCGTTACCTTTCCGGAAATAATGTCTGCTACAGCATAGCCAAACATTTCTCCGCCTAATGATACGTCAACAATCGCATCTATGTTACAACTATCAATTTCTCTTAAATCAAGAGGTCCACATGTGTTTAACAATAAAATTGTCTGTTTAAAGTTCTTTGAGACGGTTTTAACAAGATTGATTTCGTCAGCATGAAGTCTAAAATAACCTTCTTCGTCCTTCAAGTCAAATGCTTCTCCGCTGTTTCTGCCTAACGTAATTACAGCAACGTCAGATTTTTTTGCTGATGCTTCGATAAGGGAATCATCAAGCTTAATTTCATCCTGTCGCCATGTCCAAATGTCCCAACTTCTGTTCATTAAGCGTTGGTCTGGTAGTTCATTTACGTAATTCAGACAAATATCTTCTATCTCTGAATTGATTTTATACCCTGCATCTTTCAAACCTTCATTGATTTGAGAAATACTTTGAGCCATCATATCTCCAGATCCCCAGCCTAAACGGAAGCATCTGTATGAGCAAATACCAAAAAGAGCTATTTCTTTGTCTTTAGCAATAGGCAAAGCGCAATTATCATTTTTAAGTAAAACTATACCGTCTGCGGCAGCTTGACGGGCAAAATTCATTTTTTCTTGTCTTGTCATAATTATTCCTTATCCTTTAAGAAAGTTTATACGTTCATTTTAACATAACTTTATAGAATAGTCAATCATAAATACAATAAAATCAGCTCCCAATGAACAAAAATTCATAGAGAGCTGATAAAATTAAATTTACTTTTTAGGATAGCTATCCTTTAATCCAACTATTCTATTGTAAGTATTAGGATACTTTGTATCTTTGCAATAGTAACCGCTTCTTACAAATTGGAACTTTTCTCCCGCTTCTGCTTCGTTCAAGCATTTTTCTACAAGAGCATCTTCTAGCTTCTGTAAAGAGTTTGGATTTAGATAGTCATTATATGTCTTGCCCTCTGGCATATCCGCAAGATTTTCAAGAGTGAATAGTTTATCATAAAGCATAAGTGTTGCTTTTTCTGAATTTTCGCTACTTAACCAATGGATAGTTCCCTTTATCTTACGTCCATCAGCAGGCATACCATTACCCGTTTCAAGGTCGGCTGTACATCTGATTTCTATAATCTCTCCGTTTTCATCCTTAATGATTTCGTTACACTTAATAATATAAGCGCCCATTAAGCGAACCTCTCCGCCTGGCTTAAGTCTAAAGAATTTTGGTGGTGGAACTTCCTCAAAATCACTCTTATCGATATAAACCTCTTTAGTGAAAGCAAGCATTCTTGTGCCTGAATTTTCATCATTAGGATTATTGGAAACAGGGAAATACTCAACCTTACCATCCTCATAGTTTGTAATAACAAGCTTAATTGGATTTGCAACACAAATTCTTCTTTGAGCAGTCATATTGAGTTCTTCTCTAATACAGTGCTCAAGAAGCTCAACGTCAACGATACTGTAAGCCTTTGCTACGCCTGCACGAGATACAAAATCAAAAATAGAGTTAGCAGTGTAGCCTCTTCTACGAAGTCCGCAAATTGTTGGCATTCTTGGGTCATCCCAACCATCAACAAGATTGTTTTCAACAAGATATCTTAAATATCTCTTACTCATAACTGTGTAGGTAACGTTTAATCTTGCAAACTCTCTTTGCTTAGGCTTCTTTTCAAAACCAACGTTGTTAACAACCCACTCATAAAGAGGACGATGGTTTTCAAACTCAAGTGAGCAAAGCGAGTGAGTTATGCCCTCAATAGCATCTTGAATTGGATGCGCATAATCATAAAGTGGATAAATGCACCATTTATCGCCTTGACGATGGTGAAGAGCTCTTAAAATTCTATAAATTGCAGGGTCTCTCATGTTGATATTTGGAGATGCCATGTCAATTTTAGCTCTTAATGTCTTAGAACCGTCTGGAAACTCGCCATTTTTCATTCTTTCAAACAAGTCAAGGTTTTCCTCAATAGTTCTATCTCTGTAAGGACTGTTTTTGCCAGGTTCTGTAAGCGTCCCTCTATACTCTTTCATTTCCTCAGCGGATAAATCACAAACATACGCCTTTCCGTCCTTAATAAGCTTAATTGCAAGCTCATAGCATTTGTCAAAATAATCAGAGCCGTAGTAGATTCCACCTGTTGGCTCAGCACCTAACCATTTTAAATCCTCATAAATGCTGTCAACATACTCTGTATCTTCCTTAGAGGGATTTGTATCATCATAACGTAGGTTAAAAAGACCACCATACTTTTTAGCAGTTTGAACGTTTATCCAAATTGCCTTTGCGCTACCAATATGAAGATATCCGTTTGGTTCTGGTGGAAAACGAGTATGGATTCTGTCAGCAAAACCGTTTGCAATATCCTCATCAATAATATCGTGTATAAAATTTGAACTAATTTCTTCCATAATTACCTCTTAAAGTGATGAAATCATATCATTGATACGTCTAATAACCCTATCATAGCCTAAAATTTGCATTGAGCTATACATATCAGGCGCATTCATTTTACCTGAAATAGCAATTCTAATAAACATACTGATATCTGAAACGTTTCCTTTATATGCATCAGGATTTTGCTTATATGCCTTCATATCGGAAGCAAAGCCAAGCATGTCCGCGATGTCCTTGATTTTTTCAAACCAAACGCCCGTGTCGTCGTTAATATCAAAAGTTTTTGCAAATTCTTCAAGCGTTAACTTAATATCTTGCTTTGAGAATTTTTCTGGATATTCATCTTTAATTTCGAAAAACTTATCATAGAAAAAGTCAACGTATCCCTTAACGTCAGTCCAAACAGCAATATCCTTTCTTGGATTTTTTCCGCCACGTCCAATAGCAAAAATTGCTTTAGTGTATTCTGGACTAAGAGTTAACTGTTCATAAAGATCTTTATCAAATTCCTTAGCCCATTCACTTGAAAGCTCATAAACCTTTTCAGCGCTCATTTTTGAAATAACGTTTTTTGATACATCATTAAGCTTAGCAAAATCAAAAAGGCAGCCAGATGTTGACATCTTTTTAATATTAAATGGAAAACTTGTATATGGTTTATCAGCGTTTTGCATATGCCATTCCTCATAGTTTGAGTTAAGCAAAGTCATAATATATTCGCAAACCGCTTCCGGGCAATATCCCATAGATGTATAATCATCCATATTTGCACCCATATCACGCTTAGATAGCTTCTTTTTATTGCCATTTTCATCAATACGCATGATTTGAGCAATGTGCATGTACTTAGGAAGCTTAAATCCAAGATATGAGAAAAGCTGTATGTGCTTTGCAAGGCTTGGTAACCATTCTTCGCCACGAATAACGTGTGTTGTCCCCATAAGATGATCGTCAACGGCATGAGCAAAATGGTAAGTAGGAATACCGTCAGATTTTAAAAGAACGAAATCTTCGTCATTTTCAGGAATTTCAATAGTTCCTTTAACGAGATCAGTAAATTTCATTTTTTTATTAGGGTCACCATTTGCAAGAATTCTAAGAACAAAGGGATGTCCTGCCTCTAAGTGTGATTTCACTTCATCCAAAGTAAATTGACGTCTTGCCAACATCTCTGCACGCTTAGCTTCCGCTTCAGCTAACCAGTCGGTATTTTTGATTTCTTCTTTCTTGTTTGTTGCTTGAAGCTCATTTAATTCTTCTTCAGTAGTAAAGCAAGGATATGCTTTTCCTTCAGCTACAAGCTTTTTAGCAAATACTTGGTAAATTGGTCCACGAAGGCTTTGCTTATAAGGTCCATATGCTCCCTTATCGCTAATTTTACCATTTTCGTCAAGTATTGCGCCTTCATCAAAATATACGCCGTATTTAGCTAATGTCTTAATAAGTCCCTCAGCAGCACCCTCAACCTCACGCTTAGCATCAGTATCCTCAATACGAAGGAAAAATACTCCATTTGATTGATGAGCTAATCTTTCGCCAACGGTAGATGGAAATAAACCACCAAAATGAACAAAACCTGTTGGGCTTGGAGCAAATCTTGTTACTTTCGCACCCTCTGGAAGCTGACGTGGCGGATATTTATTTTCTATATCCTCTACCGTCTCTGTAATGTGAGGAAATAGTAACTCAGCAAGATAATTATAATCCATATTACACCTCAAATAATTCATTATTATGTAATTATAACATGTAAATATAAAAATGTCTATAACAATTTAAATAAATTAGTTAAAAATTATGGATTGCACCTTTTACATGGAGCAATATCCCTTTCTACAAAGAATTGTTTACCATAAATTTCTCTTTTGTTTTCTTCTTTCATGTTTTTGACAACATAACATGTCGGCAGATGATACGTACTTCCACCTTTACTCATTATGTATTTCTTCTGCGTCGTGTCAATTTCATATGTATTATCTTCAGTATCGCAGACAGATATGTCATATTTTTTGATTTCCAAGCAAGAGCTCAAAAACAAAACTAAAATTAAAACTATTATTATAATATTTTTCATCATCGACTCACCAAAAACTTAATATGTAAGATTGTACTACATCATTTAATCTTTGTCAACAAATTTAATGATAATATTTCATCCTTTTACAAATATCCTAAAAGCTCATGCTTTTGAGGTATTGACTCCTTAATGAGTTTTGATGCCTCACGGTACATTTCATCAAGTGCCAGGAATATATCCGCCTCATTTATAGCATCAATTCTTATGCCGGGAATAAGCTCCTCAAGCTCCGACTTAATTTGGTCGGCGGTAACACCACGCTCCCCTTCCTTTCGGGCCCACATAGCATATACAGAGGTGTCCTTATCGTATTTAGCCTTAATTTCGCCCTTGATATGGTCTAAATTGACATTATGTAAGTGTGTTTTAAGATAACCGGTTATAGCATAAGCAAGCTCAAGCTCAGGTGTCATTTCGTAATTTTCCGTAACAACCGCATTTGTGATAATAGCATCTGCTATATCAAGCGCAGGGCTCATTCTTGCGCCCTCATCAGCTGAGTTAAGCGCGTTCCAAAGCATTCTCTCTATTTCTGCCCTTGCTTTGCCCTTGAATTTCACATTAAGGCCCTCAAAATACTCCTCTATTATGTCTCCAAATGCTTCTTTTGCCTCATTCCTTGCATATACCTTCGCCTTTGTTAAGTCAGCAAGTCTCTTTCTTAGGTCTGACTCCGCACTTGATGAAGCAACAGCCTTGTAGGTCTCAACTATTTCAGGCTCCTCATCCGGAATATGATTATACTCATAAGCAGGATTATCAAAGTCAGGCATAGAAAACAGTATTTTCACACCGTTTTCATCCTCACTCTCAACCCACTTGTTGCCCTCATCGTCAACATCCTCAAAAGGATTATAGGAGCGCTGCTTGGAATAACGGATGTCAGGATTAGAGGAATCGAATGTACCTATATTGTCAGTAGCAGATTTTATTTGATTTGGCTCAAAGACAACATATGCTATGCCTTCAAGTCCTGTCCGCTTATCCTTTCCGGGAATAATAAAACAATCATAGCCCTCAGATATAGCCCATTCCTTAAAGTATTCATCGTTTGTACCTACTAAATTAGAATAATCTCCGTCAAACCAACCTCTTTTTTTTGCCTACCGTTTCTGCGTAATTCAAATCATCCTCTGCGTTTTTAATAGCATCCTCGTTTGAATCTCCATCCTTTTGGTTTTGGTATGTGTAAAAGCTTTTTACATCCTCTCTTGTTAGTTTTTCGGCATGCAAAGGCTTATCGGCTTTCAGGTACACTTCCATTACTTTTGGAGAGCCACCTCTTTCCTCTGTTCTTCTTGAAGCATAACTTTCAGCAATTTTCTTTTGGTCTGCCAAATAAAA
Organism: Eubacteriales bacterium; assembly: GCA_045127235.1. Classification (GTDB taxonomy): domain Bacteria; phylum Bacillota; class Clostridia; order Oscillospirales; family CAG-272; genus RGIG2000. Next base: position 18,022 of record JBGVPY010000038.1, read on the forward strand.
ACCTTTTCCGAGATTATCTACCTGAATTTTCGCCTTGTCAAACTCAAAAAACTCTGCATTAGTTCCGTGATATAGCACTTTCGGTGTGCCATCTTCATTCAAAAGCAACAGATTTACAGATTTTGGCTTAAAATCTTTATCATATTGCTTGACAATTTTGAATAAATCTGATATACTAATTACGGAAGAGTCTGTTTCTAATTGATCCGGTCTTGAAAGCCGGTTACCTTTAGAGATGGGCTCTTCTTCTATATTTTGAAGAATGTAATCTCTTTTTATAATACCTGAGCCATTGTTGCCATGATAAAATAGTTCTTCAACTTTCAATCTTAATAAGGCTGGATATCCCATCACTTCTGTATATGCATACAAAGAATGGTACATTAAAGAATTAACATTATCATCATTAGATACAACAGAATCAAGAAGTACCGCGTTTTTTGTGATATCTTCTATGTATGGTAAATATTTAACTGCATTTTTTTCGGGACTACCAGAATGATGTCCTGTTTCCTTGTGCACTTGCTTTGAAATTACTATGCTCCATTGAGTGTCTGAGTTAACTACCTCACCACGATTATTTCCTATTTTCTCAACAACTTTTACGAAAGAATTATGTTGATGTTCTCTCCAATCACCATACCAAGCCCTAAAAAACGGTGATTTTACGCCTAACTCTTTATAGAATTTTCTTGCCCATTTTTCTGCCTTTTGAATTTCTGCATTTGAAAAATCATTTATGCTTTTTCTTTTTCCGTCCTGCGTTATACTGCGAAGCGTTTGCACATCCTGCAAAGTGATTTGAATATCTTCTGTTGGCTCATAGCTTCGCTTAACAGATTTTCGCTCATCATCAATTTTTTTGCTATTGCTATTGACATTTTCGCCATTTTCGGATATAATATTGTAAGACGTAGAACTGATGGCTGGTCCCTGCCGGTGATTTTCACCTTTCACACCAGCGGATGTAGGTTCTGCGTCATTTTTAGTTTCAAAAACAAATTCAGAACCGTCAGGCATCAGTATTCTATGTGTTTTATATTTATTTTTACCGCCTTGTTTTACTATTACTCCTACATTTCCTCTCACTCCATTTATCACAACGGGAGCAGCAATCGTTACTGTTTCATAATTTCGTCCCTTGTGATTACCGTGTCCGTCTATAAGAGCTCCGCGTTTCAACACTTTTGGAACAGAAAGCAATACTAATATTTCACCCTCTTGGTTTAAGTAGTTTAAACTGTCGTTGATTTCTTTTTTACCAATTTCAATCTTTCCAAAATTTTGACGTTCCACTTGATATCCAAACTTTTTAAATTCTTCCATAGCAAAATCAAACACTTCTTTTTTTGTCATATTTTTGCTATTAACAACTGCAACCGGTTGCATTTCATTTATGATATCGATGCTGCTTTTTAATTGTTCTCTTATTGAACTTTTTTCGTTAGACTTTGAATATCTAACATTCACAAATTCCCTCTCCTCATCATCATTACCGATTTGAGAAATTTTAACACCGCTCTGGGCATTATCGAGCGCCTTTTCAAACTTGCTAACAAGCTTTTTTAAATACTTTATTGATTCGCTATCAACCATAGCGGATTTTTTTATTGTGCCCTTAAATCGGCTTATAAGCTTCTTAACCAAGGATGCATCCCTCTCAGCAAGCTTATTTACAAAGTAATCGTCATAAAAAATTTTAACTTTAAGCATAAAATAAATCAAAAACCTCGCAAGAATATCTTGCGAGGTTTATATGAACTCTATGTTTAAGTTTTCGTAGTTGCCAGTGCATTTAAGAATGATAGCGGAATTAGGCGATATAGTATGAACTGCTCTATTTGTCTCGATGTTTTTTAAATTCATATTTGAATCTATGTGTAGTTTTTGATTGCTTCTATTTACAACAGTCAATACAAATTCATTTTCATTGTAACGCGCAAAAGACATAATATCCTTAGTGCATTCAACCATATCAAAATATCCATTTCTGTAAAGAGGCTCGTTTATTCTTATTTTACCAATTCGCTTGTAATGGTTAAGGATATCCTGATCCTCTTTTCCCCACGGATACGGCAATCTGTTAAACGGATCACGATATCCTTCCATGCCGGCTTCATCGCCGTAATAGATACACGGAACACCAGGAACAGTTGCTAAAATCGTGTATGCAATTTTAAGCATTTCTACTGCCTTTTTTCTTTGAGACACAGACATTTTCTTTGTAGAAAGCTCTTCATTTGAATAGCCTTCACTATTTTCTCCACCTAAAACCGTTAGGATTCTTTCTGTATCGTGCGTACCTAAAACGTTCATAAGAACGTCAGCGTTTTCCTTTGGATAATGTGATGTTAAAGTGCGGCAAGTTTTCGAAAAAAGCTCAGCATTTCCATACTTAATATACTCAATAACCGCCTCTCTAAACGGATAATTCATTACAGAATCAAGCTCATTTCCTATAAAATAGTTTTTCCTTGTTCCGTAGGCTACCTTATTTGATGCATCTTCCCAAACCTCGCCATAAATTATTCCGTGTGGATTTATTCCTTTAAGCTTTTTATTCAAAATTCTTAAAAATTCATCGCTCAGTTCATCAGCAACATCAAGGCGAAAGCCATCAATTCCTTTATTCATCCATTTTTCAACTACTCCACCACTTCCTAATATGAAATCGCGATAGCTCTTTGTGTCGCTTTTTACTCTAGGTAAAATCTTAACATCCCACCAGCATTCGTAATCATTAGGATACTCTCTAAAATTGTACCATTCGTAATATGGAGAATTCTTAGATTGATATGCGCCAACTGAGTCATAGCTTCCAAATTTGTTAAAATAAATGCTGTCAGCTCCTGTATGATTAAATACACCGTCTAATATTATGTGCATATCTCTGTTTTTAGCTTCCTTAATAAGCTCTTCAAAAGCTTCTTCAGAGCCAAACATAGAGTCTATTGACATATAGTCTGAAGTATCGTATTTATGATTAGAATACGCTTCAAAAATCGGACTAAGATATAAACAATTTACGCCTAAAGACTTAATATAGTCTAATTTTTCAATAATGCCGTAAAGATCTCCGCCAAAAAACATATTGTTTTCTACGTAACCGCCGGGAATGTCAGCATATTGAGGTGTTCCGTTATACCAATCATCATTCATAATAACAGTTGGTTTGGGTAAACATTTTCCGCTTCTTTTAAACCTATCCACGAAAATATGATACATAATACCGCCTTTTATCCATTCAGGCTTATTATCTGTGTCTAAATGAATCAAAAGCTGTATCAAACCATCATCGCTATTATCTTTTATTTTCTTAAGCTCTGTGCCTTTTTCTCCGCTACCATAAAAAGCTACTTTGTCAGATTTAACCTCATACTTATAGTAATAAAGCCCGATACCAACGTCTGACATATTAAGCTCAATGGAATATACGTCGTATTTTCCATTTATAACTTCCCACTTTAAATCGTAGGATTTGTACATCTTATTTTCAATACCTTCTCCAAAAAGATGCATGCGCACCTGTGTTGCACCGCATCCTCTTGGAATAGATAGCTTAAATTTTACAGTTGCGTTTACTAAAAAAGCACCTAATGATGATACGTCTCTGTTTTTTAAATACTTTTTTTCGTAAAGATTCATTTTACTTTACACTCTTTAAATGCCAAATGTTGTCAGCATACTCTTTAATGCTTCTGTCAGCAGCAAAGAAACCAGATTTAGCAATATTAATAAGAGACATTTTTCCCCATTGTTCTTTGTTGTTATATGCCCTGAATATTTCTTCAGATTTAATGTAATATGAATCAAAGTCAGCAAGGCACATATATGGGTCAGATACAACCCCAAAACCACCAATTAAATAATTCGCGATATTAGCAAAAGATACACCGTTAAAGCCTTTGTTTAAGCGTTCTATCGCCTTCTTTATACGTGCACTGTTGTTATAGTAGTCTATAGAACGATATCCCTTTTCCCATAGCTCGTCAACCTCCTTGGCTGTAAGACCAAAAATAAAGATATTGTCATCACCAACAGCTTCTCTCATTTCAACGTTTGCGCCATCAAGAGTACCGATTGTCAATGCTCCGTTCATCATAAACTTCATACAACCTGTACCGCTTGCTTCCTTACCTGCAAGTGAAATCTGTTCGCTAATATCGGAAGCCGGCATAAGCACCTCTGCTGTGCTAACATTATAATCCTCAAGATATACAACGGAAAGCATATCCTTAACCTTAGGATTTTTTCTAATATCCTCACTTAAATTCCAAATAAGCTTAATAATATCCTTAGCCATGTAGTATCCAGGGGCAGCTTTTCCACCGAAAATAAACGTTTTCTTGGTTACGTCCTTCTCTGGATTTTCCTCAAGCTCAACGTAATAAGCAATGATTTTAAGCGCGTTTAGAAGCTGACGCTTATACTCATGCATTCTCTTAACTTGAACGTCAAAAACAGATGACGTATCAAGAGAAATACCCGTCTTATTAAATACATGCTTTGAAAGTCTTAACTTATTCTGCTCTTTAATTTCTGCAAGACGCTTATAAATTGTTTTGTCGTCCGAATATTTAAGTAGCTTTTCAAGCTCCTGTGGGTTAGTTACAAAGCCATCGCCAATACATTCTTTAATTAAATTTGAAAGCTCTAGATTTGAATAGCATAGCCATCTTCTATGAGCAATACCATTTGTTACGTTAGTAAATTTTGATGGATTTTCTTTATAAAAATCATGGAAAACAGTCTTTTTAAGAATATCTGAGTGAAGCTTTGATACACCATTAACCGTATGTGAAGCAACAACACTTAAATTTGCCATTCTAACCTGAGAATAGGCAATTATTGACATCTTGGAAATTCTATCCCAATCTCCTGGATTAGCTTTCCATAGATCTTCACAAAGTCTTCTGTTGATTTCCTTAACGATAGAATGTATTCTTGGAAGCTTAAAGCTAAATAAATCCTCATTCCAGCATTCAAGCGCCTCAGGCATTACTGTGTGATTAGTATAAGAAACTACCTTTCTAACAACGTTCCATGCATCATCCCAATTATAATTGTAAATATCCATAAGGATTCTCATAAGCTCAGGTACACAGAGTGCAGGATGAGTGTCGTTAATATGGATAGCAACTTTATCGGCAAAATTAGAGAGGGTGCCGTATGCGCCAATATGGTCGCTTATAATGCTTTGAAGTGAAGCGGATACTAAGAAATATTGCTGACTTAAACGAAGCAATTTTCCCTCTGTATGGTCATCAGAAGGATATAAAACCTTGGAGATAACCTCTGCGCTCGTTGTTTGTTGAATAGCCTTAACGTATTGTCCCTGTGAGAATAAGCTCATATTAAAGTTGGTTACGTCATGCGCTTTCCAAAGACGAAGTCTATTAACGGCAGAATCAGCTCCAGAAATCATCATATCATAGGGAACCGCTTCAACCTCTTCATAGTTTTCATATTTTATTGTAAGACGGTCATTTTGCCATTCTTCCTTTATCTGACCGCCAAAGCGTACCATAAACTTTTTGTCAGTTCTTGGAACTAGCCAGCTGTCTCCACCAGGAAGCCAAGCATCAGGCAATTCTACTTGATTTCCGTCTATAATTCTTTGCTTAAATAAACCGTATTCATAAAGGATTGAAAATCCATCTCCAGGATAATTAAGAGACGTTAACGAATCCATAAAGCAAGCAGCCAATCTACCAAGACCACCATTGCCGAGACCCGGATCTGGCTCCATTTCATATATTTCATTTATATCATAGCCTAAATCCATTAAAACACTTGAAAATTCATCTGCAATTCCCAAATTGCGTAAATTATTTTTTAGGGAACGGCCAATTAAGAATTCCATACAAAGATAATATATTTTCTTTGCTTGCGCCTTCTTTACTTGGTGTCTGAATACAGATCTTTTTTGAGTTAAAATATCCTTAACAGTAAGAATTGTTGCTTTGTAAACCTGTTCCTTGTTAGCGTCCTCTGGATTAACACCAAAGTATCTTGAAAGCTTAATTCCTAGTGCTTCTTTTAAAGTTTCTTTTGTAAATTTTTCGTTCATTTATTGTGTACTCCTTCAACCGTTTTCATAAAAAACCGGTGGTGTTGATAAAAATTTGATAAACTGTCCTGTTATTCAGGACAGTTTATGTTTTAATACTCATCTGCTAGTTCATTGTAAAGAGCAATATACTTACTTGCTGATGCATTCCAAGAAAAATCAGTATCCATTGCTTTTTTGCAAAGTGCGTTCCATTTTTCCTTTTCATCAAATAAATCTACAGCTCTTTCAACAGCATCCTTCATTTCATGGGCATTATAATTTGCAAAGGTAAATCCATTTCCTTCGCCTGTGTATTTATTATAACCCTGTATTGTATCGTATAATCCACCTGTTTCTCTTACAACAGGAATTGTTCCGTATGCAGAGCAAATCATCTGTGCAAGTCCACAAGGTTCACTCTTTGACGGCATTAAAAATATATCTGAGCCTGCATAAATTTTTTTAGATAAATCCTTATTAAATTCAAGGAACACCTTAATTTTATCAGGATATTTATACTGGATTGTTCTAAAATATTCTTCAATTTCATGTTCGCCTGTACCCAAAAGCACAAATTGAATATTCATTTTAAGCATTTCAGGCAAAATGAATTGCACCAAATCAAATCCCTTATGTGAAGCCAATCTTGAAATCATGGATACAATAGGAATATTAGGGTTTTGTTCAAGACCGCACATTTCCTGTAATGCTCTTTTACATTCCGCTTTACCGGACATATCCTTTGAAGTATATTTCTCAGCTATTACTAAATCGTTCTTTGGATTATAGTACTCTGTATCAATGCCATTAACGATACCAGTAAGCTTACTTCCGTATAAGTTAAGTACGTAATGTAAACCGCTTGAATAAAATTCAGTTTTGATTTCATCTGCATATCTTTGGCTAACAGTAGATATTTTATCCGTACAAACAAGCGCTCCCTTTGTTAAGTTGATGCAACCGTTATACTCAACAGTTTCTCTGTCGCCAAAGGAATCAAGACCAAAAACATCTCCCAAAATTGCCATTGAAAATATGCCTTGATAATCAATGTTATGGATTGTGTATATCGTTTTAATGTCGCGATAGTATGGCTGTAAATAGTATTTTCTCTTTAAATAAATTACAGACATTGCGCTTTGCCAGTCATTAGTGTGCATAATATCGGGATAGAAGTCAACAACAGGCATTATATCTAGTACCGCTTTGCCAAAAAATGCAAATCTCTCGGCGTCATCATATTCGCCATATATCATTTCTCTGTTGAAATAGTACTCATTATCAATGAAATAGTAAGTTACGCCATCATTGATAATCTTGTAAATACCGCAATATTGGTTTCTCCACGCTAATGATACTATTGTTTTATCAACGAATTCAAGCTCGTTTGCAAATTTTTCTTTAGTTTTTTTATAAAGAGGTAATACAACTCTAACGTCCATACCCTTTTTCTTAGCTAATGCTTGAGGTAATGAGCCTAAAACGTCTCCAAGTCCACCGGTTGAAATATAAGGGACTGCCTCCGCACCTACAAATAAAATTTTCATAATAACACTCCGTTAAATTCGTTGAATTAAATCATTTTACCCTTTGCAAGATAGAAAGGAAGCGATTCATCTCCTGAAAGGTTCTTATTATCTCTGATAACAACGTTTTTATCAGCAATTACACAATTAAGCTTAACGTTTTCGCCTGTAAAGGTATCTTGGAATAAAATACAATTTTTAACAACCGTTCCCTTTCCAATCTTAGTACCTCTAAAGATAATTGAATTTTCTACCTCTCCGTAAATTTCACAACCGTCAGCAATTAGAGAATTTTTAACCTTTGCGTCAGGGCTATAATAAGTTGGAGCTGAATTTCTTACCTTTGTATAAATAGGTCTATTTTTTATACCGAATAATTGTTCTCTTATCGTTTTGTCCTTTATAAGCTCCATATTTGACTTATAGTAATCTTCAGAAGATGAAATCCATGCAAAATATCCATCATATCTGTAAATACGGAAGTTTTTACGGTTAACGTTTTTGAGCATAATATCCTTAGTTAAGCTGTTATAGTTATGAGCGATAGCATCAAGTACAATTTCCTGTAAATAGTGTCTGCTCATAACCATAATGTTAAGATTTATATCAGCTTCGCCGGCAAAATTAGTTGGATATGCTTGAACGTCAAATATTCTTCCGTTATCATCAGCATCAAAAAGCACGTTCATTTTTGCTTGCTCTTTTGTTAATTTTACATTCTTTACAGCGATTGTAATGTCCGCATCGTTTTCAATGTGATTTTTAATCATATCATTTAAATCAATGTTGCAAATAACATCACAATCAGATAAAACAACGTAATCGTCTGGAATTTTGCTAATTGAGTGAAAAACACTCTTTAATGCATCAAGTCTAGTGGTGTAAAGAGAATTTTCGTGATTAGCATATGCTGTAATAAATGGTGGTAAAATCTTAATACCGCCAGCTCTTCTTGCTAAATCCCAATCCTTACCTGATCCAAGATGGTCCATAAGTGATTGATAATTATAGTGAGTAATAACACTAACGTTATTTATGTTTGAATTGACCATGTTTGATAATGCAAAGTCAATTAGTCTATATCTGCAGCCGAACGGAACAGATGCCATTGTTCTGTTGCGTGTAAGCTCCGGTATATTATTATCATGTATATTTGAAAAAATTATTCCTGCTGCTGACATATTATATCCTCCTTACTCCGCAATGGCAGAAACGCCATCAAATGAATCGTTGTTGATCATAGCACCTGCGGGAATTGTTACTCCCTTTTCTACGCACAAATCACTTCCAATAACTGCAATACCACTTGCATTTTCCTTTAAATCGCCTATTACTGCATTTTCTGATACAACACTATTACTATCAATAATTGAATAATTTACAACCGCGCCTGATTTAATTACAGTACCACTCATTATAACTGAATCCTTAACTACCGCGCCTCTTTCAATAATCACGCTATTTGATAGAACACAATTTTCAATATTTCCCTCAATAACGCAACCCTCTGTAACTATTGAATTAGTTACGCTTGCCGTGTCTCCAATAAAGTGAGGTGGTTCAGCATAGTTTCTTGAGAAAATTCTCCATTTTTTGTCATGAATATTAAACTCTGGATTGTCTCCAAGAAGGTCCATATTCGCTTCCCATAAGCTATCAATAGTACCAACGTCCTTCCAATATCCTTCAAAAGGATAAGCGTAAAGCTTCATACCATCGCACAACATGTTTGGAATGATGTTTTTACCAAAGTCATTGCTTGAACCCGGTGTGTTTTCATCATCAATAAGATATTTTTCAAGAACTTTTCTATCAAAAATATAAATGCCCATTGAAGCCTTTGTGCTAGTAGGATTTTTTGGTTTTTCTTGGAACTCTGTAATCTTGCCTGTTTCATCAGTAACCATAATACCAAATCTGCTTGCTTCGGAAAGCGGAACCTCTAAAACAGCTATTGTACAGTCTGCCCCAGTCGATTTATGAGCTTCAAGCATAGCATTATAGTCCATTTTATAAATATGGTCGCCTGACAAAATTAAAACGTAATCAGGGTCATATCTCTTAATAAAGTTTAGATTTTGATAAATGGCATTTGCAGTTCCCTTATACCAGTCAGCTCCATTCTTGCCTTGATATGGCGGAAGAACCATAACTCCACCACTCATTCTGTCAAGATCCCAAGGCTGACCGTTACCAATGTACTCGTTTAAAACAAGTGGTTGGTATTGTGTAAGTACACCTACCGTATCAATACCAGAATTAATACAATTTGACATAGGAAAGTCAATAATTTTATACTTTCCTCCAAAAGTAACAGCAGGCTTTGCTGTTTTCTCAGTTAAAGCATATAATCTGCTTCCCTGACCTCCTGCAAGTAGCATTGCTACACATTCTTTTTTCTTGAACATAGCTTTTATACTCTCCTTACCCTTCCGTTAACCTTGCGTAATATTATTCCGCTCAGTGGTGGAAGATTAATATTTACATAGTTTTTAATTTCGCCCTCATAATCGGTCTCTTTGAAAGTTTTAATTACACCGTTATTTACATTTCCGTTTCCGCCAAATTGAAATTCATCTGAGTTTAATACCTCACGGTAATTTCCCGGCTTGCTAACGTTTATTCTATAATTTTCACGTTTTACAGGCGAAAAATTTATAACAACAATCAATTCAGATAAATCGATTGCTTTTCTTTTGTATGAAATTACGTTTATGTCGCTTTGAGAATGCTCAATCCATTCGTATCCATCGTATGAGTTATCAATTTCCCACAATTCCTTGTTGTCTAGATAAAAATTATTTAGATAAGAAACGAAACGCTGCATTTCAGCGTGTCTTGGATAATCAATCATGAACCATTCAAGCTGATTTTCATAATCCCATTCTCTAAATTGAGCAAATTCCGTTCCCATAAAAGTCATTTTTTTGCCCGGCATAGTCATCATATAAGTTAAAAAAGTACGCATAGTCGAAAACTTTTCATCATAAGAGCCATACATTTTGTCAATTATTGATTTTTTACCGTGCACTACCTCATCATGAGAAATTGGTGTAATATAATTTTCATTAAAAAGATACATAAGAGGAAATGTAAGCTTATCATGCTTATCTTTTCTAAATAAAGGGTCGGTTTCAATATACTCATAAATATCATTTGCCCAGCCCATATTCCACTTATAGTTAAATCCAAGTCCGCCAAGAAAAATAGGCTTAGTAATCATTTGCCAGTCCGCAGATTCCTCAGCAATCATAAGCGCATCACCAAACTCGGAAAATACCGCCATATTGAGCTTTTTGAAGAAAGCAATAGCTTCTTTATTCTTATTATCGCCATCCTCATTAGGAATCCATTCTCCCGGCTCCCTATCATAATCAAGATATAGCATAGATGCAACGGCGTCTATTCTAAGACCGTCAGCATGGTATTTTCTCAACCAAAACATAGCATTGGAAATAAGGAAAGATTGGACTTCTTCTCTACCTACGTCAAAAAAGCGAGTGCCCCAAATCTTATGCTCCATACGGTCTTTTCCTTGATATTCATAAAGTGGTTGTCCGTCAAATTCATATAGCCCGTGAGCGTCCTTTGGAAAATGAGCAGGTACCCAGTCAAGAATTACCCCAATACCGCATTCATGCATTTTATTCATAAAATACATAAAATCTTCAGGTGTACCAAAACGCGAAGTAGGCGCATAATACCCACAAACCTGGTATCCCCAAGAGCCATCGTAAGGATGCTCCATTATCGGCATTAATTCAACGTGAGTATATCCCATTTTTTTAACGTACGGTGCTAATTCATCGGCTATTTCTTTATAATTCAAGTAATGATTACCGTCTGTATTGCTTTTTCCGTCTTTTGTTTTCCAAGAGCCAAGATGAATCTCATAAATATTTACAGGGGATGAATTGTAATATTTTTCCCCGTCTGTTCCGCTATTTTTAGAAAATTGGGATTTGCGATACTTCATCCAATTATCATCGGACCAATTAAAGCCGTCTATATTTGCAACAATTGAAGCTGTATTTAGATGTGTTTGAGAGTGAAAAGCAAAAGGATCAGCCTTATAAAAACAATTTCCTTTATTCCAAATTTTATATTTGTAGAACCTTCCAATGAGTCTGTCACACGAAATAATTTTAGCTTCCCAAATTCCGCCATGACTAATTTTGGTCATTTCATCGCCAATATCCCACGACGTAAAATCAGATACCAGCCTTACACTATCAGCATTAGGCGCCCAAACTCTAAATGTGTACTCATAACAGCCATTTTGTAAAATTTCATGGCAACCTAAATAATCATAAGAATAAAAATTTGTACCCTGGTGAAAATAATATGCTGCGGCGTCATTATTTATCATTTTTCTTTTCAAATTTTTATCTCCTTCCAATAGAAAGACTTCTTCTAAATAATATTATAATCCATTGATTTTAATATTTCAATAGCAAATTTTACACAAATTTCAAAAACATTCAACAAAATAAAAATAAAAGCCCGAGAGTTCGAGCTTTATTTCTTATAGTATTCTCTTTTTAAAATTGAAGCAACACCGATAGTTTTAAACTTACCCTTTGCAACAACCGCATCGCGTTGGTAGCCTTCAAATGTCATTCCTACCTTTTTCATAACAGAAAGACTAGCATCATTTCCAAGCATAAATCTCGCTTCAACTCTGTTCGCGTCAAGTTCAGTAAAAGCAAACTCTAAAATTTTATTTACTGCCTCTGTAGCATATCCGTTCCCCCAAAAATCAGGATTTAAAACGTATCCAATTTCAACAGTTTTATTATCATCATCAATGCGTGTAAAGCCACAGGTTCCTATCATTTTATTTGAATTTTTCAAAACAATAGCCCAATCTTGATATTCTCCAGATTTATACTTAGAAAGAATTATGTCAACAAACTCTTGAGTTGTATATTTGCTTAAATGAGGCGACCATAATAAAAATTCAGACGTTTTAGGATTTTTAGAATATTCATATATATCGTCTGTATCGGACCTTTTTATAGCTCTGAATTTTAGACGTTCAGATTCCAGCCTTGGCATATTTCCGCCAAACAATCTAGTAAAAAAGTTTAATTTCATCATTTTCTCCAAAATGTTTACTACATAAGCAATTATATAACAAATCAGAATTTTAGTCAATAATTATTTAAATTTAATTTCGCTTTTCTATTGATATAAATATTTTTTTGTGTTAAAATGAATTCAAGTTTTTTAAGGAAGTGTAATATGAAAAAAATTGCTTTTATAGGCGCTGGCAATATGGCATCAGCCATTGTTGGCGGAATTATATCATCAAATATTTCAAACCCTAGTGATATTTCGCTATATGACAAAAATCCACAACAGTATTCAAAATTCAATAGCAACTGCTTTCATGCTTATTCAATTGATGAAGCCTTAAATCGTGCTGATTATATTTTTTTGTCAGTTAAACCACAGAACATTAAAGATGTTTTGAATGAAATTAAAAATTGCAAAAACTTGAATAATAAAATATTCGTTTCGATTTGTGCTGGGATTACAATAGAATCGATTGAAAATTTGCTTGGTAATGTGAAAATAGCAAGAGCTATGCCAAATACACCATTGCTCATAGGTCAAGGGACAACAGGACTTTGCAAAAATAACCTTATAAGCGATGAAGAATTTAATACTGTATATGAAATTTTTTCTTCATCGGGCTTTGTAGCAACCGTTAACGAAAGCGACATGAATAATGTTACTGCTCTTACTGGCAGTTCACCGGCTTATGTTTATTTATTTGTCAAGGCTCTAGTTGATGGTGCAAATATCCTTGGATTTAATAACGAAAATGTCATTAAAATGGTATGCAATACTCTTATTGGCTCTGCTAATATGATTTTAAATAGCGATTTAAGCTTAGATGAGTTAATTAGAATGGTAACCTCCCCCAAAGGCACCACCGAAAAGGCTTTAATTGAATTCAATAACAATAATTTTTGTGAAATTGTTTATAAGGCTATGAAATCTTGCGCTGACAGAGCGGACGAATTATCAAAATTGAATTGAGGTTTTCATAATGAACGAAAAAAAACATTTTAATATCTTTGACTGGTATTTCAAAGGTGCTAACAAAGATAACAACAAATTAGATATAAACGCCCTTGAAAAACCATCAGTAGCTAACTTTTTTAAGGTTGTTTGGAAAAAGCTGGGTAAGCTATTAAGTACAAATTTAATTTTTATATTTGGAAACTTCCCTGTTTTTTTCTTTCTTTTAGCTTTATCTGGTATATTAAGCGAAACAGCTTCAGCGCCGCTATATCACTCATGGGGGCCAATTTACGGCGCATCAAAATTTAGCGAAAGCGCTGAAATTTCATCTTTATCAAGCTTATTTGGTGTTCACACAGAAACAACTGTTATTAATACTCCCACAATTATCTTTTTTTCACTTGGAGCGTTAGTAATTTTTACATTAGGCTTTTCAAAAATAGGTACAACTTATATTTATAGAAACATAATGAGTGGCGAGGCAGTTTTTCCACTATCTGACTTCTTTTACATAATAAAGAAAAACATAAAACAATCTTTAATTTTAGGAATTATTGACACACTTTTCATTGGAATGTTTGCATATAATATTTATATCCTTGCTAACTCATATGGCAACAGTTCGATGGACAATATAATGTTTTTCTTTACTATTGCTATGTGCATAGTATATTCTTTCATTAGACCTTATGCATATTTAATGGCATTTACCTTTGATTTAAAAATTAAGCAAATTATTAAGAATTCAGTTTTCTTTGTAATTTTAGGTATTAAGCGAAATCTCATGGCAATGCTTGGCGTAATTGGAGTTATTTTGCTTAATTATGCAATATTTGTGATTTTTATGCCTCTTGGAATTCTTCTTCCGTTCATCATTACAGTTTCTATTTGTGATTTTATCGGTGTATATGCTGCTTATCCTGTGATTTTACAATATATGCTTGACGAAAAAGACAGAAAGAAAGTTATTTATAATGTTAAAATTGAGGATGATGAGGAGAATGATTATTCTGACTTAAATGAAGATGACGGTATTATTTCTGAAAATTAATTGATCTAATTAACATATTAAAAGGCATAGTTTCTCAAGAAATTATGCCTTTATATTATGCTTTTTATTAATTTATCTTAAAAAATTCAGTCCTGTAAAAGTTGGCTTACAGTAACAAATTCATATCCATTATTTATCAACATTGGAATTAAAATTTCAAGCGCTTCTATTGTATGATTTTCGCCAGATATATAGTCATGACAAAGTATTATATCTCCGCCCTTAATGCTTCTTGACACAGTTTTAACAATATCATTTGTTGTTTTATGAGCCCAGTCATGAGTATCTATATTCCATAAAATTATTTTGTAGTCCTTTTCATTTGCAATTTTAACTAGTGTATCATCATATATACCACATGGCGGTCTTAAAATTCTAGATTTAACACCTAATAAATTTAAAATTTTTTCCTCACATCCGTTGATTTCATCAAAAATTTTGTCTTTATTCATTGATTTCAATATTGAATGCGAAACCGTATGATTTCCAATTTCATGTCCTTCAAGTGCTGCTCTTTTTAATGGTTCGGGATAATTATCAACATTAACGCCAATTACAAAAAAAGTTGCTTTTATATCATATTTATTTAGCAAATCTAAAATTTTAGGCGTAATTTTAGGATGAGGACCATCATCAAATGTTAAAGCTATTTTATTTTGATTTTTAGCATTAGAATTATATACAGTTTTATTATCGTTACTAGTCAAGGACAGCAAAAATATCGTTACTAACAGTATTAAAAATATTTTTATAAGCTTAGAATGCACACAATTCATCCATATTACCAAACCTAAATCCTTGAGCTTTTAATTCTTTAATTAAATTTAACATAATTTCTGCATTAGTAGTTGAAGTTGGATGAAGTAACATCACTTCACCATTATGAATATTACTTAAAATCTTATTTAGAGCATATTCGCACGATGGTTGATTTTTATTATCCCAATCAGCATATGCAAATGACCACATTATAGTTTTATAGCCTAAATCCTGCGCATACTTTAAATTTTCTTCCGTAAATTTTCCTTCTGGTGGCCTATAATATTTTGACATACTTACACCATAGGTCTTTTCAAATAACTCTTCCAATGATTTAAGCTCTTTTTCAAAATCAACAATATTAGTAATTGTACTCATATCCTTATGCCTTAAAGTGTGATTTGCGACAGTATGCCCTTCATCAATCATTCTTTTTACCACATCTTGATTTTTTAGTATTATATTATCAAGGATAAAGAATGTTGCACAAGCATTTTCTTGTTTCAATACATCAAGAATTTTTACAATATTTCCGTTTTCATAGCCAGCATCAAAAGTTAAATATATAACCTTATCATCATCGCTCATATCGGTATGATTTTTATCACACCAATACACATCATAATTTTCTGCTAATTTTAAATCATTTCCTAATAATGGTTGCTCATGTTCATTGTTTCTTTTACAGTACCAAGACAAAGCCTTCGCACTGCTACCAAATGTGAATAAATTAAGTAAAATAAAAAAACACATGCATAAAATAATATTTTTCATAATTATATCCTTTCCTAGTAAATTTATTTTTTGAATTATTGTTTAATTTAAACCAAAAAAGTTTTTCATTTATTGCATTATTTGCTCATTTGATGAAAATAATATAAAAAAACAAAGGAGCAAGCCGAGAAATGAACAACAAAACAAAAAATAAAGCTGGAAGCATAATAAAAGGAATGGCAATAGGATTAGCATTGGGAACAGTTGCCACTATGGTAGTAGCGGGAAATAAAAAACTTTCTCAAAAAATGCTAAACGCTACAGAATCGATGACAGATAACATTAACAGCATGATGAATTTTAAATAAATTAAAAAGCGTAAGTCGTATAACGATTTACGCTTAATTCTTTATTAACATAGATTTTGCACAATTTTATCAAATTTAAAAAGTATTTTACAATATAAGTTGCACAAATTAGTTGACAAATTTAAATAATTATGTTATTATATTATATCATAAAGAGGGGGGATTTGTGTGGCATTTGGTGTAACTTTTAAAAGATATGAAAAAAAGTTTTTATTAAATCCTGATCAATTTCTCGCCATAAAAGAAGAAGTTGACAAACATTTTGATCCAGATAAATTTGGAGAAACAAAAATATGTAATATATATTATGATACTTCAAATTTTCTCTTGGTAAGGCGCTCTGTTGATAAGCCCATTTTCAAAGAAAAACTGAGGCTTCGTACATACGGTGTACCGAATGATGATACAACGGCATTTGTTGAAGTAAAAAGAAAATTCAACAAAATTGTGTATAAAAGACGCATACATATGCCATATACAAAGTCAATTGAATATCTAAATGGTGCTAAAATTGATTCTAATACACAAATAACTAGAGAAATTAATTATTTTCTTAAATTATACGAAGGAATTCAGCCTCAATTTTATATTTCCTATGAACGCTCTGCTTTCTTTTATAAAGAAAACAGCGACATAAGAGTAACATTTGATAAAAATATAACTTGGCGAGATTACGATCTTGATTTAAGACTAGGATCTTATGGTGATCAGCTGCTTCCTGATAATTACGTTATCATGGAAATTAAAGTGCCTAAAATGGCGCCACTATGGTTAGTGCAATTATTATCAAAATTAAAAGTGTATTCAACTTCATTTTCGAAGGTTGGTACAGCATACAAAACTAAATTAGCAAAAAAAATTGGGGCTAATCCTATTTCGACGGGTAACCCAAGACTTATTTATGCACAAAATACAAATGATGACGCGGATGATTTAATTGAGGTTAATGTATCTCAGGATTATCCCGTAGAAGGAGTAGTATAATGTTAGATTTGTTAGTAAAAAGTATTTTCCCAAAGGATTACAACGACTACGGAGAGATAGTAACTGTAATTGAGCCTTGGATGTTCTTCGCTTGCGTTGGTGTTGCAATAGCGTTAGGCTTAATTGCTGCGTTCTGCTATATGTATAAAAACCAATTTTCTAAAACCATGGTAATTACTTTAGCGATTTTACCGCCAATTGTTTGTGTTCTTATCATGTTAGTCAGCGGTAGCCTTGGTGCAGCTGTTGCCGTAGGCGGTGTATTTGCTCTTACACGATTTCGTTCAGCGCCAGGTTCAGCCAAAGAAATTGCTCAAATTTTCTTAGCAATGGCAGTTGGCCTAACAACAGGACTGGGTTATGTTTATATAGCAATTATACTTGTTATTATCATTGAAGCAATGCTCATAATCTTTACATTAACACAATTTGGCGATTCTAATCCAAAGCGTAGAACCTTAAAGGTGTCCATTCCTGAAGAGCTTGATTATACTGACATATTTGATGATTTATTTGACAAATACACAAATAATCACGCTTTAATCAAGGTAAAGCTTAAGAATTTAGGAACAATCTTCCAGCTTACATATGATATTCAATTAAAGAATGCTAAGGACGAAAAGAAGTTCATTGATGAAATTAGAGAAAGAAATGCAAATCTTGATATTCTCTGCTCAAGACAAATTACTAACTCTGACGAATTATAATGTATAAATACAAGAAAGAAGTGGTAAAAAACCACTTCTTTTTTAACTTATTACCAAATTAAAATTCAAAAGGTCTTTCATAATGAAAGACCTTTTTGTCAATTATTATTGTTTAATATACTTAGCTCCACCGATTTTGATGTATTTAACACCATCTTCTTCACCTTCGCTAAATGAATATTCACCCTTGTAATCTTCAGCGTCTTCTTGATTATCATCAAAAGTAAATGTAATTATAGATTCTCCCTTATCGTTTTCGCCGATTTCATACTTGCCCTCGATGGTTTTTTCAAAACCAGCAATTTCATAAGTAATGGCTACTTTACTTCCTGAAAATTTATAAACTTTACTTGCAAATGTAGCATCAAGTTTGTATTCGCCAGAAAGAGTCTTTGCACAAGACGCTAAACATGCAGTAGCGAAAACAAGCACGAGCATAATTGATATTATTTTAACAAATTTTTTCACTATAGTGAACCTCCTTAATATTTGTTATTTATATTCTATCACGATATCAAAGTTTTGTCAATACTTGCGTAATATTTAATTATTAATTTATTCATATTTAATAATAATCAATTTATGCAATTTAACATTATCAATAGTAAAAGATAATTTATTGTCAGTAATCTCAAAAGAAATTTCTTCTCCATCAGGCTGTGTTACTACTGATTTAACCTTTTCTTTAATATCAAAAGTAACTCTTACGCCATCAATTTTAGGAAAATCTTCAAGTAAACATACATTACCGCGATTTACAGGTGGTGCATAGAGTAAATGTAGCGCATAGAATCCTTCAGCTTCATTCTTTCTCATTCTCACTCTACCACAAGAAGGTAAGTTTTCCACCTTTAAAGATTTATTGTAAATGGCATTAAATCCTTTCATGATATACTTTTGTAAAATATAGTTACCAGACTTATTATATGCAGTAAAAATTGGATGTGCGAAATATAAAACGTTACCAAGCTTAACAAGAGCAGGATATTCAGCCTTTTCCATCTTAAACGGTGTATTAGCATGACCACAGAAATGAGTTACTCTGCGGTTAAAATATGGCTCATGTAAAGCTGCTAACACTTCTCCATTACATTCAACCTTATTAGCGTTGGAATATGAAAGGAATGGTGTGCAAACCTCATCAATATCACATTGAATATAGTCAAGATCAAAGCCATTAGATCCGTAATTTTTAATTCCAAGCTCATCAAATACACTATTACCGCTCACAATAAGCTTACCGCCATTTTTAGTAAATTCAACAAGCTTCGCCTTGTCATCACTTGAAAGAGAAACCTTGTCAGGTAAAACAATACAGCTATACTTAGAAACGTCGTCTCCAGCCTCTAATACATCATATTCAAGATGCATAATTTGAAGCATTTTTGAACAACCCATATCAGCATCTGAATTATGGCTTGACCACATAGCGATATCAGAATAAGCCTTTGTGTTTTCTGAATACTTCTCTATTTTGTCAGCATATTCAAAAGCATGACCAATAATATTATATGTACTTTTGTCAATTTTTCCAAGTGGGTGTAAGTGATCTCCAACCGACATAGAAGCGCCAATACTAATCATATCTGCACATTCATATTTAAGAGCATCCTTGTTCTTAAATCCACCAAATTCACCCCATGAATGGTGGAATTTTCCTGTCATACCAAGAAAATGTTTGCCGTATTTCTCAAAATACTTAGCACGGAGTGGCATTAGGTCATATCCACCCCAAGCAGTAGGTAAATCTTCAAGCTCATAGTGAGTTTGGTAAGGATGATACTCAGGTCTGTTCATATCAGCTCCACCATTATAGAATACAGGTGCGCCTTCTTTATAGCTATGAACAATACCTGTTAACGTTTCCATCATTTCAACGTGCTTAATTCTATAATACTTGCGAGCATCTTCAAAAACATCAGGATTTAAGCCCATCTTTACCATTCCTGCTTTACATTCCTCGCATACGCATGCATCATCAATAAAGCAGATATCATAGAAAACGCCGTCAGATACGTCAAATTGCTGACAAACCTCATGTGTAATTTCTTTTAAGTAGTCGAGGTAACTGCCATTCGGGCAAAGTGTTGTCCATGAACAGTTATATAACATGTCATCTGGTCCTACTTCTAATTCATTTCCATAGCATCTTGGCTTTTTAGTCCAAAAATTCACTTGATGCCATTCCGGATGCTCATCAGCATCCTTTTTACTCCAACCCATAGTAATGTAAATAGGCGCTTTAACTCCAACTGAATGACAAGCTTCAATTTGCTCCTTTAAAAGATTAAACTTTAAATGAGGATGCATTGTACCTACTTTTGTGGGATAGTAGGAATATCCGTGATGGCATTTTGCAAATACGGTAATTAGGTCAACGTGCGCCTCCTTTAATGTATTAGCAAACTCCTCTTTATTAAATAATTCTCCGATATTTTCAATATCAGGACTTGTGTGAAAGTCTAAATGTACACATTTCATTTTCTCTTATTCTCCATGCATTGTGATAAAATTTTATATACTTTTTTAGTATCCTTAATTCCAAAAATTCCCGACGTGCTTGAATAGCTTCTACCGTTATTGTATCTTACTTCTCCTGTTAAAAAGAAAATTGAACCTATATCGTTATCATCACACTTCATTTGTATATTTGAAATGTTTTCATATCTATATTCTTGAACGTACTGTCTTTTACCTGTATGAACAATCAAGGCTCTTTTATTGGTTAAAGCATATACCATATTTTTTCTTTTTGCAAAACTAACTACATGTCTAAAAAGTAACAGATATAGTCCTACAATAACAAACGGAATGCCAAACAACGGAAAAATATTAAATGTCCCATCAGTCGATTCAGTTGACATATAGGCAGAAAAAACCCAAAATACAGAAAAAGATAACCAAACTACGCCAAAAAGTGTAGTAAAAATATCCGCTGACGTAAAAACAAATTTTTTTGCAGGCTTATCACACCAAACAACGTCTTCATTTACATCTAAATAGGGATTAACTTCAAGCTTTAAATTATAATTATTATCTTCCATAAAATACTCCCTTATAGTACTAAACATATTTTACCATAGAAAGACATTATTTTCAAGACAAATTTACTTGACTGTATCCAAAAATAATGATAGAATATCATAAAAGGTAGGTGTTACAATTGAAGATTGCCGTTATTAGCGGAGCATCATCAGGCATAGGATTAGAATTTGCAAAATTACTAGATAATTACTGTCTTGATGAACTGTGGTTAATTTCAAGAAACGAAAATAAGTTAAATGAACTCAGTAAATCATTCAAAACTAAAACAAGGAATATCAGTGTTGATTTATCAGAAAGCGCGGCATATGAGCACATAAAAAAACTGTTAAAACAAATTTCTCCAGAAATTAGATTTTTAATTTGCTCAGCTGGCGTTGGATACAATGGTCAATTAAGTGATTTAAACGAAAACAAAATCATTGAAACAATATCACTTAATTGTACTTCTCTTACATTATTAAATAGATTATCCTTGGATTATTTATCAAAAGACTCAAGAATTATTAATATTTCATCCGGAGCAGCTTTTATACCACAACCATACTTTTCTGTATATGCAGCTTCAAAATCCTATGTAAATAGCTTTTCTTTGGCATTAAACAAAGAGTTAAAATCAAAAAAAGCATACGTAACCACCGTTTGCCCGGGTCCGGTTGATACTCCATTTTTTTCTTCTCTTGAAAACGTTAAAGAATACAAGAAAAAATTTATAATTTCTCCTAAATCTGTCGCCATAGGGGCTATTAAAGCATCAAAAAGAAAAAAACGTATCTATACACCTACTTTAGCGATTAAAATTGTTCAAATAGCGTCTAAAATTTTGCCAACATCAATACTATTAAAATTCTATAAATAAAAAAGAGTTTACCATAAAGCGTTGTGTTCTTATCGGAGAAATCGCAGTATTATTGATTTGATCCGCAGTAGACAAATAAGAATCCCCTACAGATTATTAAATCTGTAGGGGATTTCTACTATAGCACATATTCCATTGTGATGTTTTTAAAGTTCTCGCATTCTGTCTCCGCAACAATCGAAAAGCCTAAATGTTGCCAAAAAGACAATCCGCTGATATTATTGTTCTGAACAGACAAACGAATACACTTGATATCTGTTTGTTTCAGGGAATCAATTAGTGCTTTTATACATTTAGAACCGATGTGTTTTCGTTTAAACTTATTATGTACAAGAAATAGACCGAGCCATAGTGTGTCTGCACAAGGATATCCCTCAATCAAAAACAAACAAGCTACCGCTTCGTTGTTATAGCAGAATCCTATATTGTGAATATTGTTTTTTGATATGCCATCAATGGAGTATTCTATGGTATCAATACAATCTTTTTTAGTAGCAGGATGTCCATCTGTAATTATATAGTATTCTTCGTTGCAATAAAAAACATCTTCGTACTTATCGAGGTTGTGTATTGTTATAGGTTCTATAGCATATCCATTTAAATATATATTATGCATACCGTGACTCCTATTTCGGTTTTATCGCTAGTTTCGCATTTGTATTACAACGTTGCAAGCAACGCACGGCTTCGGGCAAAGCCCATACCCCTAAAGATGCACAAGCGTCTCCAAAGGCTCCCTCCGGGTGGGCGCGACGCGTTAAGAAAATATGCCAGTGGCATATTTTTAGCCAAAGCGGGAAGCAAGCCGTGCTTGCGACTGGTGCCGAAGGCTGGCGCCGTAGGCGACTGAGGGAGAGTGCGTTACGATAAAGTTGAGTTTAACTCAAAGTCACGCAGGCTCCTTCCACCGCCAACGCGGTCCCCCTCCCTCTCGGAGGGAGGCTTTGCGTTAACCCCATTATAACACAAATCGGCAGATAAAACAAGTTCTCTGCCGGAATTTTTGTTCTTGAAAATTCTCCGTTAAGGATAACACGCCAATCTTGGTAAACTCTTTTTTCATTAATAATTAATATTTTTCATATAATTAAAGCTTAATTGTGCGCACTCTAAACGGGATTTTCCCATTGATGGTTCATCTTGTTCAGCAATAATCCATAATGCACCTGCGTTCCTTGCAGCATCAACAATTTGTTGAATATTTTGTTTACCTTGACCGAGAGGTCTATATTCAAAGGTGTTTACAACCTCTTGCTCTTCACTGTCAATACCGATAAGCTTGTACATATTTTTATTCTTTTCGCCAACAAAGTCTTTAAGGTGAACAACTGGTGCTCTGCCTGTATATTTTAATACGTATTCAGATGGATTTTCACCCGCAACGTTAACCCAGCAAGTATCGATTTCTGTTTTTAACAAATCAGCAGAAACCTCACTGTAAAGCTCATCTAGTGCATATGCACCATTTTCTGTCTTAGCAAACTCAAAATCGTGGTTGTGGTATAAAAGCTCAATTCCATATTTATTGCAAACTTCGCCTATTTTTTTGATGTTTGCAACTACTTCTGGATATTTTTCAGTCCCGTATCTTAAATCTTCAGGTAAGTAAGGAATTGCTATGTATTTGCAACCGATTACATAATAAGTTTTAACAGTTTCTTCAATATCAACCATTAAATCTTGATATGATACGTGCGCAGAAATTGGAATAAGGTCTGCTTCTTTAAACATAGCTTTTACTTCTTCGCCTGTCTTGCCGTAAATACCTGCAAGTTCGCCGCCCTCATAGCCCATTTCTCTTACCTTTTTAAGAGTGCCTAAAAAGTCCTTTTCTAAATTCTCTCTTACTGAATATAATTGTAAACCTAATTTCATATTTACACCTCATATATTTTTACAAAATTTTTTACTATTTCAATTGATTGATTTGCAGCCTTTTCTGCGAAGGTAGCATAATCCATTTCTGCGCCTTCTCCATCTGAAATAGCTCTTATAATGCCAAATGGAATGTTATTTATATAGCAGGCATGTCCAATCGCTCCGCCTTCCATTTCGCACGCAATCGCTCCAAATTCATTATTAAGAGCATTTTTCTCGCTTGGTGCAGATATAAACTTGTCTCCCGATGCGATTGTGCCGCACAAATATTTGCAGGATTGTATTTCAGCTGATTTAACAAACGTATTTACAACGTTTAAATTAGCATCAAAGTAAATAACGTTTATTCCGGAAACTAGTCCTTTTGGGTCTCCTAATGGACTTGTATCCATGTCATGTTGCACTACGTTATTTGCTATTGCAACGTTTAAAACGCCCAGATCTTTAGTTAAAGAACCGGCTACACCTGAATTGATAATAACAGATGGCTGGTACTCTAAAATCATTGTTTGAGCACAAATTGCGGCAAAAACCTTGCCTATACCGCATTTTACAACTACTACATTCTTATTAAATAAATTTCCACTATAAAATTTAATGCCACTTATTGTTTTTTCGCTTACGTTTAACATTGAGGAAACTATTCCGTTAACCTCAATATCCATAGCACCTATAATTCCAATAACATTACTCATACTTAAACGTAACCTCCTTGGAATTCAGAACGTCTAAATATCTTTTAGCTTCGATTTGTGCAGCCTCAAGATTAAGATTTCGGTAGTTGCCGCATTCTTCCCTAGTATTACCAAAAATTTCGCCTTTATGGTTAACAATTTTTGTTAAAACATCCTTTATAACGTCAAGGATCTTGTAGTCATTTTCATCTCTTACAAGCAAATAAAAGCCTGTTTGACATCCCATAGGACCGAAATAAATAACCTTTTTTCCGATTTCGGAATTTCTTACGTACGTAGCAAACATATGCTCAAGTGAATGAATGGTAAGATTGTCAATATAATCTCCCATATTAGGCTTTCTCATTCTCATATCATAAGTGGTAATATCACCGTCAATTCTTGAAATATAGATACCCTCTGTAATTTTATCGTGATTTACTGTAAAACTTGCTATTCTTTCCATAATTACCTCTAAATATTGAGAGAAATATTTACTTTCCTAGTAAGAATTTTTTTATGTTTTCGTATTGTTGCTTTAATTCTTCCTGCTTTTCTTTGTTTACACTTTTCTTTTTTATGGCTCTAAGCATGATATTTTTAGGCGTATCCTCAGGGTCAATTAGCTCCAAGGCATCAACCTTATAACCCTCACTTTCAAGCTTTAAAAGTCTTAAAGAATCAGTTAAAGCATCACACATTTTTTGTCTCAGCATTGAATGCTTTGTTACAAAAGATAATGCATCGCAATTTATAGTATGATTAAGCTCATGATGACAGCAAGGTGTTGATAAAATAACATCCGCTCCATTTTCACTTGCCTTGTTTAAAACAATATCGGTTGCAATATCACACGCGTGAAGTGAAATTACAAGATGAGGCTTTAAATTCATATTGTACTTCATAATATCACCGCAAATGAATTGCATATCATCAAAGCCAAGTCTTTTAGCGGTATTTGCACAATACTCTATTACATCGCTTTTTAAATCAACGCAAATCATTTGGATATTCATATTAAGAATATTCTTAAAGTAGTGATACACAGCAAAGCTAAGATAACTCTTTCCACAACATAAATCATACACATTTATATTGTCCTTTGGAAGCTTGTCTTTAATAGCATCAATATGCTCAACAAATTTATTGATTTGTCGGAACTTTGCCTGCATTTTATCTCTTATTCTTCCTGTATCATCACTGATACCAAGCTTTTTTAGAAAATCCTCGTCGCCTGATAAAACATAATTTTTTGTTTTATTATTTAAAACAATCTCAATGCTTTGTGCCGTACCATTTGCTAGCGCAGAACGAATTTTTTTATCTCCAATAAGTGTTTCCTTACCGCTTTTTGCACGCATATATTGGCAATCTCCTACGGTTGAAACGATATTTATTTGACTATAATTCACAAAAATCGAATTGAATTCCTTTTCAAAATTTTCTTTGATATTTCTGTGATATGCTTTATTGTCCTTTGAAAAGGTTTCAATTTGTAAAATATATGCGCCTGAAATAAGTTTCATTGTAGCAACGCTTTTAATTTCATCAGATGAATCTGGCTTAGATAGTATTATCTTTTTCAAGGAATTGCTTTCAATCAACAGAGACGCAAGATTGCTTAAAGAATCAAGTGCCTCACTTTTAACATTTTTCATTATTAATCCTCATCCTTGTAGGATTTTTTGTCTTTTTTATCTTTATTTTTTCCGAAGGAAATAGTTGATTCCTTGTGATTGTAAATGCGCTTTATGTTTTCTCTGTGTAAATACACAATAAACCATGCGCATAATGCGCCTAAAGCGACATGCAATCCAGGTCCCTTGCTTCCTATGTTAAAAAGTACGAATGGATATATAACCATTATCATAACTGATGCAAGAGATACCATTTTAAATCCAAAAAGAACAATCAAGAATATGCCAAGCATAATCAAAAATACACCTGGATTTGTAAGTAAACACATTGTTGAAATACAAACAACACCTTTACCGCCTTTAAATTTAAAGAAAATCGGATATGCATGACCTAGAATGCAGAAAAAACCAGCAATAAACGCGCCTAAATATCCTAAAAATACCCTACCTACTATTATTGCTGCAGCAGTTTTTAATACGTCGCCTATAAAAGTTAATGCGGCTGCTTTTTTTCCGTACGTTCTGAACATGTTAGTTGTACCTGCATTACCACTACCTGATTCTCTAATGTCCTTACCATATCTGTCCTTAGAAATTATAACTCCACAATTTATACTCCCTAACAGGTATGCAATAATAGCGCATCCTAAAAATGCTAATCCAAGAATGTTACTGTTCCAGTTATCTTCCATTCCGAAATTAAAGCCAAAATAGCCTAAGTTTAGCAAATCACTAAAGGTCATATTTTTGTTTCATCCTCCTCAGAGCGTTGTCTAATTATTAGCTTTATAGGAGTGCCTCTAAATCCGAAGGTGTCTCTTAGACAGTTTTCAATATATCTTTGATAAGAAAAGTGGAATAATGCTGCGCTATTACAGAATAATACAAAAGTAGGTGGCGCAACACTTGCCTGCGTCATGTAGTAAACCTTTAAGCGTCTGCCCTTGTCTGACGGTGGCTGTACCCTTGTGATAGCCTCATTAAGTACATCATTAAGCATACCTGTTGAAATACGCATTTTTGATTGATTATATACATAGTTAATCTGTTCAAATAGCTTAACTATTCTTTGTCCAGTTAGCGCAGATACATAAATTACAGGTGCATACGTCATGTATGCCAAAGCCTCATTTACCTTTTTAGTGTATTTTACTGTATCCTTATCCTCAGTTTCAGGTAAATCCCATTTATTTACTACAATAATTACAGCTTTACCCGCTTCATGAGCGATACCTGCAATCTTTTCATCCTGCTCGGTTACACCCTCAGTGGCATCAATTACAAGTAAGCACACGTCAGCTCTTTCAACTGCCATATGGGCTCTTAAAACGCTGAATTTTTCAATTCTATCATCTACCTTACTTTGTCTTCTAATGCCTGCTGTATCAATGAAATTGTATTTTCCATATTCATTTTCAAATCTAGTATCAATAGCATCACGAGTTGTACCTGCCATTGAAGAAACAATCAAACGGTCTGTGCCAAGAATCTTGTTAATAATGGATGACTTACCGGCATTTGGCTTTCCAATAACGCATACGTTAATTACGTCGTCATCTTCCTCTTCTTCCTCCGATTCAGGAATACATGCAAATGCAGCATCAAGTAAATCGCCACTACCAGTTCCGTGAATTGAAGATACAGGCACAGGATCAATATCAAACCCTAATTCGTAAAACTCATAGAATGTAGGATCAACTTGACCGACTCTATCAGATTTATTTACACATACAACAACGGGCTTTCCACTCTTTTTAAGCATAATTGCTATATCTCTATCATCAGCAACAAGACCTGCATTTATATCACACATAAATATGATTACGTCAGCTGTATCAATAGCAATCTGCGCTTGTTGGCGCATTTTTTGCAAAATCATACTGTCAGTTTTAGGTTCAATACCGCCAGTATCAATAAGAATGAATTTTCTACCACACCATTCACTCTCTCCGTAAATTCTATCTCTTGTAACACCAGGAGTGTCCTCAACAATAGAACGTCTTTCTCCAATTAATTTATTAAATAGTGTGCTTTTACCAACGTTTGGTCTTCCCACTATTGCTATTATTGGTTTAGCCATTTTATACCTCCTCTATTTTGAGTAATGATTCAACAAAAGCAGCTCCGTCCTGTTCATCTGGTACAATCTTTACGTTTAGCTCTTTTGCAAGCTCATCAATAGACATACCGCACAAGAACAAGTCGCCTTCATTTCTAAGCATACTTTTTGAAATATGAAGCTCACTTCCAAGATTTTTATCCTTTAGTTGATTCAATAAATCCTTTCCGGTAATTAAGCCCGATACTGTAATTGAATGTCCAAAAAAATCATTTTTTATTTCATAAACTTTACAATCAAGTTCCTTACACTTTTTCTTTATTGATTTTACTAATTTAGACAAAAATGGATATGACGCAGTACCGGTAGCAATAGAAAGTGATTTCTTTATGTTTTTTTCTTCCTTTGTAAGAGTTTTCATAAACGTATATGCTTCTTCTTCAAAGGACGTAATCATTCCTACGCCATTATCAAGCTGACTGTAGCCCTCATAATACTCTTCCTTATGCATTTTCTTTCCTGCCATAAGATAAAATTCATCAGAGCAGAAAAATAAGTTTTTACCAAGCTTTTTGGAATAAGTCTTATTAACAGTCTCTACCGTCTTAATTACTTCTTTGCTTGACTCCTTATCAAAATGCTTCAACGGATAAAGTCCGTCTCTAAATTTCGTAAGGCCAGATGGGACAACTGCCACACTTGAAAGGTTTGGATAAAGCTTTGCTAAATCATTAAGTGTTCTTACAAGCTCCTCTCCATCGTTAATATCTCTGCATAATACAATTTGCGCACAAATATCAATTCCGCCTTGAGATAGCATATCTAAATACTCTAAAACATCTCCTGCCCTCTTGTTATGCATCATTTTGCATCTTAGCTCAGGATTTGTTGTATGAACGGAAACATTGACAGGAGAAATGTGCATTTCAATTATTCTCTCAATATCTCTTTTTTCAAGGTTTGTAAGTGTTATATAGTTGCCATGTAGAAATGAAAGACGCGAATCGTCATCCTTGAAATAAAGTGACTCACGAAGCCCCTTAGGAAGCTGGTCAATAAAGCAGAAAATACATTTATTTTCGCATCTATGCTTTTTATCCATCAAAGGGGTTTCAAATTCAAGTCCTATATCATCATAGCATTCTTTTGTTATATCAAAATTAATTAGTTGTTCGTTTCTGTTTACAGTTAGCGTAATTTTCTCTTCCGCAAGATAAAATCTGTAATCAAGCACATCATTTATATCCTTGCCATTTATGCTGACTAATATATCGTTTTCCTTTATTCCACATAAATCCGATAAAGAATTTGGAATAACTTTTTCAATTCTAACCATATTAAACTCCATGCTATTATTTGCCAATTATATATTATATACTATAAATTGCAAAAAATCAACCATCAGAGGTTAAATACTCATTAATTTTTTCTAAAACCGACTTTTCTATTCTTGAAACATATGATCTTGATATATCCAATTTTTGTGCAACCTCTCTTTGCGTATATGCTTTTGTATTACCAAGTCCGTATCTCATTATAATTATCTGCTTTTCTCTGTCATCAAGCTTATCACGTATGTATTCAAGTGCTTTATTGATTTTTATCTTTTTGTCAATATCCTCAGCTATCGTATCTTCAGTACAAACTATGTCTATATATGTTAATGGATTTCCATCCTTATCAATATCAATAGTGTCATTTAATGAAACCTCATATCCTAACTTCTTTTGACTTCTGAAAAGCATTAAAATTTCGTTTTGAATGCATTTTGCAGCATAGGTTGCAAATCTTGCGCCGTTTGAAAAATTAAAGGAATCTATCGCTTTAATAAGTCCTATTGTTCCTACCGAAATTAAATCCTCTTGATTTTTGCAAGACACGTAGTATTTTCTCACAATATGAGCAACAAGCCTTAAATTATGCTCAATTAGCTTATCTCTTGCTTTCATATCTCCGTTTTTGGCTCTTTTGAAGCATTCCTCTTCCTCTTGCTTTGATAAAGCCCTTGGAAATTTTTGTACTGGCTCAACGCCTAAAATCATGTAAACCACGTTTAAAATTGCTGTAAATAATCCCATATAATCACCTCAATAAAATATATTGAAATTTGCTATTTTTTTGCTTGTCAGGCAAAAATTTGTTTAGCGAGACTAGTATATTCAATAAAATACTGCAAAAAATATAACTGAACAACAGTTCAATTAACGGAGGAAATGCAAAAATGATGATGATTATAGACAAAATTGCATTAGCTCTACTTATAGTTGGTGGAGTTAACTGGGGTAGCGTTGGACTTTTTGACTTTGATATTGTAGCTTGGATTTTTGGTAGCTCAACTGCAATAGGTGCAAGAATAATTTATGTAGTTATCGCTTTATGCGCTCTTTGGTGTATTTCTCTTCTCTTTAGAGAAAACGTTTCCATGGAAGAATATCAAAGACAGTAAATAGAAAAAAGCTTCGTAAAACGAAGCTTTTTTATTTGATATACGGTGTTTTCATATATGCATTTTTCGGAGATTTAGGTTCAATACACAGAGTTTCATAAATTTCA
>JBGVPY010000039.1:0-2054 GCA_045127235.1 Eubacteriales bacterium
GAGTTCCGCATTTTCGTATTTGCCGTCAGCATTATTTTCCTCCGTAGGAATATTTTTCTATATTATAGCATATATTTATCTCCTTGTCAATAATGGTTCTCATTATCGTTAAGAAAACTTATTGACATATTACGACAAAAAAATTACTTTACTTTTAATATTTTTTCGCAAAACCTCTTGACAAGTACACTTGGCAATGATATAATAAAGTCGTGCCAAGAACACTTGGCAAGTTTTCATCATTTAAGGAGGTTTTTTATGAAAAAAGATGAAATATTGGAAATGGGCCGCAAAGAGAACGCAGGCAAGCACGACGAAAGAGAGATGGCTGCATTCGGAACGGCATCAAGAGTGGGAATGCTTGTAGGCGGCATTCTGTGTGCTGTGTTGGTATTCTTGTCAGAATTCCTTTTCAAAGTACACGAAATAGGATTGGTTGCTTGGCTTGTATATTTTGCAATGCAAGGAAGCCATCACATCACGTTATACACAAAACTGAAAACTAATAAACATCTTGTGTATGGTATTGTCGCTCTCGCCTTTACAATAGCTTTTGCAGTTACGCTTTGCGTTGTTACTTTGGGGTAAGCTATGGATGATAAACTTGTATTAAAAAACAACTTAAAAACTATACGCCTTGAAAAAAACATATCCCAACAGCAGCTTGCGGATATGGTAGGCGTATCAAGAAACACCATAAGCTCCATCGAAACAGGGCAATTCAACCCTACTGCAAAACTTGCATTGATTTTGTGCATAGCTCTTGACAAGAAATTTGAAGATATATTTTACTTTTAATGAAAGCGCCCTCGCTTCGTTTCGGAACGAGGGCTGATTTTATTAGTTCAAAAAAATGTGCATCAGAAAACCAATTACTATGCAAACAACAAATGTTATGAGTGCAGAACCTATAACCAAAAGAATTTTCTGATACGGACGCTTGCCAATTTCTCGTTGCTTCTGTATATCGTCCAATCGCTTTCCTTCAGAAAATGCTACAATTTCTTTATAGGTTTGAACGTCATTGGTCTTTTTTACCTTTTCAAGCTTAAAAGCAAAACACAACGAGATTGCCCAAATAATTCCCCAAGGAATGACCGCCCAAACACCAAGCCACGCAAACAGCGGAACCGCAGAAACAGCAGTCGCAATTAACATCAAGGTGTAGATCTTTCCATAACGATTCATTTTTGCAATTTCTTCTTTTTTGATTTTCTCTTTCATAATTTCAATATCTCCTTTCACTAATTGGTCAAGTGAGATACCAAACAATGAGCTGAGTAGTAGCAGGCTATGAATATCAGGGTAGTTTTTTCCGTTCTCCCAATTTGAAATGCTCTGCCGTGTTACATATATCTTTTCGGCAAGCTCTTCTTGGGAAAGATTCATTTCCGTCCGATATTTTTTTATCTGCTCATTCAGTTCCATATATAAACCTCCTTTTCGTCGTGATTTGCTCACCGACCTGCCATAAGTATAGTCGGTTTTCATTTCTCTGTCTATCAAATGCCTTTTCCATTTGCTTAAATCACGATGCAAAAGGGATTTTACATAGCTACAAATTGGAATTTATCGACCAGCTATGCCTTTTCCAACCACATAAATACCAACCAGCATTTCAGCGATTGATATTCCCAATAGAAGTCCTGAGAAAAAGTCTTTTACATTGGAACCGCCAAGCGTATAAGAAAGTGCCTGCAATGCAATTCCCATTACAATAAGTAACACTCCGTAAAGCAAGTTTTTTTGCTTTTCCAAATCCTGTGTCCTTTTCAGCAAATCCATGATTTGCTCGTCATCATATGCGCGAACACTTCTTTCCTCGGCAGCTTCTCCATCCATTAGCTCTGCAACTGTAATTTCTAATTCTTCACATAAGATTTTTACGACAGAGTAATCGGGCATGCATTTGCCTGTTTCCCATTTCGAAACTGTTTTATTAGATACTCCAAGCTTTTCTGCCAACTGTTCCTGTGTAAGGCTTTTCTCTTTTCTTTTTTGTGCTATAAACTTTCCCGTTGCTTGTTGATTCATTTTCTCTACCTCCGTTTGTT
>JBGVPY010000040.1:0-25737 GCA_045127235.1 Eubacteriales bacterium
AGTAACGTAAAATGCATTGACTTTAGTATTTTTGAGATTTTGTGCCCCAAAATTTCAGGGGATTTATGCCCCAAAATGTGCCCCAAATCGTGCAAGCGAAGAAAAAATTGACGATAATTTATACATAAATACATAGAAAAAGCCCATTTATGCAGGTTTTTCTGCATAAATGGGCAATTTCTGGTGGACGATCAGGGACTCGAACCCTGGGCCCACTGATTAAGAGTCAGTTGCTCTACCAGCTGAGCTAATCATCCAGAAATGGTGGTCCATCGGAGGCTCGAACTCCGGACACCTTGATTAAAAGTCAAGTGCAAAGCCTTGCATTATATGCCATTATTCAATTTTTTGGCGACTTTATGTCTATTTTAATTGAAAATAACTAAAAATCTACATTTAAATTTATATTATTTAAATAATTGTTTTCGTAAATCCTCGGGGTTCGGCTGAACATAGATATTCGATGTAACTTTTATGTCGGAATGTCCCAAAAACGCCTTAACTGCATAAATGTCATGGCATTTTTCATATAGCAGCGTACCACAGGTTGAGCGCATCTGCTTCGGTGTAAGCTTTCTAAGTCCTGTATTTTTGAAAAAAACATCGTATCGCTTTGCTGTAAATGTCCTTGGCGATATATTTTTTCCTGTGGCCGATATAATCACATATCCCTGTGCTTTATTCTCTTTCAGTGCCTCAAGCAGATCCGCCGGTATCGGTATCACTCTGTTACTCTTGGCGCTTTTGGGCTCTCCGACAACCGCCATTCCGTTCAAGTCCGTACACGCTCGCTTTATTGCCATAGTTCCAGCCTTGAAATCTATATCTTCCCATTTAAGTCCACAAAGCTCACTTGGTCGTAGTCCCATTTGTAAAATTATGCGAATATATAAACCGAATCTATGTTCTTTCGCCCTCTCGATGATTTCTTTGCACTCTTCAGGCGTGTAGGTTTCCTTCTCCTTTGATTTCTGCACCGATTTTACTGCAACAGTTGTGCAAGGCGAAAAAGACACTATCTGATTTGCAATAGCCGTTTCATACATCTGCGCCATACAAATGCGCATCTTATTAAGTAAGCTTGCTGAGAGCTTGCTATTTCTGTTAAAAAACACCTGTATCATATTGTTGGTAATATCCTTAAGCTTAAACACTCCAAAATAAGGCACCAAATGATTTTCTACCGTGGACCGATAAGTGTATTCAAAAGTATTCTCTCTCACTTGCGGATATTTATAGTCCCATAACCATTTCTGGGCCCAATCCGCAAAGGATATGTCCTCAAAGCTGTTAACCGTAGCATGCTTGTCCGCCTTTGCCTGCGCGTCCTCTTGAGATATTTTTGAGCGGAACACTTTTTTTATCGGTTTGCCATCAGGCTCATGCCCAATTGTTTTGGTTACTCTATAATACCCGTCCTTGTTAGGTGGTTTTTTCTTTGGTCTTGCCATATATCCCTCTCAAAATCTGTTTTTTTCTGTCGAAATGCCTCATAATAGAATAAAAAAACTACTGTGAGGTATCATTATGAATTACAAAAATTATCAAAAATCACGCAATGCAGCATGGGAACTACTAATTGATTGTGAAATTACATCCTTGCCAATTAAGATAACCGATATTTGCAAGCAAATCGGTATCCCAGTAAAATTTGCCGACCTGCAAGGCGATAGCGATGGCTATACTTTTATTTATCAAGGTCAGCCTATTATCGTAATCAATTCAAATTGCAAAAGCATCAGCCGTTTGCGCTTTACCGTTGCTCATGAGCTGGGCCATATTATTCTCGATCACGTTGGCAAATACGCCTTGGTTAACCGAGAGCCCTCTCAAAATGATAATCCTATCGAGCAGGAAGCAAATATATTCGCCA
This sequence comes from Eubacteriales bacterium, assembly GCA_045127235.1. Taxonomy (GTDB): domain Bacteria; phylum Bacillota; class Clostridia; order Oscillospirales; family CAG-272; genus RGIG2000. Next base: position 1,874 of record JBGVPY010000040.1, read on the forward strand.
GCCGTCTTTTAGCTCCTGCCTGCGTTCTGTGGGGCTGTGAGGTGGAAACCGCTGAGGATATAATGAAGCTCTGCGATATAAGCTACCAAGCCGCCGATTTTCGTATGGAACGCATGAAGGTGCTGTACGCGCGAAACAAATTCTTAACAAGCCCTCTCGAAAGGATAGTATATGATAATTTCAGACCGTTTATCAGGCGTTATTTGTACTCTTGACAAAAGCGGCCTTAATGTGTTACAATTCTTTTTGGAGTCATCCATACGGTGGCGGTTAGCTCCTTTTTCAATGAAAGGGGAGTGAATTTCTTTTTCTCCCCTTATCACAAGGGGAGGTGATAGTATGTACATAACATTATCAGAACTCTTAATGTTTATTACTGTAATTATCGCACTTGCCGACTATTTCCGTCGCATAAAGTAAAAAAGAAATAATCGCCTTGCTCTTGGAACAGAAAGGCGATTATTTCGTACTATCTTAGAGGAGCTAACCGTTACCGGATGGCTCTTTCTGCTTTCATTATACACATTTTCGCCTTATTTGTCAATAGATTTTTTCTTTAATCGTTTTATACTGCTCTCCAATTCTTCCTTTTCTTTTGCTTTTTCCTTAATTTTTTCAAGCAAGAACTTTTTTGTAGCTTCAAATTTTTTTGATTTCATTTGCAACGCACCGATAGAATAAGCCAAATGAAGCATATGCTTGCAAGGTAATTTATTGTTTTTGTAGTCTTTACAAGTACATTCATACAATGTTGTTTTATAATTTTCTGTCGCTTTCTTATCAGATTGTGGTACGAATTCAGCCGTGATTTTCATATCGTGCATTTCTATATTCTCAAGCATCGCCTTTTCAAATCTGCTTGTACCAATGCTTTCAAAAAAGCTATTTAAATCATATTTTTCATCGAGCACATTTTCAGCTTTTCTAAAAAACTTATTCCAAGCATCATATTTAAATTTTTTCACTTCGCCATTTTTTATATGCTTCAATTCTTTGCTCAATTTTGCTTTTTCTTTTTGCAGATTTTCATTTTCAATTTTCAGTGCGCTGTTTAATTCTGCAAGAGCTGCAAGTTCAACTTTTAAATCCCTCTCTTGAGGAATCACTTGACTTTGAAGTTCTTGTATTTCTTTCCGAGTGTTTAAAACCTCAAGGTTTGCATCAGCAACCGTGTTTTGTGCTTCGTCAAGTTTGCTTTTTAGTATCTCATTCTCTTTTTTAAGTTCATTTAACTCACCTGACTGCTCTTTTTGACTGCTACTCAAACTTGATATTACGACACCTTTTTCACTGACAACTCGGTTTAATTCACTATTTTCTTTTTCTAAAACCGTTATTTTTTTATTTAGCTCATCGATTATCGCATTCTCTTCAGTTTTTTGCCTTTCCTGTTTGTTTAATCTATCAATTTCACAATTCTTTTTTTGTAGTTCGCCGTTCAATCCATTAATTTTAGATTCTAAACCGTCTATTTCGTTTTTATGTTGTTTTTTTAACTCGTCAATTTGCTCTTGTCTGGCTCTCCATTTATTCTCTTTCGATTGTTCTGCAAGGGAATAAATAATGCAAGTAGAAACAAAAATCGCTGCCATTGAAACTAAAACCCAAAATCCAATCATAGTTCACCTATTCCATATATCTGTTTCATTGTCCTTAATAATGCCGTAAATACCAAAAAAAGCAAAGATTGCTGTTGCTATCAAAATCAAGTAAGTTTCATAGAGGAAGGCGGCTACTCCTGTTATGCCTGCTACAAAAAACGCAAATATAATTCTTGCAAGTTTAGCATTTCCTTTGACTAACAGGGCTAAAAACACAGGAATAACGACTAAAAATAAGGCTAACACTATTTCCTTAAAGGTATCCATCCTTCCCTCTCCTTACAAATCCGCATCAGGCAGATTTTTAATTCTATTCCATTCTTCCTGTGTAATTTCTTTCTCTTGGAAGCTTCCATCCCTTGCAGCTATCTTTACTACAACAGGCTTATCGTCAATTTGGAGTAACCTATCAACCGCTTCCTGAATCGGTGCCTCAGCTCTATCATAAGCAGTTATCAAACGCATATGTTTTTCTTTTAGTCCTGCCACGGCAGGGCTTTTTTCTTTTATATCCTTTTCATCAGTCTCGCCAAGCAAATATTCAGCAGAAACATTAAAATAATTTGCAATTACAGTTAGTGTAGTACGATTGGGCGTGGTCCCAGCATCTTCCCATCTTTTAAGCTGGTTTTTGTTTATTTGTACATCTTCACTGAATTGCTTTCGTGTAATTCCCTTCTCGGAAATTAACATTAACAATCTTTCTATAAACATTTTTAAATTCCTTTCGTAAAAAATCACCAAAAGTGGACTTTGTTTTTTGTGCAACCTTACAAAATTCCTCTTAAGTGGAATATTTTTCTTGCAAAATCCTCTTTTGTGGATTATAATGTAACTGTGCTTATGTAACTACGACTACATAATATCACACTAATTTTAAAAAGTCAATATTTTAGAAAGGAGCTATTTTTATGGCAACAGGGGAAATTATCAAACAAAAAAGAGAGGCGAAAGGCTTAACGCAACAACAACTTGCTGATGCAGTATGCGTAAAGCGCGAAATGATTACTCAAATTGAGCGTGGAACCAGAGCGCCCTCTCTACCATTGGCAAAACAAATTGCTGCCGTTCTTGAGTGCAGCGTAGCAGATTTTTAGGAAAGGAGAACAAAAAATGAAAGAACTAACCCAAGAAGAAAGACAAGAGCTTGAAATGCTAAAAGCAAGCGAAGAGGTAAAACTCGCTAACCGTGAAATTCAAAAGAAATATGCACAGTCATATCAAAACAAAGAACGCAAAAAACTTCATCATTACCGTTGGCTACATAAGAAAGGTCTTGCAATTAAGGCACAGCAAGCAGGTGAAGCAAATGCTTGAAATGAAAGAACGTCTTGAAGAACTTAAGGCACTTTGCAAAAAATATCCTATTGACATTCCTGTCAAGGATGCTGCCGAATTTCTGCATATGCATCCGGAAAGCTTAAGATATTCAATCGTGCAAGGCACCTGCGGCTTTAATGCTCTATCCTGGATAAAGCCGGGTGCTAAAAACAGAGGTTTTTTAATTCCGACTCTTCCCTTTTACCAAGCATTGACGGGTGGAGCGCTCTACCACGAGCAATAAAAAGCCCTCTCAAAATTTCTTAAGAGAGGTGGTGAATATGATGTTAAAGAATTTTTTTAATCGTTTATACGATTTTAACACAAGACTTTTAGCATGCCTCGGCATTTACCGAAACTTATAGAAAAAAGCCCTATCAAAGTTGCAGCTTTGATAAGGCAAGGACTGATTTCGGACCGGTCCTGTAAGTATGTTAACACACAATTTTATAAAATGCAAGGAATTTTTATGGAACAAAAAGAAAACCAAAAAAGTTTGCGCTTCTTTTGGCTAAAGCTTGAGGAAAACTTTTTTAAGGATCCCAAAATCAAGAAGCTCCGTAAGCTTCCAGGTGGTGATACATTGGCACTCATATACTTGGAGCTAATGCTTCTCAGTATTGAGAACAATGGAATTTTAGTTTACGAAGGATTAGAGGATTCATTTGAAGCCGAACTCTCATTAAAAATCGACGAAGATGAAGATAGCATTTTAATTGTTTTAAATTTTTTAAGACAATACAATTTGCTTATTGAAATTGAAAATGCAAGTACATTTTCTTTAACTCAAAACAACTGGTCTATCGGCTCAGAAACTCAATCAGCAAGATACAAAAGAAATGCAAAAAATAATGAAATTGGAAATTTTCCACCAAATTTCCACCAAATTTCCGAAAAAATTGGAAACGTTAAGAAAAAAGAAAAGAAGCAAAAGAAAAAAGAAGAAGAATTAGAGTTAGAGTTAGAGAAAGAGTTAGAGAAAGAAAAGAATACAACAACAACAACAACAGCGCAGGCGTGCGCGTGCGATGAACTGAAATACCAATGCGTAAGTGCAGAAGGTGGTGGTGCTTATCTTTTCATATCTGATGCACAAATTGAGGCTCTATTCACTACTTATTCACAGGAAACCTTAGGCTATTACCTACTCAAAATGAACGAGCTATCTATGAATGGTTATAAACATGGATGCTCTGACTATGAGTATATCATACAACTAATCAAAGAAGATAGGAGAACTTAAAATGCCAATAATATGGTACTTCGTAGAAAACGGAAAAAGACCCAATGAAAGAATTATTGCAAAATATCATCCCGATGGAACGATACATACAGTAGCATCTGCATTTCCTGATAAATACGGATATATCTACAAAATTTACCCCGTGAAATACGGTATATATTCATCAATAAAAAACTCTGGCGTCATCTCCATTCGCGAGGTAGATATGCGAGGCTTTAAAGGTAAATGATTATGGAATTTTTAGAATTGTTAGCCGGTATTGGCGCGTTAGCACTTGCGTTTCTAAGTGCAATTGAAAATTAAGGAGATATCACTATGTTAAACCAAATTATTAAAAAAATCACTGAACAACAGAACAAGCTTGATGCATCATCCCCAGCCTTCACGGTAGGCGAGCAACTCAAAGAAATGTGTGAGAAACAGCCTTCTATACGCGAGCTTATATTACAGGACCTTGATGTACCCGAAATGTCAATTCAAAAGGCAGCGGACAAGCTCAAGGAATACGCCGACAAAAACCACAAAAGCGCAAAGGTATTCTGCATTACCCCTCTCGTAGCAGAGAAAATCATTCGTGAATTTTATGGCTTGCCTGCAAGAGAGGAGCAAGTGTCCCTCTCAGAGCCAGTGGCACCAAATACTGTTCACATTAACCTGGAGGACTTTTTCAATGATTGACATTGATGTAAACAAAGACCTTCCTATCTGTCCCGATGGCATTATTGATTTTTATAATAATGCCACAAATAGCGATACCTGTGGCGATATTCTAATCTATAAGCACTGTATAAATCGCAACCCGGAGATATTCCCAGTGGGCGAGTGCGTTGAGGCAAAATGCACCGCCTGTGGTTGCTCCTTCTTTACGGATAAAATTAAGCACCAACACAAGATTTTTGGCTTTTTAAATCCCTCATATAAAACAATTGTCGAGGACAATGAGTCAACTCTCTGCCCTATTTGCAATAAGCCTGTAAAAGCAGTACATATTTCTCATTTTAATAGCAGAGCTAGTGATACATATCAAATGTATTTTATAAATGCGTATTACATTTATTCCGTTCATGAAATAAAAGGAAATCTAGCAATTTTGCAATGGCATGTAGCAAAGTTGTATTCTAAAAACGGCAAAGCACAATACAATGTATATCCGTATGAGGGATGCATTTATTCTGCTAAAGAGCGATTAAGAGTCAAGGGCTGGTATAAGGATTTAGCTGGAAAAGAGCATTACTACGGTAGATGGTTTGAAATGAAAAACTTTAAAATCAATTTTCATTCCATTGAAAAGCGTTATGTAATGCCTTTTGATGCATCTATTTTAGATAGGTGCTTGCTAAAAAATACCAAGCTTGATATTTACATAAACGCCGAGCACAACTCCTTTCCCTGTGCTTATTTAAGACTCTTTCAGTCATATCCTGCACTTGAAAATCTTGTAACTCATGGCGCATCATATCTTATTAACGAAAAGATTTCCGATGCAGTAGATACCTCGTGGAACTACTACGGATACTATGAAACCAAATTCAAGCTTAATAGCTCAGGACTAAAAATGAAAATTCCAAGCCCATCTAAGGCTCTTGGCATATCAAAGCCAGAATTTGATTTCTTCATTGAGCATAAGGTCCCTGGCTTTATTATTGACATTTATACGCGAAATAAGCCAAAGACAACCCTTGCCGATGTTATGAAGCTGTATTTTCTTTTCAATTCTCGTTATATGTGCTTGTCGGTAGAGGCAGAAGCAAAGGAGCATAATTTATTCCTTCCTCGCTTAATAAGGTACCTTGAAAAGCAAGAAAAGAATGTGCGAGGCGATAAAAGTAATCTATTAAGCACATATAAGGACTACCTTGATATGCTTATTAAGATTGGCGAGACTGTAACGCCAGATACCGCATATCCAAAGAACCTTAAAACAGCCCACGATACCGCATCCGATAAGCTAACGCTTATAAAATCGCAAATATCAAAAGAGAAATTTACCAAGCGCTATAACGCCCTCTCAAAATTCATTTTTGAAAACGAGCTTTTTGTAATTTTCCCCTGCGAAACCGAGCTTGATTTAAAGCACGAGGGCAAGGCGCTTTCTCACTGCGTTTATTCATATGCTAATAAATACATTGAAGGTCAATCAGCGATATTCTTTATACGTAAAAAAGATGCTATAAAGAAGCCCTATTTCACCTTGGAATTAGATGAAAAAAATCTTACAGTAAAGCAAAACAGAGGCAGTCATAACTGCGCAAGAACCCCCGAAATACAAGCCTTTGAGGATGAATGGCTTGAATATGTAAAAAAAGTAAATATACAGGAGTTAAAAAATGGAAAACAACGTAATAATTCAAGAAAATCTACAACCGTCAGTGCGTAATATCGACACAATTACAAGCGAAATTTTAAACATCAAGGCTTATGCTCAAAACACTGCTCTTGTCTGTGCCATAGAACTTGGCAGACGCTTCAAGGAAGCAAAATCGATGCTTCCTCACGGCGAATGGGGCAAGTGGCTTAAGGACACAGTTGATTTTTCCCAATCATCCGTAAATAACTATATGAAAATTTTTGAGGAATATGGTAGCGAGCAAATTTCTTTATTCGGTGCAACAGCATTTTCTCAATCGGTTGAGAAATTAACATATACTCAAGCCGTAAAGCTTCTTGCAATTCCTAAAGATGAAAGAGATGATTTTATTGAGCAAAACGATGTAGAAAATCTTTCTGTCCGTGAGCTTGATAAAATAATCAAGGAACGCGATGAAGCACTTAAAAAGGCAGAGGAAGCGGAAGCAAGAGCCAAGGAATACGAAATCTATAAGGACCAAATTGAGGATAGCGAAGGCAGAATTATGCAGGCTGAAGCTGATAAGCTCACCGCAATTGATGAGTTAAAGGAAGCCGAGCAAAAGCTCAAGGACCTTGAGGAATCCTTGAAAAAAGAAAAGCAGAAAAACAAAGACCTTAAGGACAATCCCAAGCTGTCAAAAGAAAAGCTTGATGAAATCGAAAAGCAGGCACAACAAAAAGCTTCCCAAGAAATGCAAAATCAGATAAATGAGCTAAAGGAAAAGGTTGCAAAAGCAAATAAAGAAAAAGAAACTGCTGAGGCGCAAAAAAAGGAAGCCGAAAGCAAGCTTGCAAAAATGGAAGCAAAAGAAAAAATGTCTAATTCCATTGTTGCTGAATTTAAGCTTAATTTTGACCGTTTACAAAACGAGGCTTCCTCTTGCCTGTCAATCCTTCAAAAAGCCAAGGAAACAAGCCCAGAAATCGCCGAAAAGCTTCAAAAGGCACTTGATGCATTCATTGTATCTATCTCGGGTAATAAATAATGCCCTTAAGACTTACCCAGGATGAACTCAATAAGCTCCTCGGCAAAAAGCCCGGACAAAGTGAAAGCAAATACCACTCGCAGAAAATCACTGTGAGTGGTAAAACCTTTGACTCGATAAAGGAAGCAAACCGATATTCAGAGCTTGTGCTTGCGCAGCGCTCCGGCGAAATATCTGAGTTAAAGTGTCAAGAGCCGTTTACTCTTATTCCCTCTCAAAAGGACGAAAAAGGCAAGACAATAGAAAAACCGGTCAAATACATAGCAGACTTCGTTTATAAAACAAAAAACGGTGTTCTCGTTGTCGAGGACACAAAGGGAGTTCGCACAGCCGATTATATAATCAAACGCAAGCTTATGCTATATGTTCACAAAATACGCATAAAGGAGATATGACGAGCCGCCAGCGGTCAGCCGTTAGCGGTTAGTTGTGAAAAAGAAATGGAAAATGATAAGGAACGAATTGCAGATATAATTTGCCAAACCATGAATAAAGCAAAATGCCATAACTGCAATTACAAATGCAAAGCATATATTATCGCAACTGCTCTTGTTGATGCAGGCTGCACATTCATACCTAAATTGATTATTGAGAGGAAAGAGAAATGAAAGGTAATAGCAGAATCGCAGAGATATTAACAAAAGATTACAATATAAAAAATCTTAAGCCTTATGAAGAAATAGACTACGAAATTTTAAATTTCACAGACGAAATTTCAAGAGTAAAAATAACCTCTAAAACCGGCGCTATGTTTTTTGCACCGGTGTATGCCTTTTTTGATGGCTACCATATGGCTTGGTACGGAGACTATGGGGAATATGTGTTTGATTGTACTTGGAAAACAAATGTACATAATTTAGCCTATGGTTCTCCTTACTATCAATTAGAAAAGTGCCGACCGGTAACATCGCAATCACGATTTGATGGTTGCAAATGTAAGAAACAATTTGTAAAGTCAATCACTCAAGGCGATTGGTACACCGTGGACTTGAGTCAAGAACAAAAAGCAAGATTTGATGAGTTCATCGAAGATAAATATTCATACATTTTTAGCGATGATATTCTGTATGAGTATGAAGATATTTGCGATGCTTTACAACGGTTATATAAGGCAACCTACGACCAATTTGATTGGTTTGCTGAATTAAGAAACACAGATTTCCGAGATTTAGAAAATGTTTTTGACTGTGATGAATATGCCCTATATGACTTTGGCAAAAAAGCACCACAAAATTACTTTATTATTCTTTACATGCTAAGCGTTGTAGCTAATTTTGAAGCACAAAAGAAGGAAAATGAGGAAACCGCACAATGATTACTATTGAAAGAGACCCCATAGGCTGCACCGATGATTGCGTTTTTTACGGTAATTGCCATTTAAAAAGGTGCGATAAGGAAAAATATCTTCCCAGCGCCGATGCTTGCGTGTCCTGCGGTGTACGGCCACAAGCAAAAGACAGCATGCTCTGCGCCGAATGCGAAAGGAAGGCTTCAGGATGAAGCACAAAAAGGTTGATGAAATAGCTGTAATAAACATGGCGATTAACTTTGTTAAATCAAATCCCTGTGGCATCTGCTCTCTTCAAGGAACAAGCCGCTGCGAATACATACGAGTTGGCTGGTGCGAAATCGAAAAGCAGCTAAAAGAAGCCTTCAAAAACGTTAAAGAGGTAAAAAAATGAAAAAGAACGACCAAATTCATAACGACCTTAACCGTCTTAAGGAGCTTGCGAAAAAAATTCAATACTGCGCCGATGCAGAGCTTAAGCTTTCAAAATTTTATAACGCAGTTGAAAAAAGCTCCGCATCAGAAAAAGCCAAAAGCCGCTTTTATCACTCCATCGAAAAAGTAAGCCTGCGCAAGCACCTTGAGGAATTTAACGAACTTATGTCAAAGTATTCTCTACTTGCCAAAAAGAGCTTAGAGCCCTTTGAAATAGCCGTTTTCATTGATACCTATATAAACGGTGTCCCCCTCTCAGAAATCGCCCAAAAAACGCATTACAGCGTGTCAAGTATCAAAAAGAAGCTTGATAAAATAATCAGCAAGCTCTCAAATAGTATGTAAGCTTACATACCTACCGTTCTATGTTACAGAACACATAACATTTTTGTAATAAGATACTACAATTTTTTGTAGTAAAAAACTCTACCGCCAAAACGGTAGAGTTTTCTTTTTAAGAATTTTTAAACATTTTCTCCAATTGCTTTTGCGCCTCTTTTTTCTTTCGCTCCTTCTCTTTTTCCCTCTCTCTTTCCTTTTCCTCTGCCTTTTTCTTTTCCTCAGATTCTTTATCAAGAGATAAATATTTGAGCAGTTCTTCCTTCTGCTCTCTTGTCAGACTGCTTCTTGTATTAACAAAATTCTTAACCTTGCTATCATTCGCCTTGTCAGAATATCCAAGGTACCTGAGCGCCAAGGATGCATGCTGCGATATCATTCCCATACTTTTGATATATGCTTCAATCTTAGCCTTACGGTCCTTATCTCCCTTTAATGAGTTTGCATAACCGATTATAAGCGCTAACTTGTCTATACCGATAATATCGCCAAAGTAAACAAGTCGCTCCCTCTCTCCGGTTATACCTTCCTCACTCTTGGAATAATGGTATTCGTATATCTTGCGTATCGCATACGCCTGGCTTGCGCTATCAAGCTTTTTGTACTTATATACGCGCACCATTTTGCCCGCATCTGCTTCAGCCGTTTTATAAGCCGTTTTAAAGGCGTTTTTTTGCTTGGCGGTAAGTTCTACCTCTTCGCCCTCAAAAGTGATTGTATCGGGTACTCTTTTCGCTATTACACTATAATTTGATTTATCATCATCCTTTTTGGTAATATCCAAGCCGTTAAGACGGTCTAATTCCTTTTTAAGCACTGTATCGGAAAGGTCCATATCGTGATTTTTGTAAATCAAATCAAGACTCTTGCCGGCAAGTGAGACATTTCCCTTCTCACTTGCTTCCTTGTATGTAGCCTTAAGGTCGCTGTCTGATTGCTCCTTGAATATTGCATCAATAGACATTCCCGCACTTTCACTTATTCTACGTGTCCAGCCTGTTACTACATTATAAATGTTTCTTACGGGAAAACCTGCCATTTGTCCTATTGCATAAGCCGCCTTTCTACCCGTTGCAAACCATTGCTCTGACGTAACCTCTTTTCCGTTTGCCATATCTGCAAAATTGTTTTTCATTTCCTCTGTTGCATTTAAAACGTCATTCACCATACTAATAGCGAATATATCCGCCTCAAAGCCATCTGTAAAGAAAGAAACAATGTCACGGAAGAACGGAACAGTAGTAAGGAGATTTAGACCCGCTTCCTTGAATAGCCATTCTCCTATTGGCTCATCCTCATCCTTTCTGCGGAACGCCTGAACAGCCTTTGCTAATGCAGCCATATAGAAAGCAATCGTAATAATGGACGAACTGTATTTAGCCAATTTCTTGATAGCACCGTTTCGCTTTTTTGTTAGCTCATTGATAAGCTGTTGGTCGTTTGCCTTTTTCGCATCCTTGAGTTTTTTATTAAGTGTTGCAAGCTCACTTAACGTCTGACAGAATCGGCTATTTAGTTTCATTTGGTCAGCACTGAACATTGTAAACGACTTTATAATTTCGCTTTTTTCACGCATTACCTTGCTTTGCTCCGTTACAAGCTGATTCTGTTGAGTCTTAAGGATAACATCTGTAAGAATTTCGCCTGCCTTAATCTTATTTGCCTTAGTACCCACTTCAAGACCGTATCTTGCTTTAGCCTCAAATTGACAAGCAGAAAACAAGGCACACACCACTCTCCTGTCAACAAATTCAATAGGCTTAGTTAGTAAGCTGCCTGCTTGTCCTATTTTTTCCGAAACCGCCATTGCAGAGGACGCGCCTCTTTCATAGCTTCTTACCGCCGCCAATTTGCAATATTCATCTACGTCAGAATTCGTATATGTATCTTTAAGACTAAACGCTTTCAAAAGCGAACCTATTCGTAGCTCACCAAAAGAAGCAAAATAAGATGAAAGCTGTGAAAACCAAACCTTAGGATTTGCTCCAAGCTGATATTTTGCATAAGAGCCACGAAGCCAAGCAATCGCTTTATTTCCGGAGCTTAATTCCTTTCCTACTCCCTGCACATCATTTGTCAAATCAAATAAATATTCTTTCGCACCCTTCCAAAAATCACTTTTTGTAAGTCTTGTTTTTATTGATGTCGGCATTCTTGCGTTGTCGCCTGTATCTAAATTGTAGAGAATATTAAGGTTTTCTACTGGTATTGCAAGATTTGCGTATCTTGTTACGTCGTTTACATGGCGCATAAACTTTGTTATTGCATTACTTACAACAATGGCATTTTTAGAATATACACGGGTGTGGTTGCTTGATACGTTGCTTACCCTGCTCATTACCGATTTAAAATCGTCCTTGTCAAAATCCACGGAATGTGCCCTGTACAAAGGATAGTAAATGCCCTCAAATACATTTGACCAGCCCAAACGTCTCATATCGCAGTCGTATTTTAAATCTCTGCAAATACCGTTGTAAGCCTTATCAAGAATTTTAATAAGTTCCTTGTCCTGCTCCGTAAAATCATTATACATTGCTTCGATTTGCTCTCTGCTTATCGTTTGGAAATCATCCTCAATATGCTGACCGTCAAGCTTTAGCGTATAGCCCGTTTGCTCAAAGGTATCAATGGCATTGCCTGTTCTTGAGGTCATATAAATGTCAATAGCCGCATATTTTGGCATTTCTACGGTATCAATCTTTCCCTCTCTCACATTGATTCTTCCTGTTACCTTGACCTTGCTTTTACCGTTTATAAGGGCCTTAAAATACTTTTTGTTTTTCTTTTCAAACTTCGCAAGCTCTGCAAGTGCTGTCATTTCATCATGCTTCTGCTTAATAAGTGCCTCCGCAAATTCACGGTATGTCTGTGTAAAGAATCCGTTTTCATCATGTCCGTCCCATGAAGCACAAACTGACATCGGGTCGTTTAAATTTTTCGTTATAGCATTTTTAAAAAGTAATCTTGCAAATGCAGGAACATCCTTTTCAGCAATATCAAGAATTTTTGCATATTCCTTTGCTACGTCTAATGCTTCAACATATCTGTTTCCACGCCATATTTTGCCGTAGTTTTCAAAAATGTGATTGATATGATGTAAAATTTCGTTAACTTCCTTAAGCTCCGTGATAGATAGCCTTTCCTTGCCCTTATCCTCAACAAAATACTGAATTTTTTCGTACATTTCTTGACTGAAAAAGCCTGTGTTTTTATTTTCACTACCCTCTGCACCAAAGGATTTGAGCATAGGATTTTCAGGAATATACCATTCTGCCAGCTTTGCGAGTATCTTTCTTGTAGATGTTCGGTTTAATTGCCCTCTCGAATCTAACTTTTTAAGAAGCGATTGCAAAGCACTAAACACCTCTGGCTTTGCCTGTGTTGAGTTTACATATTTACCACTTTGAATTTCAGCCATCTTGCTTATTTCACGCAATATTCTATTTTCAAATTTATTTCGCTCATAAGCAGTTTTCAAATCTTCCTTAAGACCGTTTATTTTGTCTGTATTTTTCTTTACAATTTCCGAAAGTTTTGTTTTTTCTCCGAATTTTTCATAAGAAGCAAGTATTTCCTTTGCAATTTTTTGTGTGAGCTCGTGTGCTTGATTCGCGTTCAATGTGTTGTAAATTGAAACTCTGTAGTTAATAATGTTGTCTGCAACAATAGCATACGCATCATCATACATTGTTTTTATGGCATCAAAAACATTGTCGCTTGTAAATCCGCTTGTATCGAAGCCTAATTCATTAAGCTTTGCAATAGCATCCTCAGCACTTAAACTCTCGTTTTCTAAAAAGGGCTTCAGGTCGTCAAGAAACTCAATCGCTTCCTGCATGTTTGAATCAACCGTATATTCAGTTACCATACCTTTTTTAACAATGAATTTTGCAAGCTCAAGCGCTGCATTTGCCTTGCTATTAAAATCGGTTTTGCTGTTTAAATCGTTTTTCAGCTTTCTTACAGCGGCATCATAGTCAGCATTTTTGAGTTCTATCGAGCGGCCAAGAGGACTATCAACCGATAACAAAGCTTCCATTGCCATTGCTACATCATTGGAAGAATACTTCTTGCTGTTCAATTCATCTGCCAAGCTTGTAATGGTTTTTTCATACCTTTTCAAATCGCCCTTTGCTTGATTTAGAGCCTTTGTCAATTCAACAATTTTCTTATTGCTCTTGTCTCTGTCGCTTGTTACCTCGAGAAGCTTCATTGACAAAGAAAGCATTTCATCTTGAGAAAATGTCTTTTCGGCTGGCTTACTCGATTTTTCTTTTTTATATTTAGATAAATCGGTATATTTGGATTTTAAAACTTCCTCAAACTCACTTTCTTTTCCCGGTTCATATGAGCGCTGCTTGGAATATCTCAAATCTTTGGATAAGTCGCCTTTGCTTCTTTCTACCCCAAGTTTTTCAGCTACATCTTTTGAAAAAATTTCATTTATCAAATCAATATTCTTGACATTATCCAATAAATTTGTTATACTAATAGTGGAAGATGTCTGGGAACCATCATTAAGATGTAATCCTGGGGCCAAATGGTCAGCATCTTCCTTTTTTTGTTGAGATTTTTTTATTGCTTTTACAATATCGTAATCTTCGGTATTATAGGTTTTGTTATTTACTACCGTTCTTACATAAACATAAAGGTCCTCAGTTTCACACATGCCAAGCAATACTATGCCACCATTTGTGTTATCTCTTGCGTTCAATTCATTTAAAGCAATAGAATTTTCAAGTATTTCATAAAAATTCAAGCAAACTTGATAATATTCTTTACTCACTCTCGCTAATCCGTGTTTAAAACTATCCTTAGACACCATTATATCCGCATCTAAATCAGCACAGTGAGCATAAGTTCTTGTTTCAGTATTTAGAGGATGGTCATGTGCTCTTACCTTTTTTACACATACTGATGCGAATTTGGTTTTGTCTTTTTGATAATTTTCATATTCTTCTTGGCTCATTTCAGATAGTTTTTTTACAATCAAATCATCCTTGCCAACAAGTGTGTCATAGGAATATTTTTCGCTTTCTCCCCCCGGCTCATAGCTTCTACTAACCGATTTTCGCTCATCAGAAACATTTTTTGAATTATTTTCATCAAAAGTATTGTTTTTTTGCGAATTATCGTGTATACTATTATTGAACCGAGGAGAACGCAGAGTACTTGCAATGGCTTCACTTGAAGCAAATTGCGCTGCGGTAACTCGGTTCTTTTTATTAAATGCAATATCCAAACACTGTCTTTTTTTCGTATCATTTTCAAAAAATAATTCTCCAAGAGTTTTATCCTCTGCCATCATATTATTCCATTTTGTTTCATCAAATTGTAAAATCATTGTTGGTACAATATTAGGATTTCTTCTGCCGCCAACCACTTCAGCGACAACATAATATCCGTTTGGAGATTTTTTTGCATATGCAAAACTTCTTTGACCAGAAGGATTATTAGGGGTATTAAAAACGCATTCTACTAAGTCCGGAGAATAAATTGCCTCTATCGCTTCCTTAAATTGTTCTAAAGAAAATGGTATTTGATGTCTCGCTTGTTCATCTTTTGATTGGATATGTCTTCTGTATTCGTGCCATAAATATCCGCCATGCAAAGCAATGCGCTTTTTAGTTATATCTATCATGCCTTCTGTAGCGACTTTAACCATGTTTGCCAAATCGCCATGTACTTCTGAAATAACTTTTTGATTGTATTCTTCGTTTAAATTGCCATTGTTTGATATAGCAATATCAACAGTGTTGCTTATCTTTCCTTTTATTTTCTTTAACTGTGCT
Organism: Eubacteriales bacterium; assembly: GCA_045127235.1. GTDB lineage: Bacteria > Bacillota > Clostridia > Oscillospirales > CAG-272 > RGIG2000. The sequence continues at coordinate 17,227 of JBGVPY010000040.1, forward strand.
TCTGAAAAACTGCCATCTGCACCCACTTTTGAATATCTCTCATCATCCACCTTGCTATCCGCTATCTGCTGACTGCTATCGGCTTTTTCTTCCCTCTCATCGTCTGCATTACCGATTTGAGAAATCTTAACACCGCCCTGGGCATTATCAAGTGCCTTTTCAAACTTGCTAACAAGCTTTTTTAAATACTTTATTGATTCGCTATCAACGGTAGCGGATTTTTTTATTGTGCCCTTAAATCGGCTTATAAGCTTCTTTAAAAGCGGTGCGTTTCTTTCAGCAAGTTTATTGACAATATAATCATCTGCCATAAGGTCGCCGGATAAGTCAGCTATTATCTCTGTATCAACGGTGTATCTTGCTTGAGCCTTGCTCATTCCCTTAGTCTGCTCTGCATAGTCCTCAATAGCAGCACGTGCACGTGCACTAAGACTGCCGATTCTCTTTTTAACCGAATCGGGCGCATTTTCATCCATAGCAACCCTATAAAGCTCATTAACAAATTCGTTATATTGCCTTGTGCCCTCTGCAGAGTGTGTCATTTCGTGGAAGGATACCTGCAAGGACGCCTTTTTGATAGCGCTATCTGCATCATTTAAGGTGGCGCTGTTATTGTTTATGTAAAAAACATTCTCATCAGGATTAAAGAAAGCATTTGTTTCCTTGCTATCGCTTGTAATAACAACATTTGCCTTGCTACCAAGCACCTTTTCAATGTGGGCTTTAGCTTGTCCTGCACCCTGGCTAATCTGCTCATTTGAGGATATAGGCGCATGCTTAAGCGTAGCAGAAATAGGCTGCAGCTTACGGCTTATAGCATTATTATTCACATCAGCACTAACAAGATTATCCTTTATACTTCCGTCCTCATTAAATGCGTTTTTGTATTCTCCAAGGCTCTCACGGTATATAGCCCTCTTAGTGTGCCCTTGCCAGAGGGATATGAACAGTCCTTGAACCGTACTGACGCGCGCCTTTGCCGCCCAATTTTCTTGGAATATGTTTATATTCCTGCGAAAATTGGGTTGTATCGTTTGTTGAGCAGTAATTTTTTGTTTGGACGGCAAATTCATCACGACATTACGGCTCAAGGTTGCTACGCAATTTTTAAGAAAATCGAAATTGCAAAGCAATTTCAAAAAAAGGGGGGGAGAAGTTAGACTAATGAATTGTTTTTTAAAAATAGCATTCATTGTTTTTTCACTCCTTTATAGTTTTGTTGTATTTTTTGTTAATAAAAAAATGAGTAGCCGAAATTCATTCCACTACTCATTTTAAAGTTTATTTATCCTCTTTGTTATCATTGTCAATAGTCTGTTTTATTGCTCTGTTTATAAAACCGTTTGTTGTTTCTCCTTGCATTTCAGCATGTGCTTGAATTACTGCACGCTGTCCTTTGGGAACACGGACATTTATACTATCATAATGATTTTTGTTGTATTTTGCTACCGCTTTTTTATTTGCTCTTGGTACAGGCATATATTACCCTCTCTTTATTGTGTTTTTTTTATTATAACACATATAAATTGTAAGTGCAATATGTAAAGTAACAAATTTTTGTTATATGCTACCATTATGATTGTGTTGTATGTAATTTTATAAAATTTGCAATTTTGTATTGACATACTGATATCAGTATGATATAATGTTATCAAACCGCGGAATAAAAACTTTAAAATGGGGGGTGTAAATGTAAATATTAAAAATATGTTTTAGATAAAAAGGGGGGTAAATGAATTACAAAGATTATCAAAACAAAAATAATATCGCTTTACGATTGTTAATTGATTGCAAAATTAACGAAAAGAAATTCAGTATAGTTGATATATGCGAGCAAATCGGTATTAAAGTGAAAAGCAGTAGTTTACAAGACAATAAAGTGGGTATATGCTTAATGAATAAAGACCAACCGTATATTTTGATAGACCCAAAATTTAAAAGCGTAACTTATAAAAGATTTACCATTGCACACGAATTAGGTCATATACTGTTAGGTCATTTAGATTGCTCTAAAAAGCCAGAAAATATAGAGCAAGAAGCAGACGACTTTGCTACCGATATTATAGCCCACGGTTATTTAATGAGCCTTAAAGAATATTTAAATAAACCGTAAGCAAAAAAACATCTCTTTTCAATCCGAAAAGAGATGTTTTCTCTTTTAAGGATTGCATTTTTTACAAGGCACATATGAATTTTGAATTATATTTATTCTGTTGTCATCACAATAAATTTTATTCTTTTCGTTCATAAGCTCTATGGTGTAGCAATCCTTATAGTGAAATTTTTTGGTATTTCTGTTAAGAATATAAGTGCATTCAAAATATGTTACATCACGAAACTGATTTTCGTAAGGATAAACAAAATCTGTATCACTATTATTTACTTTGTTTTCGCCACAACTTGATGTAGTAAAAATAAGTATAACTAAAATAAGAATTGCTTTAAAAAATTTGTTTTTCAAAATTGCACCCTCTTTCACTTAAATAATTTAAGTAAATTATAGCACAATTTTTACTTACAAATTGTCGTTTTTTATTACCATTTCCTCATACTTTCTCTGATTTTGTCAAAATTTTTGTTAATCTCTGATTGCGACATTTCCTCAACCTGCTCTTTTGTGAAAAAATCTTTGTCATTCTCTTGATTTAAACTGTTTTTGTTTTCTTTGTATCTTAAATATCCGCCATAAACAACTGCAAAAGGTTCATTTCCTACACAGGTATCATCAATGTACTGAGAAAACTCTTTGTCAGTAAGCAATTTACGAATATCAACATCAGGATATTCAATTAAGAAATTTAGGAAATCATTTTTTATAACAGAAGCAGTTAAATTTTTCGGCTTTTCGTTACTTTGTTTTTGTCTTTCCTGCTTAATTCTTTGTTAGCGTAAAGAATTATTTAAAGCTTCTTTTTGTTTCAAAATATCATCCATTTTAATACCTCATTAATCCCAATCGTAATTAGACGGTTTTTTAATAAACTTATTATAAAACAATTTTTGAAAATAATCGTCATTATAAAGTATGTCGGGCAAATTTTCTAATTGTTCAGCCGTCATAACAGAAAACAAATAATCAATAACAAGATTTTTATTGTTGCCAAGCGTTTCATCCCTTTGATTAAGTGCGTCGTTATATTGTTTAGCAAAATCAAGTTCATTTTCTAAAGCGTTTTTATTGATTTCATTAACCTGTGTGTTGTAATTTTCGTTTATCTCTTGTCTGCGTTGTGCTTCTTGCGAGTATAAGTCGATTGCTTTACTTTCTGCGTAACCAGTGCCTGCAATGCCTAAATGCTTATTAACAGCATCAACATACTGCCTTGCTCTTTCACTTGCAACAGCGCTTTCAGTAAGTGATTTTTGCCTCTCTTTATTTGCATTTTCAAGAGATAACTTCTGTGTATAATCATTAGCAGCCGATTGATACATTGCTCTTATTTTTTCCCTGTTATATGCTTGCTGTTGTTCAAGTGTTCCCATACTTGAAACAAATTGTTTAGCGTAATCAAGATACGATTTTGGTTTATACATTACAATTCTCCTTAATTTTATATTTTTTTATTGTTCCGTTCATTTTGTACGGATAAAATATTGTTTTACTGTAACCGTTTGCTTTTTTCTCCCCCCCTTTTTTTGAAATTGCTTTGCAATTTCGATTTTCTTAAAAACCTATCCCTATCCCTCTGTCAAGGGCACGCTCCTTGCGGAGCTTTACTCATTTGAGTCATTTGTACGCCTATATCGGTAAGTCCCTGTAATATAGCCTTGTCCGTTTTCTTATTTAGCGCCTCATTCTTGCCGTAGTTCTGCGCCGATTCGCTTACATATGCAAACGAGCTGTCAGCCCTTGTCGCCTTAGCGCCACCACGGCCTGCAGCCTTGTTACTCATAGTCTGCATAGTAACCTGACCGCCTTGCATAATGCTACCAACCGTGGCTCCCATTAAGAATGTCTTTCCGGACTCCTTATAAGCTTTTCTAAAATTAGCGCCGATATCCGTATCAACACCTGTAACCCACTTGTTTACAGGGTCCGCAAATCCGGAGCCAAGCTCCTCAACACCCTCAGACACAGCACCTGTAATAGCCTTACCTAAGCCCTTAGAAGCCCAAGCACCGAACTTTGTCCCGGCAGTAGCCTTTCCAACTAAGCTTGTTGCATCTCCAAAGGCATAACCGCCCAGCTTCTCCATGAGCGCTTCTGTTCCGCCGCTTAAAGCACCATAAGCAAGTGCATTATAATACCCTGCGCCGTCGTTTAACGCTTCTTCCATAGCACCGCCCCCAGCACTTAAACCGGTATAGCCCATGCTTAATGCAGGACCCGCACCAGGGATTAAAGACAAAGCAAGCCCCGGCGCCATATTAGCTATGCTCTCAACGCCCTCACGCGCAAATTCGCCTACCTTATTACCCGATAAATATGAGTCCTTCCTTACCTCATCAAGAGTTTTATTGCCTTTAATTAGCTCTCTTATCGCAGACACTTTTTGCCCAGGCGTGCCTGTTATAGCATTCACCCAATTCATTGCCTGCGTGTCCTCAGTTAAATATCCTGTGATATCAAACTCAATTGCCTTTTGCATCGTGCGTTTAAAGTCATCACTGAATATTCCGCCCACTGCGCCAACAACACCAATTCCTGCATCTATAATGCCCTCATAGCCCTTTAGCAGCCCTCTCTCAACGGTCTTATCCAAGTCCTCAACGGTCGCCGTAGTTCTGTCCCACCAATTTTTCTTTTTTTCTGTCATTTTTATCACCGTTTAATTGTGCTTCTGCTTTCGCATTTCTCTGTATCTGTTAACTTCTTCATCAGACATAGCGTCATTTACTGCCTCTTTGATGTTTCCTTGCTCATCAATCTCAACAATTCCGATTTTCTCTGCCTCTTTTTTGCTCACGTTATAGAACACACCGTCCTTGTAGTAGTAGTGTTCTTTTCCGTTACCGAAATTAACGTCAAAAGCCTTACCGTCAAGCAAGCTCTTTCCGTCCCTTGTCTTTGTTTCGGCAAGCTTTACTATGGCATCAATGTGATTTGCCTGCTCTCCGCTATTGTTGTTGAATTTACCAAATACATTTCTGTCGTTCTTCAACGCATCAAGAGTAATCGGGTCTACAGGTTCAACACCAATTTGCGCTAATTCATCGGTAACATCCTTTTGCTTGCGCGCTAACGTTTCCTCAGCTTCATACACCGCTGCCTTGCTCTCAAGGTCCGCTTTAAGGAGCTTATCATCCTCTCCTAAGTATTGCTTATATGCATCATAATACTTGGTAAACTCCTCTTTTGATACATCAGGATTATCGTTAAGCTCCTGAAGCATAGCAACATAGCTCTGTCGCTTTGATTCATTTGCTTCATCCTCATAAAGCTCTATTTCCCCAAGCTTATCACTTGCAGTAAGCTCGTTTTGTGTAATTGCATTTTGATATGCAGTCAATGCATCGTTCTTTGCCGTTTCATGGCTGTCATTTATCTCTTGACGGCGCTTGGCTGCCTCGGAATATAAATCAATAGCCTTGCTCTCTCCGTAGCCTGTCCCGGCAATGCCGTAATGCTTATTAACCGCCTCTACGTACTGGCGTGCCCTCTCACTTGCAATAGCGCTCTCTGCAAGGCTCTTTTGCTTATTTTTTTCAATCTCCGCCACCTGCTGATTTTTATTTTGTTCAGCCATATAATTAGCAGCATATTTTTGATAATCGATTCTATTCTTTTGCTTTTGATACTTAGCAAGCTTGTCCGGCTCAGTAACGCCAAGTATTTCTCTTGCATAATCCTCATAAGACTTAATCTTTTGCATTATTTTTTCACTCCTTATATACAAAATTTACTAAAATCTTAGTAATAGTCCTCTTTTGCTTCTTTTCTGACGAGAGAAAAGAAATAGTAGTAGTATGTGGGCATGTGGGAAAGTGCCTGCACTTTTCCATTTTCCACATCAATTTTCTGTGGGCATGTGGGAAAGTGCCTGCGCTTTTCCATTTTCCACAGCGTTTCTTTCAGCAAAAATCTTAAATTTCTGCAGGTAATCAATTTTTTTAATAATGCTCTGTCTGTAATCGTCCACAATCCAGGAATACGAAGCATACATTTGAATAACACCACCGAAAATATACATAACTATCTGCATCGCATTCCAAATAACTGTGGCGTAATCTGCATCGGACACAAATGTAACACCGAAATATCCCACGATGATTGCAAGCAGCACACGGGATATAATGTCAAATGTATTCTTTTGTGCAGTAAACTGCTTTTTAGACTTACAAAAATCAAAGGGATTGTCCTCACTCACTCCGTCAGAGGTAAGATTGGATGCAAGTAAAGGCTTGATTTTAACCTTAATCGCCTTGCTGTACGCCTTTTCCTTTTCTTCCCTGATGTCTTTATTTTTGCAATCGATTGTGATTTCCTTTGCGATTCCGTTTTCATCAAAGCAATCATCATAACGAAGTCCTGCCGAGGATAAAATCTTTTGCCTTATCTTAAACAAAGCATTTTTATTTTCATTATCACAAAACTCATCAAGACGGTCGATGTATGGAACTATCTCCTCTACTGCTTCGCCATGGAGCTTAACGGTTGATATCATTTTTTCGCTTTCGTCGCCCTTGCGCACGCCGATAGAGCGAAAAGCGCTGTTAATCAGAAAGCCCACGATAAAGCTCAATATACCCGTGCCTATAATTTCGATTACAGTTTTTTCTGTTGTAGATATCTTAACAAGGGAGCTTGTGATATACACCACCGATATTAAAGCTACCGCTAAATAACCGGCGTTTTTGTATAAAAACTCTGTAAAGCCGTTCTTTTTCATACTCTGCCACTTCCTATAACCTTTTTTATTTCATTAGCGGTAATTTCAGCCGTTTTTTCCCTCTCAAGCTTTTTCTTAAAGGATTTTATCACTGCATCACAAATAAAGCTTAAAATCTCCCCGATTAGCGCCAAAAAGGTAAACAACATCAAATCTGCAATAATTGCATCTAAAAGATATGAAAGCACAAGCATTATTCCGTATAGCGTAATCCCTGAAGGAATTTTCAGCTTACCAAGGGCCTTTAATATCACAATTACAAGAAGCACCACACCACCGCTTACAAGCTTTATTCCCTCATACCTTGTCGTTACATATAAATCAAGGTTTATAAAAAAGAAAATCAGCACCGGGCATACACTCAAGACCACGCTCAAAATATGTAAAAGAACAATTTTAAATAATTTCATCCTGTGCATCTCCCTTAATATCTAACTTGCTTAGAAGCCTATTCATTTCCTTGGCCTTGCCGGTCTTAACCAGCTCACTGTTAGCGCTGTATGCTAAGGCAAGAATTTCCGTTGCAAGAACCACCGCGCTCTCAAGCTTCTCAATTTTTTCATCCAGCTTTACTATTACCTTAAGAAGCTCAGGCACATCCTTCACGCTATCCTTAATAGCATTGTAATCAGCACGAAGCTGCCTGCTGTCGCTTTCTGTGGCTTGCTTTATCTGCGCCGAGGTCTTGACAAAATCCTCTTTTCCTTTTTTCAATTCCTTAATTGCTGCAAATACACTCTTAAGAGTACCAAGAAGCGCCACAACTGATGTTATCACACCAATTATTACCGGCACAACTCTTTCCTCTATGTATGCCCTTAATTCATCGTTATTCCCTTGCTCCATTTCATTCGCAGAAACAACAAGAGATAGGCTCATAAGCAAAGCCATAATCATTAAAATTGTAATTACTTTTTTCATTGCTCATCATTCTCCTTTTTGACAGCTATGTAACTTTTTTCCCAATATCCGTCCTTAAGCTCAATATGCTCCTGAAGCCTCTCAGTAGTAATATCATATTTCGGTATATTGCCTACAACCTTAACAGGATAATATCCTATTTCAGCAAAATCCTTAAGAGTAGGATTTGTTTTTGTCCTTTTTACTCCGTTCGGACATACATATTCGATTTTGTTTTGCTTATTTTGAATAAGCCTTCCGTTTTCCATTTTAAAAACAGTTTCATAAACCTGCATTTTTCACTCCTTCGCCCTAAATAGAGCTGTATGTTATTACAATTTCCGTGTCTTTATTCATATACCCTTCGTATTCTGCACAAATAGGCATATATCCCTCAATTTCTGGCGCTATAACCTTATATCTGCTTCCACTCCTTACAGAGCTTGTCTTACTCTCAAGCAGCACATTTCCCTCTCTATCCTTATAATGTGCCGTGAGAAAATAACTGTCCTCTTTTGTTTTTGAGTAGTATTCAAGACTTACATTGCTAGGCGCAAGGTCGGCTGACACCTCAAAAATTACGCTTTCGCCCTCAGGCAAGGTTAAATTTAAAAGATTTTGACATGCCTCGGTATTGGTCATATCAATTTGATGCTCATTTTCTAATACATATGCAATTTTTACATCATTTTCATAGCACCATGCTTTAAACTCCTCAACCGTTCTTTTTGGCGGATAGTAAAACCAAATTTGTCCTGAGGCTGTAACCTCAAAGCGAGGG
>JBGVPY010000041.1:0-12563 GCA_045127235.1 Eubacteriales bacterium
ATCAAAACAACATTTATATAATGCCCTATATCAACGCTCGCCTTGTTGATACAAGAACAAGCGACCTTTCAACAGAGAAATTTGAGCGTGAGTTTTTGTCAGGAGCAACGCTTGATGTAAACGGCAAATTATGTATAGAAACATATGCATCCCACGAGCCTGATGGCTCACTTTGTCAGCTTACCGCAATGTGTCCGTCAAGTCATGTTTGGCGAAATACCCTTGCAGAAATTATCAGAAGAATGTCAAAGGAATGTAATGTTGATGGCGTTTATCTTGACCAAGTTAGCGCGTCTGATGCCAATTTGTGCTGTGCGCCTCATCACAATCACGAGGGTGGCGGTGGCTCTTGGTGGGTGCGCTCCTACAAAAACATTATGTCGCGATTAAAGGAAGAATGTAATGACAATTGCATTTTCACAAGTGAATGTAATGCAGAGCCATATGCCGACCAATTTGACGGATTTTTAACATGGGCGTGGGTGGCAACTAATTATGTGCCATTTTTCTCAAAAATTTATGCAGGTCATGTAGTTTTGTTTGGCAGAAGCACTAACGGATACAAAAAAGCAGACAAGGAATATTTTAGATTTCATGTAGGTCAAAGCGTTATGTTCGGTCAGCAAATCGGTTGGATAAATGCGGATATAATTGACGACAACGAAAAAATGGTATATTTAACTCGTATGTGCCAAATGAGATATGACTTTAAGGATTATTTCAACTACGGTAAAATGCTTCGCCCACCAAAAACAAATGATTTTATTCCAACCTTTGTAACAGATAGTGCAATTGGCTTTTCGGATGTTAGTGAAGCACCGTTAATTCTTTCATCCTCTTGGGAAAAGGATGAAAATATTATTATGCTTATTACCAACTGCGACAAAAAGGAATACACCTTAGAGTATGATGCACCCTTTGATAGCTATGATGAAATTAAATATTACGGTCAAGGCAGCGCTTCATCTATTGTTAATTCAAAAATCACTATCACAATTAGTCCGGAAAGCGCCATTGCAATTATAAAGAAAGCAAAGGATACGAAAGATGAAAATTAAGCGACTTAAAAAAGAGAATTATGATGAATTGATTTCGCTTTTGAACCTTGTTTTCTCTAAACAGAATAACTGCATAATGGATTTTGAGAAAGAGCTACCCAATATGTGCATAAAGGATGAAATGCATATGAGAAAGCATATTGGACTTTTCTTGGATAATAAGCTCGTTTCGGTCGTTGGAGTTTACCCCTTGATAACAAAGGTTTTGGATAGAGAAATTAATTTCTGCACCGTTGGCAATGTTGCCACACATCCCGATTATGAGGGACTGGGATACATGAATATTTTACTTAATAGGGCTATGGAAATTGTAAAGGAAGAAAAATACGATGCTTGCAGGCTCGGTGGAGATAGAGCAAGATATTTACGCTTCGGCTTTGAGCTTTGCGGTGGAAATTACTCATATTATATAACGCCAAAAAATGCAAAAAAATCATTACTTGTTGGCTACGGTCAAAATACAAGCGTTACTGAAATTTTGCCAAATGATGAAAAATCCTTAACATTCGCAAGAGAGATATATCATCAAAACAAGGTAAGCGTGTTAAGAAATGATAATAATGTAATGTACCGAGTAATGACCGCGTGGAAAAATACACCATATTTAGTAACTAAAAATAATGAGCCAATCGGCTACTTTACTCTAACGCCGAACAAAAAAGCAGTCTCAGAAGCATATGCCATAAATAAAGAAGCATATTTAGACACGGTTGCTACAATTTCAAATTACTTAAATGATGGCTTTTCGGTGGAATTACATCAGCACGATATAGATTTAATAAGAGAAATGAATAAATGCGCTGAATATATGAGCATACAAATCCCATCAAATTTTAATATAGTAAGCTTTGAAAATGTGGTTGATGCTTATATTAAATTAAAAGCGAGTTATACTTGTTTGGTAACGGGAAGTGTCGCTATTTCCATAAAGGATTATGGAAAAATCAAAATTTTTGCAAACGAAAACGACTGCGGATGTGTCAAATTTGACGGCGAGTGCGACCTTGAGCTATCAAAGTCAGATGCAACAAGATTTATTTTTGGAATGCATCCACCCGCTTCGGTAATCGAGCCAAATTTATTTGCAAAAGCAAATTTTCCCCTTCCACTTTCGTGGAACACACAAAACAGAGTATAGATTTAGTTCATAACATATAAAAAATAAAATTTATATATTAAGGAGAAAATTTATGAAAAGAAAGCTTTTATTCTTTTTAGTAATGATTGCAATGCTTGCTTGCATTTTTGCTATTTCAGTTAGTGCGGTAGCACTTACTAATTACGCAAGCGTTAAGCTAACACTTGTTGACGGCACTGAGACAACAGGCTATTGCAAGATTGAGGGCCGTTTTATGAGGGATAATGTTTACAAAAATCCCCAAAATACAGATGATGGCGTATATGCGTGGGGAGATATTAAGGTTTTTGATATGCGCGACTCCGTTATTGTTGGTAACAAAACCTATAATGAGGTTGGCGGAATTAATTGTAACAGTCAAGCCGTTAATGTTGAGGAATACTATTTTTCAAGTCAGGTTACAAAAATTTTAAATACAACCTTTACAAGTGGATGGAAAAAGCTTAAAACTGTTTATGTTCCTAATACTGTAACGGAAATACAGTATAGCTCCTTCCAAGGCTCTCCCGTAGAGAGGGTAATTTTAGAGGAGGGCTCCAATCTTAAATCGATTGGTGACAGTGCATTTAACAAATGCACATCCCTTACATCCTTTGATTTTCCTGAGGGACTTGAAAGCTTGGGGTATAACTGCTTTTGGGAAGCTGGCTTAAGTGGAACAATTGTTATTCCTAATTCCGTTACATATCTTGGTCCAGGCTCGCTTCTTTCAACCAAAATTGAAAATCTATATTTAGGCGACGGAGCGCTTCAAATCGGTCATAATTTCCTTGGCACATTCTCACAAACCGATAATCCATACCTGAAAAATGTGTATATTTCAGCAAGCACAACCTTTACGCAGTCTAATATATTCTATAAGTGCGCTAACCCTGTTAATTTTTATATAATTGGTACGAAAGCGGAATGTAATGCTATGATTGCTACGTTGAAATCACAAAACGCCAATAGTAGCTATATGACATTTATAACCGCTGATGAGGTAACAGAAAATACAGGCGCAGGCTATGGTATTATTCACACAGAATATAATAGATGCGATGCATTTTATAATAGCGAGCATATAGCTGCTGAGGAAGTGTATGATTTTACATCCTTTATGGAAAGCTCCTATGTAAAGAGCATTTGCTCAAGATGTAATCAGGGCACGGTTTTAAAGGAATTTGCACCACTCTTTATTTGTCTTGGCTATTCAGCCCCTATGGATGGCAGAGGCGCACTTGCTATCGGTTATACTATAAATAATGAAGCCGTTTCAGAATATGAAAAAGCAACAGGTAAGACCTTGAAATACGGCGTGTTTGCAGTATTAAAGGATAATCTTGGAGATGGAGATATTTTTGTTGAAAGCGGAAAGGCGATTGCAAATGCCGTAACCGCCGAGGTTTCGAAAGACAAGTTTGTAGCTGTTGAATTTAAAATCACAGGCTTTACCGATGAATACAAGGATATCAAGCTTGCAATGGGCGCATATGTTGCAGTAACAGATGGAGAAAATACCGAATACTCATATTTACAAGCAGGCACGCCAAATGAAAACGAAAAATATTGCTTTGTTTCATATAACGATATTCTAAGAAAGCCTTTAACAGATGAAGGGGTGGCATAATGAAATATGTAACTCCAAAATATGGAATGGCTGTTATAGAAACAGAAGGTATTTTAACTGCACCTTCAAATCAACCCTTTAAATATGAGGTTGAACAAAAGGGTGACGGAAGCAGAAACGTAATTATGAACGTATTTGACTTGTTTAGATAAATAACAAAAAACCATATAGAGCAAATCTATATAGCATTCGTATATAGTAAAATCCCGATGAAACCTCATTGCAAGTTCATCGGGATTTCATTTATAGGCAGATTGATAAAAATAACACCACGATATTTTACAGTTAGCTACCAACTATAATAGAGATTCCCCTTATAAATAGAAAATCCATCCGAGTGTTCGGATGGAAATACTATGGTGGACACGAAAAAATATTACTCGATAAAATATATATATATATTTTAAAGACAGATTTTTATGTTGTTTTGTTAAAAAATTCAATAGAAATAGGCATACTTGACTAATAATCAGGTATGCCTTTTTTATTTAAACAAATGTGTATTTAAAATTTAATTCTGTAAATCATAACACAAAAGGAGCAACTGTATGTTATTAGATGAAACAGAACTTAAAAGATTAACATCAATATTCACGGATTATGCAATTTTTACTTTGCAATCCTTTAAAAATAAGCAAAAACAAAGAGAAAAACTTAACCAATCATTTTATGTTGAAATATGTCAATTGTTAGATAAAAATATTGAGCACATTAAAAGATTTTACAATGGTTATAAAAAATCAAACAGCATAGATGAATACATGCTATTAGCCACAACCGACCTGGCTAATATAAGTGGTAGCTTTGGAAATTTTATTGGAATACTACTGACCAAATCTTTATCGCAAAAGGATTTAGATGAAATTGAAGAAATCAAACTTTCCAATAAACCAATTACAGAATATATATTAGACGGAAGCTTTAAATCCGCCTGCGTCGAAGGAGAAATTTTGGATGATAGCTCAGTTCAAAAAATCAAGAAAGATATAAACAATCGTATGTATACTATACTGTTACACGATATATTTAACTAACAAGCTCTCATATTTACCTTCCGCCCGAGTCTATTTTAGCACAGGTGTCGCAGATGTAAACAGAGAAAAAATATTGCTTAAAACTCTAATTGTAAGAGAAAATGAGCAATATTTTTTCTTTTTTCTGTTGACATCTGTTTTGGTATTTTAAAGAGTTAAGACCGAAAACTCCACCTGTGCTTTTTTGACTCTGCCGAAAGGTAAAAATTAAATATGAAAGGTAGGTAAAGTCCTATGAAAAAGCAAAGTCAAAAGAAAATTGAAAAATCAATGGAATTCAAGAAATATTATCTTTCTGAATTTCAACTCTATGATGGAGAGGTGTATGTTACCTTTAATATCGTAGCTATCGACACAAACAAAAACGAGATAACCGTTGCTATTAGCAATAGAGGTAGAATAAGCGTTACAACTTATGACCTCTTAACTGACAGTAACGGTTCTTTTTATTTTGAGTACGGTGTTGATTATGAAAAAATTAACGTAAACGATTTTGAGGGAGGTAAGTAATATGAATGACTTCATTAGACATATTAGAAAATGCAATCTCACATTAGCAGATGATGTAATTATCACTTACGATAATGTAAAGCAATTAGGTGAATTTATTGGCGTTAGTGCAATCAGAAGAGTTATGCACTATCAAGGAGAAAGAGGATATAAGCTGTACTTAGATTTAGTACACGATATTATCTATGAAAAGCAGCCAGATGAAACTTTTAGTGACGGATACGATATAGCAAGTGAAGCAATATGCTTTTTATGTGAGCATATAGGCAAACCACTCGGAAAAGTCCTTGCTGTAAATAATAAAGGACGAGAGCTTACTATAAGAGATGTTTGTTTTAAAACAGTGTTCAGGTACATATACGGAAATCAAAAATATGAAAGCAATATAGCCGACCTTGAACAACCCAATTTAATGGAAATGAGCGTACCTTTTGAAAGCGAAAGCATAACAGAGGTGCATTCTGCCGATATAAACAAAATAATGCGTAAAATAGGCTTAAATGACAAGGAAAAGTTAACCATCAAACTAATAATGGGCGGTATGACACCTTACGCAGTATCAAGATATTTAAAAATGAGCAACAATGCCATCTATTGCCGAGTAAATCGTGCAAGAAAAAAATATATTCAAACCTTTGGAATGCCTTATACATACGAAAGGAGCTACCAATGAAGAGTATTATTCGAGAACTCTGGCAGGATAAAATAAATCCGTCAGCAGATGTAAATACTTTAACAGAAGAAGTTAAAGAGCTTTGCGCAAAAATGAACATAGCAGAAGAAAAAATAACTGCTAATTTCACCAAAGAGCAAAAGCAAGAGCTTGAGGAATACACAGACCTATACTGTGAATGTTCAAGCATATTACAAGAAGCAGCCTTTACATATGGAATAAAGCTCGGTATAAAAATATTGCTTGATGCTTTAACTAACAATTAATATCTCAAAGTCGTTTGCAAAAATAACGGCTTTTAGTTTTGCTTCGAAATTAAAATTTTATCTGCTACGATTTGGAGTAGCAAGCGAGTAACAAATAAAGTGTTTTAAAACAACCTCACATCTCATAAGAAACTTTTAACATCTAAAATAATAAGCAGGCTTATACAGTAAATTCAGCGAACTATGAAAATTCAGTTTTTGTTTTGTAAAAAACGCATTAATGTACCTGAAGCAATAAAACTGACAAATTATTTTTTGTATAGTAGAAATTATTTGCACAGTTGCATTTGAATAAGCGTACAAAAATTCGCACGGAAATCTATACAAAACGAAGGTGTATTTTAATATAAAATTTTTACATAATATTGACTTAATTGCCGTTTTGTGCTAATATTAAAATGGAAAAAGTAGACATATTACGATAGTATATGTATTCCAAAACAGAATAAATTTATAATGATGCTGAAAGATATATCTTTAGGAGGGAAATATGAAAGCAAAACAAAAAAAGTTCATACTAATATCGTTAATATTTGCAATGCTAATAGTAATAGGCACTGTAATAGGTATAGTATGCTATGAAAATCATTTAGACAAGGTGCAACAAAATGCACTTTTGGAGCTTGAGGAAAATAAGGGCGGGTACAACGAAAATAAGATTGTGCTGTTTGATACAAGCAAAAAAGAAGCCGAGAAACTGGCTAAAAAATTTGGAGCAGAGCTTCGAATAACTAAAAACGGACAGTTTGCCACCCTTACATTACCGGAGGGCGTTTTAGTCGAGGATATTTACAAGGATGATAACAATAGAAATCACCTTGACGAAATGTCTCTTGACTATCATGTAAAGCTTGCCGAGATAGAGGAAACTGAAGAGGAAATCCTTCACGGCCCAAACTACATCGTAAATGAAAGCGACTACCATCTGCAAACCTATCTTAACTACATAAATATAGGCGATGTATGGAATGATACTTTAGGTAAAAATAAGGACGGCGAAAAGGTTAAGATCGCCGTAATTGATACAGGCATAGACACCGACCACCCTGAATTTTTTGATGCTGACGGAAATAGCATAATCAGCACAAAATCCTATGATGCAACCATTGATAAGGTTGTTGAAATGTACGATATAAGCGTTATAGAGGACACACAGGGCCACGGCACAGCAGTAGCAGGCGTTATCGCATCGCAAATGAATAACTATGGCATAATGGGTATCGCCCCTGAAATTGAGCTTGTTGTAATTAAGTGTGAAACTATTGATAACTCAAGCGAATTTAAATCATCATCCGATATAACATTTGGAATATATTATGCAATCGAGCAGGATGTAGACGTAATTAATATGTCATTTGGTTGTGAGGGAGGCAATCCCTTTGCAGAAGCATTGCAGATTGCAGTAGATAGCGATATTATTCCCGTTGCCGGTGCCGGAAATGATTCTACTGATGACCCTTTTTATCCTGCCGCAGATATTAACGCAATAGGCGTAGGCGCTTTGGCGCAAGACTCTTGGCTTCTTGCAGACTATTCTAATTTTGGTATTAACTCGGATATTGTTGCCCCCGGTACAACATATACCGCAAGAGCCGGTGGAGGATATACATATATGAGTGGTACATCCCTGTCTTGCCCTATTGTAACTGCCTCTGTTGCCCTTTATGTAGCACAAAATAAATATGTAAATTACTATGATTTAAAGGCAGACCTTTTAGCCGCAGGTAAGGATTTAGGCGATTTAGGTGATGATGATTTATATAGCTTTGGCTGTCTTGATGTAAATGCCTTTATTTTAGAGGAAAAGGGCAAAATCACATATGATTACTGTACAGAGGATATAGAAAGCACAACTCAGGTCTTTGTAAAACAGCATACAATTCAAACAGTTTCTGATCCTGAAAGAGAAAATATTATCTTTGAGGACTGGTATTACGACAAGGCATATACAAGGGTATTTGATTATGATGCGTACTATACGACAGAATTTGTTGAGGATTTAACCCTTTATGCAAAATGGACAAATGAAGACGATGAGGGAACATCTGTTTACAAGTATAAAACGCTTAGCGATGGAACCATTGAAATTACAAGCTATAAGGGGAAAAGAAGATACATTACAATACCTGATACAATTAATGGTAAAATCGTATCGTCTATGGGAACAGGTGTTTTTTTTGAAAATACACGTTTGCGCGGTGTGACTCTACCAACAGGCTTAATATACATAAAAGCTAGTGCGTTTGAAGGTGCAAAGCAATTACGAGAAGTTACCTTTACAGGAAATCAACTGTTAGAAATAGGAGAAAAGGCTTTTTCAAACTGTACTTCTTTAAGAAAAATACAAATTCTTGATAGTGTAAAATCAATAGGAAAGCAAGCATTTGCTGGTTGTTCTTCATTAAAAAATATAGAAATTACAGAAAATAGTAGCCTTTCAAGCATAGGCGAACTTGCTTTTTCAGAAACAGCTATATCTTCACTGTATATTCCTAAAAATGCTAACTTTGATGGTAGCATAGTTTCGTACTGCAAAAATTTGCGTTCTGTTACGATAGATGTTGAGAATCCAAACTACACAGTGGAAAAATCCACTGTGTACAATTCTAATAAAACGGAGCTTATCTATCATCCCGCAGCCTTGAGCGGTGAGTATGCAGTCGATGAATGTGTTGATACCATAGGTGCATACGCATTCACTTCTTCTAAGGTGAGCAAAGTTACAATGCATAATGATGTTGCAGAAATAGGTGGATATTCTTTTGCTGCCTCGAATATCGAGAATATTATTTTGTCTGAAGCACTGACGAAAATTCCAGAAGGCACTTTTCATAGTTCAAATTTAAAGACTATACATATTCCGCAAGGAATTGAGTCGATTGATATTAAGGCGTTTGGTGATTGTGCGTATCTAAGCGAGATTACCTTTAATGAAAATTCTTGTCTAAAGTATATTATGGGAGAAGATTTAAAAAATGACGAAGGAGTTTTTTATAATTGTTCTAGCTTGAATACCTTTGTTTTGCCAAGTAGTGTGCTTTGCATAGGCGAGTATGCTTTTTATGGCTGTTCTAAAATAACAGAGCTTGTAATTCCTAAAAATGTATATTCCATAGGAAAAGGAGCATTTAGTTCCTGCTCATCCTTGCAAACTGTAGAATTTGTAAGTGACTGTGTTCTTGCGTCAGTGCCAAGAGAATGCTTTAACTATTGCACATCTTTAAACACAGTTACATTCTCTGACAAAATTAAAAAAATAGAATTAGATTGCTTTAATTCTTGTAGAAGTCTATCAACCTTAAATTTCACAGAAAACAGCCAATTAAAGCAAATAGGTGACAGAGCCTTTTATTCCTGCTCATCATTGAAAACAATGCAGTTACCTAACGGTATTGTGTCAATAGGTGAGCTAGCGTATGCATTCAGCGGATTAAATTCAGTTGAAATAGGAGCAAAATTATCTGAGGTAGGCAAAGGCGCATTTGGCGCTTGCTACAATCTTACTGAAATTTCGGTTGATGAAAATAACACAAGCTTTAAATCAATTGATAATGTGTTATTTAACTACGATATATCAACTGTATATTGCGTCCCTGCCTCAAGAAAAGGCACATATACATTACCTGAAAGTGTAAAATTAATTTATCCCTATTCCTTCTATTATTGTGGAAGTCTTACTGAGGTTATTTTACCGTCACAGCTTGAAGAAATTAATGATAGCGCATTCTATTTCTGTACAGGTCTTACAAAAATTGAAGTGCCAGAAAAAGTTTATAATATCGGCAGAGAAGCATTCTATAATTGCTATAATTTAAAAGC
Source organism: Eubacteriales bacterium (assembly GCA_045127235.1). Taxonomy (GTDB): domain Bacteria; phylum Bacillota; class Clostridia; order Oscillospirales; family CAG-272; genus RGIG2000. The sequence continues at coordinate 10,108 of JBGVPY010000041.1, forward strand.
AATTTCATTTGCAGAAAGCAGTGTGCTTGAAAGACTCGGTGCATATACATTCTATAATTGTGGGTTTGAAAGTTTTATAGTGCCTGCATCCGTTACAAGTATGGCACAGTATGTTTTCCGTTACTGTAGTGATTTGAAAACAATCACTTTTGCAAAAAATAGCAATTTATCATATATTTCAGCATATATGTTTGCGGGCTGTAGTTCACTAAAGAATATTAGTTTTCAAGACGGAAGTAAATTGGTAAGTATACAGGCGCATGGTTTTGACCAAATATATAATCTTGCAAGTGTTGATTTTGGTAATGCAAAAATAGAAAATATTGACAATTATGCTTTTTATAATAACAAAAAGCTTCAAGAATTTGCAATTCCAAATACAGTAACCTACATAGGCAGATATGCATTCTATAACTGTCAAGAATTTGACCGTTTCGATTTACCTGCGTGCGTTGACTATATCGGTGAAAACGCGTTTAATACCGGCTTAAATAACGTTAAAGTGTTCTTTGCAAGCGGAGAATTGCCTGAATATGCGCAGAACGGTTGGGATAACGGTATTGAGGGCTATTATCTTAATGCAAAGGAATTCGTTCAAACAGATATTTGGGATTATATTATCACCTTTAATAACACAATCGCATTAGTTCAGTATAAGGGTAAGGAAATAACACTAATTATTGATAACACTCTTGACGGACTTTTAATTGAAAAATTAGGCTCAGGTGTATTTAGAGACAATGATAGCATTGTAAGTGTAATTCTTGCAAGCAGCATAAGAGAAATAGGCAACTATGCGTTCTATGGCTGTGATAATCTATCAAGCCTAAAGGTGCCGTCATCTGTTGAGGTGATCGGTAAATACGCATTTGCAAGCAACAAAACAAGCGTTACATTTGAAGAAAACAGCAGCTTAACTAAAATAGGCGAATATGCTTTTAGTGAAAATGTAACAGAATGTATTAGCTTGCCTGATACAGTTATAGCAATTGATAGCTATGCATTTAAAAACAGTGCATTAAATACTATTACAATAAGCGAAAACAGCAAGCTAAGTACAATAGGCAAGGAAGCGTTTGTTGGTACAAATATTTCAAGCATTTATTTACCATCAACTATAACACTAGTTGATGATAATGCTTTTAAGGACATTACTTCTCTTGGAAGTATTACTATCGTTGGCGGAGAAAGCCCATTAAAGCTAGGCCACAGCGCGTTTAATAATACAGGAATTACAGAAATTACAATTCCTGAAAATGTTTATTACATCGGCGAATACACATTTGGTAGCAACATCAAGCTTCAAAACATCTATGTAAATGAGCTTAACAAAAGCTATACCTCGTTAAATGGTATGCTTTGTGATGTATATGGTACAACCTTAATTCAATATCCCGCAGGAAGAGCGGGAGCTGTACGAATTCCTGCACAAATCAAGGTGTTGACCTATGAATCGTTTAGAAATGCTAAATACATAACAGAGGTGTCATTTGTAAATGGTAGCCAAGTAAAAACAATAGGTAGACAGACCTTTAGCGGATGTATGTCGCTTATTAAGATTACAGTGCCTGACAGTGTGGCAAGTTTTGACTTTTATGCCTTTGAAAATTGTACATCTCTTACAGACGTAGTATTAAGCGAACATTCACTTCTTACAGGCGTATATGAGGGTGCATTCTATAACTGTACTTCTCTTAAAAACATCGCTTTACCAAGTGGAGTTATTGAAATTTCTGACTATTCTTTCTATAACTGTAAATCTCTTGTAAGTATTCCGTTAAGTAATAGTGACAATTTGAAATTAATAGGTGCATATGCATTCTATGGATGTGAAAAAATTAACTCTGTTCCAAATTATCCAAAACTTCAGGAAATAATGGAATACGCATTTACAGAAACAAGTATCAAAGAATATATCGTACCTTCTTCTGTAAAAGAAATAAGTATGTATGCTTTTAGTGATTCCTTGCTTGAAAATATTTACTGTGATGAAGCAAACAACGAATATGTTTCCATAGATGGTGTGCTTTTTGAGAAGGGTGCCACAAGCGTTGTCGAAGATGTAGATGCAATAGTGTTATGGCCATGTCAAAAAATATATATTTTAGGATTTGGTAAGGATACAGTAACAGCTGAGGATGCTTATTTAATAAAAAACGGTATCATTAAAGACAATTTTATTTGGGCAGATACGGTTGTTACTATAGGTTCATCAGCGTTTAGCGGATTAACATCACTTACAAGTATAACAATTCCAGAAAGTGTAACAACAATAGAAAGCTATGCATTCTCTAGTTGTAAATCATTAGCAAGCATAACAATTCCAAAAAGTGTAACGACAATATCGAAATTCGCTTTCTATAATTGTACATCGCTTAAAAGCATAACAATTCCAGAAAGCGTAACTACAATAGGAAATAATGCTTTCTATAATTGTACATATCTTGAAGAAATCA
>JBGVPY010000042.1:0-2099 GCA_045127235.1 Eubacteriales bacterium
ACACAAATTAAAATGAGTCGTCTAGAACCAAAGTGTGCAAGCATGCACCCTTGCTGCACCACCATAAATGAAACTTGCGTGTTTACTATCGGGTGACATCTCTTCGCAAAAAGCGCTCAGAGATATACTATTCAACTAAGGGACTACTGCGCCCAAAAACGGGGCTTGTACTCCCTTAGTTTCATAGTAAACCTTCATGCCCCGCTTGCGTGGCACCACCATAAATGAAACATGGAGAATGTAAGTTTATGAGTTACAAGCCGTTGGGATTGTTGTATACTAGAACTAACGGTAAAGATCGAAGTTTATTTGGGTCTGTGTAGCCCGCATAGTAAACTGATTTCAGGCTTCCTCATTTGCACCACCATCTGTCCAGTCATTTAATGCAAAAGGACGTATAGTAAAATAATAATAGACAGGAAGTCATGCCTTAAATTTTCTCCATGGAGGTGTGTCATTATGGAAAGAGTTTATGACAAATGTTGTGGTATTGATGTGCACAAAAAGATTATCGTAGCCTGCTTTAAAAAAGGCAACGAGCAGGAGGTACGGAACTTTGGTGCAACAACCAGAGAGCTCCTTGAACTGGCTGATTGGCTCAAGGAAGGCGGCTGTGAAATGGTCGCTATGGAGAGCACAGCTTCTTATTGGAAACCTCTATATAATATTTTTGAATCTTCCGAACTAAATGCAATAGTGGTAAATGCCCGCCACATGAAAGCAGTTCCTGGACGGAAGACAGACGCGAAGGATGCAGAATGGATCGCAGATCTCTTACAGCATGGACTGCTAAAGGCAAGTTATATCCCAGATAGAGCGCAACGTGAGCTCAGGGAACTTGTACGTTATCGTAAAAGCCTTGTTGGAGAGCGCAACAGGGAATTAAACCGTCTACAGAAAATGTTGGAAGGTGCTAACATAAAAATATCCGGTACGATCACGGATATCAACGGCAAAAGTGCACGGAATATTCTGGAGTATATTTTATCCGGCAAACAGATTGATTCTGTTGAATATGATATTCTTTACAAGAAAAAGGTCATCTCACACAACCTAAAAGCCACCAAGGAACAGATCATTGATGACTTAAATGGTGTTATGTCCGATGTTCAGCGAAAAATGATACGGATCCTGCTCGCCCATTTGGATGAACTCAATGCACACATCAAGGAGCTTGATGATGACATTGATAATTCCATGAAGCCAGATGAGAAAAAGGCAGTGACATTGCTTCAGGACATCCCCGGAATTGCTGATACAAGTGCAAAGGGCATCATTTCTGTTATTGGAACAGATATGGAACGTTTTCCAACAAATGCACACATTGCATCATGGGCGGGACTTTGCCCGGGAAATAACGAGAGTGCCCAAAAACGAAAATCAGGAAAAACCCGGAAGGGAAATGCTCTGCTGAGAGAGACGCTCATACTATGTGCGCACAGTGCTGTAAAGAACAAGAATTCATATTTCTACGCCCAATTTGCACGCATTAGTGCTCATCGAGGCAAAAAGCGGGCATATGTAGCAGTTGCCCACTCCATGCTCATTGCAATATATCACATCCTTAAGGATGGTGTTGTTTTCAAGGATCTGGGAGCTGATTATTATAATCAGTTTAATAGAGAACGTAAAATCAATGCGTATCTCAAGAAATTAAAAGCACTTGGCTGGGAAGCTCCTGTAGTTGCCACATAAGCTGTCAGTTAAGTTCAAAAAACATTTTAAAGCTTGATAGGGGAAGTCTGCGCTTTTTTGGCTACCCGGAAGCTTTTGTTTCATAGTAATAAAAAAATTGCGAACTGTAAATGTATTTTTCGTTATTTTTCACATCCAATGTCATTAACTTAAATATTGAGCAATATTATATTCTGCTCATTTTACATCGATATTTTACTGCCTTAGTAATAGTTTATGTTTTTCTGACACCGAACTAATTTTTTATATAAAAAATTTTTTTAAGCAAAAATAAAATATTACATTTTTCTTCTTTTCTTATGCTATGATTTTTATATAGTTCGAATCACATGGACGCACGGTCTTTTTTCAGACATTCTGAGGCGTCATGGCTGTCAGGAAAACCTGTCAGAACTATCAGAATT
>JBGVPY010000043.1:0-11730 GCA_045127235.1 Eubacteriales bacterium
TTGCTTCCTATATGCTTTGCAAATAAAGCCACGTCTTCCTTTGTAGCGCCTGCGGTAGAAAAGCCTGTAGACGTTTTAATAAAATCAGCACCGGATGCAGTTACAATTTCACACATTTTGATTTTTTCTTCATCAGTTAAAAGACAAGTTTCGATAATTACTTTGAGGATTTTTTCGCCACATGCTTCTTTTAAGCTTTTAAGCTCGTTTAAAATTTCGTCGTATTTACCGTCCTTAAGATGGCCAATATTAATAACCGTGTCAATTTCATCAGCTCCGTTTGCTAATGCATCCTTGCACTCAAAAACCTTAACTGCGGTAGTAGAATAACCGTTTGGAAATCCAATAACTGTACAAATTTTAAGCTGATCCTTAACGTATTCCTTTGCTTGCTTTACATGAGAAGCTGGAATACAAACAGAGGCTGTCTTATATTTAATTCCATCATCACAGATTGCTTTAATTTCTGCCCATGTAGCACCTTGAGCTAATAGAGTGTGGTCGCATTTGTTTAAAATTTCATTAATGTTCATAGTATATCTCCCTTTTCTTTCTTTTGTTTTTGAATAGCCTCATGCCAACAACGGTGGCACATAGCTACGTATGTTTCATTTCCGCCAATCATAACTTGATCTCCTGCGGTTACGATCTGCATATTTTTATCTAATCTGGCATTTACGGTTGCTTTAGAGCCACATGCGCAAATGGTTTTAATTTCAGAAATTGAATCAGCAATTTCAAAAAGTCGCTTGCTGCCTGGGAAAAGGTGGCATAAAAAGTCAGTACGTAAACCAAAGCAGAGAACAGGGCAATCGCATTCATCTACAATATGACGAAGCTGGTCAATTTGATTTTCTGTAAAGAATTGACATTCATCAGCAATAATAACGTCTGCATCATTATGCTCAGTTGTAAATGATACAAATAAGTCAACTGATTTTTGGATTGGCTCGCATGGAGCTGATAGTCCGATACGTGATTTAACCGTGTTTACGCCGTCACGATTATCAATCGCAGGTTTAATTAACCAAACCTTCATTCCACGTTCTTCGTAATTAAATTTTGTTGTTAATGCCTGTGCAGTTTTGCATGATCCCATTGCACCGTACTTAAAGTATAATTTAGCCATATAAAAACACTCCAATGATATGATATTTATATTATAACATATATAATAAAAAAAATAAAGAGGGATATTAAAAAAGTATGTTAAGAGCGTACAAATTTAAAAACCTCTTGAATTTTCAAGAGGTTTTTTTAATTTATTAAGGATTTATTGCAACAACAACGGAGTTTATTAATTCAATAACTATATCGCCTGATGACGGGTATTGGTACTTTTTCACAACGGATTTAATTATAACAACGTCACCCTCAGTAGGACAATATTGCATTGCATCATATCTATTTCCGTCTTGATCCTTTAAGCCGTAGACGTAAATTGTGTTGCCGTCCTCATCTGTTAAGTAGCAGTTGCCGTATGTGTAATTTGCAATATTACTAATTGTGCCCTTGTAGTATAGATATTCGGTTGTTTCGCCACCAATTTTAAGTGATTCACCGATTGAAAGAGCCTCTGAAACGGGTGTTATAGGATAAACTTCGCTTGGTTTGACAACAGTTGAGCCGCTTCCAAGCTTGCCCGCCTTAATAGCCTCAGCAAGTAAATCTCTTGCATAGGTTGTTTCATCATAGTATTCTACAACTGTAAGATTATTGTATTTATATTGCGACGTATAAGTATCAACTATAACGTAGTAAACTCCTGATGGATTTATATCAGCTACGTTAAATCCATCCTTGATTGCTCCGTGATAGCTTGAACTTGAATTTTCAATGAGCTTGCTCTTTAAGTTAAAGCCACTTATTTTGCAAAGAACAAGATTATTGTTAAACGGTAAAAGCGAAAGTAGGTCAGCGTACGTTCTTTCTCCTGCATAAAGGTCGTAAGGATCGCGTGTCTTTATAAAGCCTCCACCGTAAACTATGTCGTAGGAATCTCCCCATTTTTCAGTACCTGCCTCAAGATAGAGCTGAGCAACGTAGTCTGCAAGATCATTGGAATTGTAATTTTTTGAAACAGTTCCTAAAACGGTATATGCTAGGTTAATTATTTCGGAATATTTATCCTCAATTTCCTCTGTTGGCTCATGATCGTTTAAGGATGAATAATTGCTGTTTGTTATAATGTTCGTTTCAGTAATTTGCTTATTACCGGTAAGGGAATTGATTTTTATTTCCACGTGAGAAAGGCCGTAGTTTTCGCCGCCGCCTTGAATGTGAACAACACCGTTTGAGCCGTTCTTTACGTAGGCTTGATGGCTATGACCCTCGAATACTACGTCAATATAGCCGTTTGATAGAGCATCATCATAGTTAGTATTACCGCCGTTTGTGTCATCGTGAAGAGAATAGATAATAATGTCAGCGCCGTTTTCGCGTAGCTTTGTAGCCTCATCTTGCACAAGGCTTGTTAGCTCGTCGCCAACTTTAAAATATACATCGGTTACCATGTCTGATGAAATTGAGCCATAGCAGTCGCCGATAGCACCTATAATACCGATCTTTATATCGCCTCGTTCTACCATAATTGAAGGCGTGCAATAATCAGCAAGCTTGCCTGTGCTATGATTGTATACGTTTATTGCAAGAAATGGAAAATCTGCAATTTGTGTATTTGCTCGTATTGGGTCCTCGCCCCAGTCAAATTCGTGGTTGCCTAAGGTCATTGCAACAAATCCAAGCTCATTCATCCAGTCAACCATAATTGCGCCATTTGTAAGCACGCTTTCAGCAGATCCTTGCCACATATCTCCCGCAGAAAGAAGCACAATATGTTCATCCTCTAAGCCGCGAAGCTCAAAATAAGTTCCAAGCTCGTCAACACCCGGTTGTACTGTGCTATCGCAGAACTTACCGTGAAGATCGTTTATTGAATAAAAATCTATCACAACAATAAGATAGTCGTTGCACACGTCGCAATAATCGTTTTTATCATCATCGGTATGTATGCAAGCATCTTCATCATTGTTATCACCATTGCTGTCTGTGTCGCTACTGCCGACATCGTTGCTTCCGTCATTGCTTCCAACATCACTTCCGTCATCGGTTTCGGTGTCATTTGGCATATTTGTGTCGGTATTGTCAATATTTGTGTCTTTTGATGTATCATTTAGCGTGTCATTTGACGTATTACTATCCGTCAAAATGCTTGAATCGCACGAAACAAAAGTGAAAGCAATCGTAAATGTCAACAAAAGCGCGAGAAAAACCGTTAAAATTTTCTTCATACATTTACCTCATATTAAGTAGTTTTTATTTTATACCACTTCAATTATACCATGCTTTGAATTGTTTGTCAATATAACACGTATACTGTAAAATTATTACTTGCAAAAATTATTCTGTTATGCTATAATATGCTGAGAGAAAAATTACGCAGGAGAATAAATTATGAAAAAACTAATGAAGCGTAGCTTAGCGTTTACTGTAGCACTCATTATGTGCTTGTCAATGTGTTCAGCATTTATTATAAATGTTGGTGCATCAAGCAATACTGTTGACTACAAGTATTCAGGAAGCTATCTTTACAACTGGGGCGAGCGCGAGGAGGTTGCGACCTTCCTATCACCTAACGCGATTTTGTTCTACAGTAAATACAATGTTACGTATGCAGAAATGTCATCATATGACGGTAGCACAAGCAAAAATAACGTTCCTTCAAGCCAGCTATACAAAGAACTTGCTTCTATTATGGCAACTGCCCACAAGAAGATAACCTCCTATAATGAAACAAAACCGCTTTATCAATACACCGACTGCGAAAATAACGGAAGTGTTATTTCCTCATTCTATTCAGGTGTATCTATCGGTCCAGCGTGGGATGGTGGCGCGACATGGAATAGAGAGCATACGTGGCCAAACAGTAAGGGTGAGGGAAGTAGTGAAAATGATATTATGATGCTTCGTCCTACCTCGATGATAGAAAACTCAAGCAGAGGAAACAAGGCGTACGGAAAGAGCAGTGGTTTCTATTTCCCTAATAGCGAGTCTAATGGCGAGCATGACCTACGAGGAGACGTTGCTCGTATCTTCCTTTACGTTTATGTTCGTTGGGGCAACTCAACGAATTTAAGCAATGCTTGGGGATCAAGCGGAGTTATGGAAAGTCCTGAGGTATTACTCGAATGGATTGAAGCAGACCCTGTTGATACATGGGAGCTTGGACGTAATGACTCTGTTGAATCAATCACAGGTACTCGTAACGTTTTTGTTGACTATCCAGAGCTTGCATTCTTACTTTTCGGCGAGGAAATTCCGTCTGACATGACAACACCTTCAGGTAATGCAAAGAATTCTACACCTTCAAATCCAGGAACACCTTCCAATCCTGATACTCCTGTTCCACCAACTGATGAAGAGTGTAATCATGTATTTGATGGCTGTGAGGATGTAAATTGTAACAAGTGTGGAGATGTAAGAGAAGCTACCAACCATGTTTATAGTAACTATTGCGATAATATCTGCAATAAATGTGGAAAAGAACGAGATGTAAGTCACTATTTTAAGGATTGCGATGATATAGATTGCGGTCTTTGTGGCTACGTAAGAGAAGCAATCAATCACGTTTATAGTAATTATTGTGATAGCACCTGTAATAGATGCGAAAAGGAGCGAGAGGTAAGTCATACGTATGTTACTTGGACTGTTGTTGTAGAAGCAACCACGGAATCAACTGGTATTGAAAAATCTACTTGCTTACGCTGTAGTGAAGAAACTGAAAGAGAAATCCCTCGTATTGAATCATCTGATGAGCCGATAGATCCACCATGTGATATGCCAGATGATGAAAATCCGAATGATCCGAATTTACCATCTGATAGTGATACTTCAAACAATGAAAATCCGGATAACAGTAACGGAGAACAGGATACACCACCAACAACTGAACCAGATGGATTTTTTGCCAAGATAGCTCAATTCTTTAAAAATTTATTTGAGAAGATTGCCGCTTTATTCAAAAAATAAAGCTGACATAAAAAATTATAAAGAGCCTACCGTAAACGATGGGCTCTTTTTTAGTGCTATTTATTTTGTTCTGCGATTTGTCTTGCAACAAATACTCCGCTTGCAGAAGCATGTGAGAGTGAGTGTGTGATTCCGCTTCCATCGCCTATGATATAAAGACCTTTATATTTTGTTTCAAGATTTTCATCAACCTTTACTTCCATATTGTAAAACTTAACCTCTACACCGTAAAGTAGAGTATCATCATTTGCAGTTCCGGGAGCAATTTTATCAAGGGCGTAAATCATTTCAATTATACCGTCAAGAATACGCTTAGGTAAAACTAAGCTTAAATCTCCCGGAGTAGCATTCAATGTAGGTGTGACAAAAGATTCATTTATTCTGGTAATATTAGAGCGTTGACCGCGAATAAGATCTCCAAATCGTTGAACTATAACGCCACCGCCTAGCATATTGCTAAGTCGAGCAATAGATTCACCATAGCTATTTGAATGCTTAAACGGCTCTGAAAAATGTTTTGCTACAAGCAGAGCAAAGTTAGTGTTATTTGTCTGCTTTTCAGGATCTTCATAGCTATGTCCGTTTACGGTAATTATTCCGTTTGTATTTTCGTTTACAACCTCGCCTTTTGGATTCATACAGAACGTTCTGACCTTATCTCCGTATTTTTGAGTTCTGTAAACAATTTTACTTTCATATAACTCATCTGTTAAATGTGAAAATACTTCTGCAGGAAGCTCTACGCGAACACCGATATCAACACGGTTTGATTGTGTTGGAATGTCCATTTCAGCGCAAATAGTTTCCATCCATTTACTTCCACTACGTCCTACTGAAATGATACATTTTGATGAAGAAAACTCTTTGTTTTTAGACCATATCTGGTATTTTCCGTTATCATAAGCAATTCTATCTACGTGGGAGTTAAAGAAAAAATCTACTTTTGTACTTAAATAATCGTAAATGTTTTTTAAAACAACATAGTTGATATCTGTTCCTAAATGGCGCACAGACGCATCGAGAAGATGAAGATCGTTTTGTATGCATAGCTTCTTGAATTTGCTTCCTGATGTAGAATAGAGCTTCGTTCCATCTCCGCCGTATTGCATATTTATATCATCAACGTATTTCATTAGTTCGATAGCGTTTTGTTTTCCTATATACTCATATAAAGTACCGCCAAAGTCATTTGTTATGTTGTATTTTCCGTCCGAGAAAGCGCCCGCGCCACCAAATCCACTCATTATTGAGCACGTTTTACATTGAATGCAAGTTTTAATTTTTTTGCCGTCAATGGGACATTTGCGTTTTTCTAGTGAATTTCCTGCCTCGAAAACGGCTATTTTTAGTGTTGGATCAAGCTTTGAAAGCTCAAAAGCAGAAAAAATTCCGCCAGGTCCCGCACCAATTATAATAACGTCGTAATTCATTTCTTTTTTCCTCAATTTTAATTAAATTTTATTTCAAAATTTGCTGAAGCTGTAAAAGCGCGTCGTCATAGTCATCAAAGCTGATTATGTAATCACACAGAGCAGCGTTCTTTTCTACGTAATCAAGAGCAATTAAACGGTTAACCTTATCCTCAACGGAGCAGTTCTTTTTGATTATATTAGCCATGAGTGCTTTTTTCTCACGTTTAATGAATATAGTGGTTACGTTTTTATAGTGTGTTTTAAGTGACATAGCGCCGCATATATCCATAGTTGTAAGAACTCGTTTATTACTGTCTAAAATACGCTGTATATCAGTTGCCTTAGACCCGTAGCTATGTCCTACGTACATTGTTGACTGAAATATTTCTCCGCTATCACACATGTTTCTAAATTCGTCAACTGATACGTAGTTGTACCAGTGATTGTCTTCTAAAGCAGTTATATCCTTTGTTGTGTAGCTGGGAAGCTTTTCAAAATTTTTATTTTTCTCAAGAAATCTTGAAGCTATTTTTGATTTTCCACTTCCGGAAGGACCGACTAAAACGATAATATTGGAGTCATCTAAGGATTGAGAACTGGGTTTAGCAGAGTAGCTTTCAGCAATTATTTCTACAATTTTTAAAAATTCATCGTAATGATTTACTGCAAGCATACCCGTTGCTTCTTGGTTCCAAGGACGGCGCATTAATACAGGATATTTTGCATTTGAATTTAATATGTTGTGTAGAGCATCATCGAACAAGATATCAGTATAAATATTGTCCTTACGTGCGCCCATATAAATGTGATCTGTAGGAATTTCAGGAAATTCTTCCATTATTCTTTGAGCACGAATGCCCATAAACTCAGGTGGTACAGCTGTGCAAACAAATACCTCAGTAATTTCGCTTAATTTACGTACAAATTCCTTTGCGCCTTCATAAACAGGCTGAGTGCGATAAAACTCCGGGTCTTTAAAGTATGGATAAATACTGTCAATACGAGTTCCAAGCTCTCCCCAACTTTTCTTTTCGTAAATTGTCATAGGTGGATCAAATTTGTATTTTTCATTTGCAAGCTTAATAGCGTAGCTTGTGCATTCCATTAAAAGATCGTCAATATCTAAAGCTGTTGATAATTTATATTTTCTAATCATTTGGATTACCTTTCTAAAGTTTAGTTTATTAAAACCTAAAAAGCACCCCTGCGTGTTTGATACAGAAACACGCAAAGATGCTGTCTAACTTTTCTATATCTATTATAGCATATTTTGTCAAAAAGTCAAGTGTTTTATCATGTCAATCAATGAATATGTTGCTTTTTAACAACGACTTTCAACAGATTTGATCAAAAAACTCCACTGTCAGTAGATATTAGCTGAAATTATACTCTAATTATTAGGTTGACAAGTGTGTAAAAACAAAATATAATATAAATATATCAGTTTTAAAGAGATATATCTCTATCGGTGGTAGATAAATAGAGTTTAAGACAAAAGGAGAAGTCATGATAGCTAAATACAATTATGAAAAAGCTTTCTCGATAAATATACGAAGATTACGCAAAAAGCTCAATATAACTCAAAAATCATTAGCTGACGCCATAGGGTATTCAGAAAAAACAGTAAGTAAATGGGAAACTGAGGGAAGCGTCCCCTCGGTAGAGGTTCTTTTTAGTGTAGCTAATATATTACGAGTGAATATAGAGGAGCTATTTAGATGTGATGAAACAATATACTATTTAGGAATTGATGGCGGCGGAACGAAAACGGAGTTTGCGTTGTCCGACCCCGATGGCAACATAGTGTGCCGACTTTTTATGGATGGGTGCAATCCCAATACCGTGGGTATAGAGAATGCAAAGCGAATAATTGAGGACGGCATTATTCAGGCGTGTAAGGATATTCCTCTTTCATCTGTGGCTGTGTATGCTGGAATTGCAGGCTGTGCATCTGAAGGCTACGCAAATGAAATTAAGGATATGCTTGAAAAAATGTCCTTTGCCGCTTGCGATGTAGGTAGTGATAATAACAATATTGTATCTGCCGGACTTGGAGAAAACGAGGGCGTAACAATGATTCTTGGAACGGGAATTTGCGCTTATGTAGTTAAAAAGGAAGAAAAAAAAAGAATTGCAGGCTGGGGATATTTATTCGATAATGGCGGAAGCGCATTTCATATCGGCAGAGATGCCATAAATGCATATTTTTCCGCATATGATGGCACAGGAGAGAAAACAACCTTGGTCCAAAGAATAAGGGAAACCTTTAGTTATTCAAACAGTGAATTTCTTAAATATTTATACAGCGGCGGAAATAAGCTGGTGTCCTCATATGCTATGATTGTATTTGAGGAGGCAGAGAGGGGCGACCCTGTATCCATTTCCATACTTAAAAAGCATATAGCTGAAATTGCAAGGCTTATTCGTGCTTCCCTTTCTCATTTTACAGACTATAATGAAATAATTCCTGTAATACTTGGCGGAGGCTTGACTAATCAAGCGCTTTTGCTTCCTTATCTTACAAATGAGCTTGGAGACGATATAAAAAGGTGCAATATTCAAATTTTAGATGTTCCGCCTGTCAACGGAGCACTAGAGCTGGCAAAAGCTCTTTGGAGGAAAAGAACTAATGATGAGCAAGCGTGAAATATTAAAAACAGAAATGCGCAACCCTGATACAACAAATATTGACCGTATGACAACAATAGAAATGCTTGAGTGCATACAAAGGGAAAACGAAAATGCAGTATTATCTGTAAGAAATGCACTTGGAAAAATAGAAATTGCCTGTGATATAATTGCAGAAAAACTATCTCAAGGCGGCAGGCTTATCTATGTTGGAGCGGGGACATCGGGCAGACTTGGTGTTTTAGATGCAAGTGAATGTCCACCCACCTTTGGAGTGCCAGGGGACATGGTGATTGGCATTATTGCCGGTGGAGAAAAATGCATGTTTCAAGCTGCTGAGGGAGCAGAAGATAGCTATGAAAACGGCATGCAAGATTTAAAGGACAAGCAGCTTACAAAAAATGATGTGGTGGTTGGAATATCTGCATCGGGAAATGCACAGTACATAATCGGCGCTCTTAATTATGCAAGCGAGCTTGGCTGTGAAACAATAGGAATTACCTCTAATGAGAACACTCTCATAACCAAGCATGCCAAGGTTTCAATTATAACAGACACAGGAGCAGAGGTTATTACAGGCTCTACACGAATGAAGGCGGGCACTGCTCAAAAAATAATTTTGAATATGCTCTCCACAGTTGCAATGATAAAGCTTGGCAATGTCTATGAAAATATGATGATAAATTTACGCCCCACAAACGAAAAGCTTAAAAACCGTATGGTAAGAATTGTTACTGAAATTATCGGTGTAAGTGAGGAAGAGGCAAAGAGGCTGCTTGAAATGTCTAACTGGGATATTAGAACAGCTGTTCAAAAGCACAAAGCAATTTAGAAAGGAGATTTAATATGCAATTTTTAAAATCCTTTAAATTTAAAAACGGTTTTACATTAAGCCTAAATTTTGAAAATGGCAATTTATTTTATATATTATCAAATGGGAAGCACGAATACAGATTTTTCTCAAAGGACACCTTAAAAACTGTTGGCTATTACAATATGCTTGGCTCAAATTTAGAATTTGAGGAAAGCGAAAGCTCTTTAACTGTTCACGCTTGTCCAACCGATGAAAATAACACCCCAATAGGTCCTGTTACAGCTTGCTACAATTTTGAAATTTGTGGAGATAACGCACTTTGTGTAAGTACATATTTTATATCAAAGGTACAACTGCCTATCCATATGATGTCTTGGATGGATTTAAAGCTTGAAAGAAGTAAATTTAATACATTTCAAGGCTTTAACCCTGATTTTTCAGTTGGTGTGAATGATATAACTCATCAAGTTACCCTTGGGAACGGCGCTTTATGTGATGATTACGGTTATATTATGCTATCAAATGCAGGCTGCACAGCCTTTGCACCGAAAAGCGTTAATGCGGTCGTTCCATATCTTTCAGGGGATGGCGAGGTTGAATTTTGCTCACTAAAAAGTAATGTAGGCACAAAAATAGATTTCTTTTTAAATATGATAAATGAAGCTTACGCTTTATCCTCTGTTATTTCCTTCGGAGAGGGCAAGCCTAAATTGCCAACCGTTACGGCGAAGAAATTCGTGCCTGCTGCAAAAATAAGCGGAGATAGATACGATATTACAAGTGGTCGCCTTACCTGTGCGGTTTATGTAAGGAAAGATGGCGCATCAATGGCAAAAACATCACTTTTAGACTATCAGCCCATAGATGAGATTTGTATAAATCCTATGACCGCGCTTAAAGTAAAAAATCTCAAAACAGGAGATGTAGAGTGCTTTTCAGCCGAGGAGGGCTGGGACAATGTTAATGTGTGGAGCGGTAAAAATGAGCTTAAGATTGTTTTTGCATTTCCTCGTTCCTTGCCAATTCGTGTAATTATTACGATAAGAGCATACCGAAATGATGAAATTACATTTGGCTTACAGGTTATAAACGACAGCGCGGACTACACGGTACTCTCTGCATCTGTTCCATCAATTTCATTTGTTGGATATGAAAAGCCAAATTTACTTATAGCGCAGGCAAGCGGTCAGCTTTTTGATAATGCTTACGAAAAAGAGGTTCATTGGAACTCTCATTATCCTAACGGATTTGGTTGTGTTTCTCCTGTGCTTGGAATTTACGAGCCTACAAAGGAAAAATCAAACGGTCTTTATGTAGCCGCTCATTCCCCTATCGCTGAAAGATGCGATATGAGATGCGATATGCTAAGAAAAGGAGAGGGAAGCTTCTCATTTGAATATCCATCCACCTCTATGGGAAAAGCGTATAACTCCTTTGAGCCTGTTGGAAAGGTTGTTATGCGTGTTTTAGATGGCGACTGGTACGATATATCGTGTATATATGAGGAATATGTTAAAAACCACGCAGAATGGTACGCTCCCATTGGCAGATACGATACACCTGAGTGGTTCAAGGATATTCCTGTTTGGCTTATGGACTGGATGCCTAATGATGATAACCCATTAGCCGAGCCTGTTCCTATTTCCTTAAGAAGCCTTGTTCCCCCAAAGGAGGATGATTGGAAAACAAAGCCTATTGAATTTGCAAAAAGACTTGGTCTTCCTGTTGGCTATCATATTTATAATTGGCACCGTATTCCATTTAACAATGACTATCCCTACTATTTCCCTGTAAAAGCGGGATTTATGGAAAGCATTGATGAATTCCATCAAAACAACATTTATATAA
>JBGVPY010000044.1:0-2325 GCA_045127235.1 Eubacteriales bacterium
TCATTGTTCCGCCCCCTGAGTTCATTGTTATTCCAATGAATTTCTTGAAATTAATTTTTCGGTTCCTTGTGAAATCAGTCTTTGGGTTTTTAACGAAAAGACTGGGATTTTCAGATATCTCTGAAATAAGCTTGGTCAAAGAATTTGTGACTTTGTTAATATACTTGCTCATACGCGTTACCTCCTTGCAATCAAGTTTTCTTAATTACAAGGGCCGCTTTCGCTACCTCATTAACATTCAATAGCGAAAGCGGCCGCACATTTTTGAATTCTTGTCAACCTCTTTTTACAAAAAAAGACCCCAGTATTTTTTGTAATACTGAGATCTTAATTCATCATGTTAACTTAATGACATTGGGCGAAGGGGACACCCCCTAACACCCCCAGACACCTTGCGCCAATTTGGCGCAAAGTTCAATCAATATATTAACTTCACATAAATGAGAACACTTGGAAAAACTGTTTGAAATAGCGATATTAGATATGAGCAAAATAAAAATATAGTTGTAGGAAAATATTTACCACCTTGCGCCAACTTGGCGCAAGGTTATCTTCTTGAAAAATGTTCCAACGGCTGCATAGATTCAAGCAGAAACTTTTCAAGGAAACGAAAACTTTCATTCGAAACGGTCGTTAAAACTATTATTGGTATGGAAAGTAAAAGTCTTACAAATGAACTAATTGATGCGTTTGATTCAAAACCAGATTTTCCATCTGCATCAGCTTTTGTTCAGCAACGTTCTAAAATTAAAGCCGAAGCATTCAAAGCTATTTTCGATGGCTTTACTTCAAGTATTTCTAAAGATAATGATTCCGAAATGCGTATATTAGCAGTCGATGGTTCTGATGTTCAGATAGCAACAAATCCCTATGACTTATCTTCATTTCATCCAGGAGCTAATGGTCAAAAACCTTACAATCTACTTCACCTAAATGCTCTTTTTGATTTGAAACAAAAAATATATACGGATGCAGTAATTCAGGGACGTATGGATTACAATGAGCATAGTTCATTACAGGAGATGGTTGATCGCTCAAACATTAGAAAAGCATTGGTTATAGCAGATCGTGGCTATGAATCATACAACAGCATGGCTCACATACAAGAAAAAGGCTGGAAATTTTTAATTCGAATAAAAGATGGAAGAAGTGGTATCAAAGATGGATTAGTTCTTCCCGAACTTGATGAGTTTGACATAAAAATTTCGCTAAAGTTGACAAGAAAACTAACTAAAGAAACAAAAGAATTGTTCAAAGATAAAAATCATTATAGGTATCTTTACAGAAAAGCTACATTCGATTACTTGCCTCAAAAAATAAAAAGAAGCGATCCTGCTGAATTTTATACGCTTGATTTTAGAATCGTTAGATTTAAAGTAACGGATCAACTTTATGAAACAGTGATTACGAATTTAGATGAAGATGCATATCCACCAAATAAACTCAAAGAACTATACGCTTTACGATGGGGGATTGAAACATCATTTCGAGATATAAAATATACAATTGGGATGTTGAATTTTCATTCAAAAAAGGTGATGTGTATCCATCAAGAAATCTACGCACATCTGATAATGTACAACTTTGCAGAAATGATTACCTCGCATGTAGTCATTGAAAATAAACAAAGAAAATACACTTATAAAGCCAATTTTTCAGTTGCGGCGCATATGTGTAGATTATTCTATCAAGGGAAAACAACATCACCCAATTTGGAAACCATTATATCAAGAAATATCATACCTGTAAGACCTGATAGGCATCGTAAACGAAAGCTAACAGTAAAGGTATTTCATGGTTTCCTATATAGAGTAGCATAAATTCTTTGAAATGAACACCTAATTTTCGGCAGATGAGAATCTGCCTTATTGGCATGCACTAAACACAGAAAAAGCAGGAAAGTCACTATGCTTTCCTGCTTGATTCTTTTAGGCTACCCAATCTACAAAACTAACTTAATGACATTGTCCTTTTGGGGGCTGCCCTCTTTAATATTACAAAAAATAAAATAGAGGCATATATTTCCTCGAAAAAATTACAAGTTTGTTTCTCGGGAATATATGTCTCTATTTTTTGCGCTCAGTTTCACAGGGCAGCCAGCAAAGGAACCTAGCAAGCCTTGAAATAAACTGGAGTAATAATAGATTGGGCTTGCGTGGGCAGCTGTTTTTAACTTAGTTAATTCAAACTTCCCACTTATTTCGGTACGGTGTTGCCATCTGCAATGGGGAATTGCGCGGATGGGGTATACTCTCGGCTTGAGCTGTTCCGTTGTGCTCCCCTTGTTCTCATATGGCACCCTATATACGTGATCTATACACGCAA
>JBGVPY010000045.1:0-2292 GCA_045127235.1 Eubacteriales bacterium
CGTGCAAGAAAGGTGGCTAAAGATGATGAATAACATCTTAAATATGTTGCCACCACACGTGCAACAAGAGATTAATAATGTGTATAAGCAAGCTATGCAGAGCAATAATCCTGAACAGTTTTTGGCTCAAAAGTTCGGAAATGCCCCGTATTATCAAAAGGCTATGGATATATACAAATCAAAAAGCCCTGACGAGTTAAATACGTATTTAGGCAATATTTACAAGTCTATGAGAGGCTAGACCGTTAAAAGCGTGATTGTACCACTTCAAGTGAAGTGTGAAAAGTGAACACAAAAAAAAGAAAGAGGTACAACTATGGAAAATTACGGTGGAATGTTAGCTGATATTTCAGCAGTTACTAGACCTAACTTTATGGGTTGTGGTATGGGAATGGGTGGCTTTGGCTATGGTGGCGATTGGCTTGCCCTAATTGTATTATTTGCCCTATTTGGTGGTTGGGGTGGTAATGGTGGCTTTGGAGGTGCTAACGGTGCAGGTTGGCAACAAGGCTTCAACACTCAAAACATTTTAACAAAACTAGAGGGTATTCAAAACGGCATTTGTGATTCAACTTTTGCTTTGAACAACTCTATTAACGGTGTAAATCAAAACATCTCTAACGCTTTATGCTCAACTACTTACGAACTTGCAAGCAAAATTGATGCTAACCGTTTCGCATCTCAACAATGTTGTTGCGAAACTCAAAGAGCGATTGACGGCGTTAAGTATGGTGCTAGCCAAAACACTTGCGATATTATCAACGCTATTCATGCAGAGGGCAACGCTACACGTGATTTGATTACTCAAAACAAAATTGAATCACTTCATGCAAAATTGGCCGACAAAGACAGAGATATTCAAACAAGAGATTTTCAACTTTCTCAACTTTCTCAAAACACTTACTTAATCAACCAATTAAAACCTTGTCCAGTACCTGCTTACACAGTTTGCAACCCTTATCAACCATACAATGCAAACCCATGTGGATGCAATGGATATTACGCTTAACCCCCTTTGTGGTAGGAGGTTAACGCCTCCTGCCTTTGTTAAAAATAACGAGGTGATTTTATGAAAAATTATTGTCATAGGGTAGAAACAATTACGGCAACGGCGACAAACGTGGTGCTAACTGTTACAGATAGCACAAATATTAGCGAATACGAGCAGTTTGATTTCTACTTTCCAAATTTTAGAACTATCCGAAGTGTTGTGACGGGTGACCCTTTGCCAGTACAAATTAACGTCAATGGGGTCGATGTTGACGTTTTAAACAGGTTTGCAGAGCCTTTGCAAAGTAACAGAGTGCCGAGACGTTCACAAGGTACTTATATTGTGCCTGCTACTGGCGACCCTTACGTTATTTTGCACAATACACCATTTTGTGACCCAAGAATTTAGGAGGTAAAAATGGAAGAATTTACATCAAAAATCAAATACATGTTAGAGAAAAAACCTGAAAAAATTGAAAAACTTGTAAAACATTGGTACAAACAAGACCCTGAAATGGTTGAGGGGTTATTAGAAACAATGGAAGAAGACGGACATATTGCAGATAGGGGCAAATATGACGAACTTGTTCAGCGTTTAAAATGGGCTAATGACAAGGGTCGTGGTGAAAGGTGGAAACCTGACGAACTAGAGAAATGGTCAAAGGTTGACTTTCACAATGTGGATTACACAAAATATGACTTTGCGTATTTAGTAAATATGTTATATGCCAAATGTTGCAAAGAATATACTGATATGAGTTTTTATATCAAAATTGCAAAATGCTTACTTGAAGATAAAGACGAAGAAACCAAAATGTACCGAGGTGCAGAATATAGCAAGCACAAGCATAAAATGCGTGGTTCACAAAGTTATTATGATGAATACGATAATTATGACGAAGAAAATCGTAGAGGGGTTAGACGTTATAGGAATGAACGAATGAACGATTATGACGATTACAGAAATGATTATCGTAATTATGACAGACCAAAAACTGAATACGACCGTTACGATTCAAAATACCAAGATAACAATGTAGGATTCAGATAAAAAATAAAGCCCTAGTTTAATACTGGGGCTTTTTAATGTCCGTTTTAAAAACCTCTAATCTGAAATTAGCAACTAATTTATGAGGTTTAAAATATGGCAGATGTACTAAAGACGTTTAGAGAGGGTGAAGACATCCTTGCTAGTGAAACGAACGATAATAACCAGTATTTGTTATCAAAGCTAACTGATAACGCAGCACAAATTCAAAGCTATGTAGAGGGTGAAATATCAACAATAAAATCAAACGTAGC